>DCBH01000084.1:5558-22852 GCA_002313415.1 Flavobacteriales bacterium UBA1112
GGAGCCTAAGAAGACGACGGCGTCCAAGAAGAAGGCTGCTGCAAAAAAGAAAGAAAAGCCGACGGAGGAACCCTCAGCGTCCGAGGACACAGCTGCTTCAGCAGAAGTGTCTGCCAAGGATGAAAAGAAGGACGACAATGGTTAATTCTTTGAAACATCTAGAGAGAAAGGAGGCCGTTTGGTCTCCTTTTTTTTGCCCGTATCTTCGCCGAGAATCATGCAGGACCAGGTTTTGATTCCTCCAGCGCAGTTTGCGCTCATTCTCGACCGGCTGGCGCATCAGTTGATCGAGCATCACGATTTTTCTTGTACCGACTTGGTTGGGCTTCAACCTCGAGGATCTCGGCTTGCGGATCGCTTGAAAATGCGTCTTGAGGAATTGATACCCGGGACAGACATTCATTGTGGAAAGTTGGATGTGACGTTTTTTAGAGACGACTTCAGAACCCATGGAAAGCCGTTGTCTCCCAATGTCAATGACATGGGATTCACAGTGGAGGAGAGGCACGTCGTACTTGTGGACGACGTACTCTTCACTGGAAGAACCATTCGAGCGGGATTGGATGCGTTGCTGGCGCATGGTCGCCCAAAGTCTGTTTCCTTGGTTGTTTTGATTGATCGTCGATTTTCCCGTGAATTGCCCATTGAGCCGAATTTCATCGGAAAGCATGTCGACAGCATTGGTGCTCAGCATGTCAAAGTTGAATGGAGTGAAGAAAATGAAATGGATCGCGTGATACTCCTGAATACAAAACCGTCATGAGTGATACACCGAATTTGTCGACCAAAAATTTACTCGGCATCCGTGGACTCACACGCGACGACATTGATTTGATTCATGCCACGGCAAAGGAATTTAAAGACGTCCTGAATCGGCCCATAAAAAAGGTTCCTTCGCTGCGAGATTTGACAGTGGCAAACCTCTTTTTTGAAAATTCTACTCGGACCAGGTTGTCATTTGAACTTGCTGAGAAGCGCCTCTCTGCAGATGTTGTGAATTTTTCGGCGGCAGGTTCTTCTGTGAAAAAAGGCGAGACACTTGTGGATACAGTCAACAACATCTTGGCCATGAAGGTGGACATGGTTGTGATGCGCCATCCTCATCCTGGGGCGCATCAATTCTTGGCATCGAAGATTGATGTACCCATCGTCAATGCGGGAGATGGAACGCACGAGCATCCCACCCAAGCTTTGCTCGATACATTCAGTTTGCGTCAGAATTTGGGCGATGATTTGGTGGGAAAAAACGTTGCGATTGTCGGAGACATCCAACACTCAAGGGTTGCATTGTCCAACATTTTGGCATTGAAGCTGCTTGGGGCAAATGTTCGGGTTTGTGGCCCACATACCTTGATTCCTCGGCACCTGTCTCAGTTGGGAGTTGAGGTGAGTCACGATTTGGATGAGACCATTCGGTGGGCAGATTCGTTAAACATGTTGCGCATTCAACTCGAGCGCCAAGGGGACACGGACGCTGTTCGATTCTTTCCTTCGTTGCGTGAGTACACCATGAACTTCGGACTTACTTTGCCCCGACTTGCGCAAGCCGATAAGGCGCTGATCATCATGCATCCGGGACCCATTAACCGGGGAGTGGAAATTAGCAGTGAAGTGGCCGACAGCAAACACGCAATCATTTTGGACCAAGTGGAAAATGGTGTTGCGGTGCGCATGGCTGTACTTTATTTGCTTGCTCAGGGCCGAGGTTAAAACCACACGCTCGTCCGACCTATATTTGACCATACGATTCACCATGAAGTTTACCATCGAACACCGCGACAGAGTCGCCATTGTGACAAGCACAGTTGAAAAATTGGATGCTTTGCACGCCCCAGACCTGAAAGCCGAATTGGTTCAGCTTGCGAAATCTGGGCACCTCAACATTGTTTTGGATTTGACTGAGTCGCGGTATTGCGACTCCAGTGGATTAAGTGCGGTGTTGGTTGGGAATCGAATGTGCCGTGATGAGCATGGGACATTTGTGCTCTGTGGCTTACAGCCCACGGTCGAAAAGTTGGTCCAAATTTCTCAATTGGACCGCGTCCTCAACATCACGCCCACATTAAATGAGGCTGTTGACTTCGTTTACATGGACGCCACAGAAAAGGAATTGGGCACTTCAGACGAAGCTTCAGAAGGATAAATTACATCTTAAAAACATGAATAAATACGCTCAGAATTTGTTCCTGAGTCTTGGCATGCTCGCCACGGCTTCGGTCTATAGCCAGTGTGACATCGACTTCGATTTTGGTGATGCTGAATTTGGTGTTTCACCTGACCCTCTGGAAGACGAGTCTTTTGAAAATGGCATGCTGGATGAGTCTTACTTCGATGTACTCCACATTTTGATACCAGAAACGGCTGCGGGGATTGATTCGACATATCCTCCGACTCTCCCCGTCGACAGTGTCATTGTGCTGCAGGATGCGATTGATGGCAATGGGGTGTATTCGGGAATTGTCTTTACAGATCTCGCGACGGCTGAGGTTTTCCACGCTGGGGACATCGGATTGGAGGTGGTCTTCAACAACAACGATGACTCACCCAATGACGGCACATTCTTAGGAGGAGGCCAGTACTGTGGAGCCATACAAGGCACCCCAAATCGTGCTGGTTTGTATCGCATATCCATTGATGTTCAAGCTTGGGCCACCATATTCACGCCCTTCAACGTCCCCTACACATTTGACAATTTCAGTTTACGTGTGAATTGTCCTCTCATTGCAGGTGTGGATGTATCAAATGCCAACAGTTTGAATGGCGTGCAGGGAGAGCTGACAGTAACATTGGCTGAAGGTGTTTCGGCCACAGAAATTGCCTGGTTCAATTCTTCAGGTCTTCAAATTGGAACTGGAAATACGGTGACCGTTGCAAATCCTGGCACTTTCAGTGTCTTGGTGACTACAGAAGAATGTCAGAGTGAGTTTGGCGGATGGGTTGTCATTGATGAGGGTTTGGATTGTACAATTTCTGCTGAGGTCAGCGTGACGGATGCCGATGAAAATCAATCCAACGGTGCCCTTGAAGTAGAGGTCATCGACGCCGAAGGATCCTGGACAGCTACGTGGTTTGATGACTCAGGTTTGATTTTGGGGACAGGTCCATCTCTGGGTGGATTAGATGGAGGAAGCTTCAGTGTCCTCGTCGTTGACAGCATTGGATGTTCCGTTGAAGTTGAGGGGATTGAAGTCGTGACTAGGTTGAATGAGGCAGATGTTTTGAGCTGGAGCGTATTTCCTAACCCGGCGAATCAAAGCCTTATCATCACAGGACTTCCCATTGGCGTGACTTGGTCCCTTTTTGATCTGAGCGGGCAAGTGGTTACTTCAGGCTTCGGAAGGAGTACAGAAGTGGTAAACCTCGAAAATTGTGCAGAAGGGTTGTACCTACTTCGTGTGGCTGGCGGCAAAGGGTCGACCTTCAGGCGCATTCTCGTGCAGCATTAAATGCGCGATCACGTTTTCACGTGATGACTTTTGAAGTGGTGTTTCTTGGCACAGGCGCTGCTGTGCCATCTCTCCAAAGAGGTACGACGTCACAATTTGTGGACATTCATGGTCAGACCTTTCTGATTGACGCTGGGGAGGGTGTCCAACTGGCATTGCGTAAAAACAAAAGGCGCTTTCAAAGACTGAAGGGTATTTTTATCAGTCACATGCATGGCGACCATGTTTTGGGTTTGCCAGGCCTACTAAGTACCATGTCCTTGTTGGGACGTACGGACAGCTTGGACATTTGGGGGCCGCCAGATTTGGGCGCGTGGCTTCAACAAACATGGAAAGCCATTCAAGCGCATCTGTCATTCGAAATCCGTTTGCATTCGTGGTCTGAGGAGAGGACAGAGATTTTTCATGAAGTGAAGCACTTCCGGTTTGCGAGCATTCCAGTGAAACACCGCATTCCCTGTTGTGGATTGCGAATTGAAGAGCATTCATTGCCATGGAAATTGAATGGTCAAAAAGCGAAGGAGGCAGGATTGCCTTTTGATGTCCGTCAAGCACTTAAAAGAGGAGAAACAGTTGAACTTGGAGGGGAGTTGCTGCAGCCGGAGATGTGGTGCACATCGCCACCCCGACCATCGAGAAGTTATGTGTATTCAGCGGATACGAGGCCTTGCGAAAATCTTCGGCTCGCATCGAAGGGTGCGACGTTGCTTTATCACGACGCCACATTCAATGAAGCAGACGCGACACGCGCAAAATCAACATATCACAGCACCGCGAAGGAGGCTGGTAGATTGGCTAGGCAAGCTGGTGTGGAAACTTTGGTGCTGGGGCATGTCAGCTTGCGGTACAAGGATTTGGAGCCATTGCGACTTGAAGCGTCAAAAGAACATGAAAATGTTTTAATCGCCGAGGATGGTCTCCTGTGGCGACTTTGACATTGGCTTGACAAGCCGTCATCTATCTTTGCGAAGAACCGTTTCAAGCACTAGATATGTCCATCCCCTCACGTACGAATCTCGCCATTGGGGACAGCAGTGCCTTGTTTAGGCTCGGTGTAAGGAACATGGTTCGCCAAATTGAAGGGGTCGAGGTCATCGGTGAGGCTTCGGACGGAGAATCTTTGACAGGTCTCGTACAGTCTTTTGCTCCGGATGTGGTTGTTGTCGATTTCCTTTCAGAAGGTTTTGACATAGATGTTGTTCGTGCCATTAAGGCATGCCGCTCATCGACGCGTATTTTGGCCATCACCACCCAGCAAAGTGGTCATACGCTGGTCAATGCATTGAAAGCTGGTGTGGATAGCTACATCAAAAAAGATTGTGATTTGGGGGAAGTAGAGGAGGCCATTCGGGAAACGTCCAAAGGCGGCACGTTTTTTTGCGGACAAATTCTTGATCGAATCAGACAAGAGTCCATTGATGTGGACGACCTAGAGTCGCTTCCCTTGTCTTGTGATCCAATTCATTTGAGTGGACGAGAAACGGAAGTGTTGGAATTGATTGCGGAGGGATTGACCAATACGCAAGTTGCAGAAAAGCTCTTTCTGAGTACCCACACGGTCACGACACATCGCAAAAACATCATGTCCAAGTTGGGGGTCAACAACACCGCTGCCATGGTCATGTATGCTGTGAAAACAGGACTTGTAAGTCCCAATAAGTTTCTGTTTTACTCGGACTCTTAATTTGAATACACAACACTTGTTGGCGAATTCAATACTTGCACAGGGCGCTCGGATGAGCGATTTTTGCAACACCTAAACGAAAGGTTATGCTGATGGAGGATTACAAGACGTTGGATTTTGACATTTTACCCGTGGGGGCGAGTAGGCTCGACGGCGTGGATTTATCCAATTTGGCCTTCGGCAAAGTATTCTCCGACCACATGTTTGTCATGGATTGCGTTGAAGGAGTTTGGCAAAGAGGTGAAATTTCTGCTTACGGCCCCATGACATTTTCCCCCGCAATGATGTCTCTGCACTACGGCCAGGCCATTTTTGAAGGTATGAAGGCATTTCGTCAGAAGGACGGTACCGTATCAATGTTTAGGCCTGGAGAAAACATCAAAAGATTCAATCTGTCGGCACAACGAATGGGGATGCCAGAAATGCCTGAAGACACCTTTTTTCAGGCCCTGGTTGAGTTGTTAAAATTGGATATAAACTGGGTGCCGAGTCATGCAGACAGTGCGCTCTACATCCGTCCCTTCATGTTTGCAACTGAATCCCACGTGGGCGTCAGACCAAGCAAAAAGTACAGGTTCTGCATCTTTACCTGTCCGGTTGGAGCCTACTACACGAAACCGGTTAAGGTCAAAGTGGAATTGCATTACACGCGGGCTGCCGAGGGTGGGACTGGTGGAGCAAAAGCTGCGGGGAACTACGCAGGGTCACTTTTCCCTACAGAATTGGCAAAGTCCCAAGGGTATGACCAAATTCTTTGGACCGATGCTGCCACACATCAGAATGTTGAGGAGTGCGGTACGATGAATGTTGCATTCGTGTTGGGAGATACAATGGTTGTCCCGCAGACGAGCGACACCGTTTTGGCGGGAATCACACGCGCCAGTGCTGTGGCTTTAATGCAGCAACAAGGGGTGAAAGTCGAAGAGCGTAAAGTCACAGTTCAAGAATTGGTAGAGGCTGCCAAAAACGGAACCTTGAAGGAGGCATTTGGGCTAGGAACAGCAGCCACTGTATCATCCATTTGCACCCTCGGTTTGCCTGAAGTAGACTGGGATTTGCCACCCGTTGAATCTTGGGTGATTGCCCCAAAAGTGAAGGAATTGCTCGATGGCGTGAGATATGGATCTGGGGAAGATCACTTCGGCTGGAACATTCCAATTTGATTTTCGTGATGCGGGGTTTGTTTCGTGTTGTCCTTTTGGTTTGGGGATTCGTCATTTCATTTTCAGCTTTGGCTCAATTGGATCGAACCCATGTCCAGGGCGCTGCAAGTCCTTATGCTTTAAGCTCTGATTATCGCGCTTTGGGTTACAATCCTGCGCTGTTGACTCACTCGGGGTGGGCTGGTGATTTTAGAAAGGTGTCAGGTGGGTTTGAGGGCGGATTCTCGGTGAAATCAAATTTGCTTGACCGGAGCGAAATGTGGGACCAGATTCTCGGGAGAGGAAACGAGGTTTCGGATTCTTGGACTTCAGAGGAATGGCTCAGTGCATTGACCGATGAAGAGTTGTCGTTCAACACGGCCTTTCTCGCTGCAGCTTTTGCCCGACGTTTTGGGAATTGGGGAGTGGCCTACGCCAATCGGAGGGGCGTGTCTGCCCACATCACACTCAGTTCGAAGACCGCCAAACTGTTCACCGATGGTGGATTGGACTTGTTTTCAGAAATTGAATTGATTGAAACGGGTGCGGTGGTTTCGGTGGAGGATTACGTTTTTGAACTCGGGGATTTGTGGCAGGGTGTGACTGTTGCAGGAAACGTAACACTGGCGAATGTGCTGGAGAATACGTCACTTTCATATCAGGCATTAAGAACTCACGAAGTAGGCATATCAAGGGTGTGGGGAAACGCTGAGGAAGGATGGTCCTTGCATACGGGTTTGGGATTGAGGGCATTGTTTGGGACTTCATTCTTTGACATCCATACTGAGAATGGAGAAGTCAAAGCGTTTGGTGCACGTTCCCAGGGATTTCAAATTTCTGATTTGCAAAATTTGGACTCTCTCATTGGTGGAGGTCCTTCAGTGGATTGGTTAAGTGTCGTAAGTCCCTCAGGTTACGGATGGGGGATGGATTTTGGCGGTGTGCTGTCGAGGGCAGATGGCGCCTGGATTTCTTTGTCATTGGTGGACATTGGAAGGATGACCTGGGAGGGAGAGTCTTATGATGTGAATGACATTGATGTAGACTTGTCTTCATTTGGCTCCTCTGATGGTGCCATTGATCCCAACGATTGGCTTTCAGGTGCTGTTGATGTACTCGATGCCGATACTTGGTTTCAGTCGAGCGAATCCGCGACAATGACAGTTTCAAATCGCCCGTTGATTTCATTGGGTGCGGGTTTTCGACCTGCCATGCCTGTGGTGGTCGCGGCCAATCTAACTGCCAGAAGCCGGGAGGCCATGGCCAATGGGGGATGGACAGGTGGCGTGTCGGGTGGTGTACGCATCACAAATGCGTGGATTCTGGAAACAGGAATTCAACGTGGTGGTTCGGATGTTTTCCGATATCCCGCCTCCACGCGCATCAGTCTTAAGAATGGCTGGGAGATAGGATTCCGTACTGGAGATATTTCGGCCTTGTGGGAAGGTTCTCAGCCTGAGATTTCCCTTCAATCTTGCTTTTTACGATACCGAGTTTCAGGCATTTGATTGCCAACTTGTCACAAGTTCTTGCATCATGTCAAGAAAAGTTTTTCCTTGTTCCATGATCAGATGGTTTTTTTTCCTAATTATTTCTTTTTGTTTCATTTCAGTCATGGCTCAATCTGAATCCCTTTTTGCGAAGTCAACACACGAAGCGACAATCACGCTCGGTGCAGGCTGTTTTTGGTGTGTTGAGGCCATTTTTGAGGCCATTCCAGGAGTTTTGTCAGGAGAATCTGGGTATTCTGGTGGGCACGTGAAGAATCCTGGTTATCGGGAGGTTTGTACTGGTCGAACTGGCCACGCAGAAGTAGTGAAGGTCAAATACGATCCAGATCAGGTAGGTTTAGACGAAATTCTGAAGGTCTTTTTTGCCACACATGACCCCACCACGATGAATCGTCAGGGCGCAGACGTAGGTTCCCAATATCGCAGTGCCATTTACTGGCACGATCCTGGCCAATTGGAAATAATTGAGCACGAACTGTCGGAAGCGAAGGAGATTTGGCCAAACCCCATCGTGACCGAGATCAAGGCGTTTGAAACGTTTTATCCTGCCGAGGACTATCACCAAGCTTATTATGAGCTGAACAAAGAAGCTCCGTACTGTAGGGCGGTCATTGCCCCTAAATTGGCCAAATTTCAAAAACAATTTTCAGCCAAGTTTGACTTAAAATGACCAACTATGTCATTCCTCTTGTTCAAGTCGCTCGATTTCCTTGTCCAACAGGATGACCATTTGAGCGCGAACAAGTTCCGAGATTTTGGCGTCGTTTTTGGCTTTGGCCTTTAGAAATCGCATCATTGCCTTCTTTTTGACTTCGATGGCAACATGCACTCGATAAGATTGGTTGTCAAGCTGATAGATCTCTTCACCCAAGGTTCGGATGTCGCCGATTGTGGTGTTGGTGACTTCACGTGCGAGGGATTCAAAGCGTTCAATGGCTTCCGCGGCTTGATTGCCCACAAGCTCTTGGGCGTAGTTGTCAGAGACGACCTTGAGGTTGGTTTGGACTTGCTGTGCCAATGCTTTTTTTGATTCGAGCTCGGCCTTGCTCTTTGCAATGCTCATATTGGCACTTTGCCCCATTCCAACCGACCTGAAATGACGTGCATCTGACATGTATTTTTTTCCTGAAAACGGCATTTTGAGCTGATTTCCGTCAACGTTTGAACAAGACATAAGAGTGCCAATTGCAAGGACAAAGACTACGACGAGTGAAGGGATTCGAAAGTTCATGGATGGACTTTTGGTTGGAATTATAACGAAGTAAACATGAATTGTGCCAAAACTCACCAATTTCACGATGCCTGTTGGAAACTTTGAATGGTTTGACCTTGTCAAGTGTTACAGAACATGAAAAGAGGCCTGTATTTTTGAGCTCTGTGACGTGGAAGGATCACATAGTTTCTTGGCGCTTGAGTCGAATGCCTGCTGCCGAACGGGAGCGTAAAGGATGCTCCCTGAGACATGCAAACAGTGTTGGGCTGGTTTATCTCGAACGAGAGCATGCCCACTATCGGGAGGTCAAAGCACTGGCCAAACGTTTGAAAGATGAGTTTGGCGTGAGGCGAGTTGGGATGATGAGTTTCGTTCAAAAGGAAGCGAAAGACACCCCTACATGGCTTGTGAAGAAGTTGGATTCGGGCTATTTCTGTAAGAGCGACCTGAACTGGTATGGTTGGCCAGTCAAAGAGATTCAGGCTTTCGTGGACACTCCTTTTGACATTTTGATTGACCTCGAGTTAGATCCTGTTCTTCCCTTGAAGTATGTTGTTCGTGCCAGTGCAGCTGGCATGAAAGTGGGGGTGAATCATCCAACCTGGAGCAGGGATCTCGATTTGCAAGTTGTTCGCTCGGTTGCGGTGAATGACGAAGATGTCGACGAAGTCGATGTCATTCTTCAAGATCCTATGGATGATTGGCGTGAACATACCGAGAAGACCATTGTCTTCCTGAAAAACATCGATTTACAATGACGCTAGTTTTGTCCTCCCTTCACGGACTGGGTGTGGCCTTGGTCACGCCGTTCAATGAAAATGGAAATGTGGACTATCCCGCACTGCAGGGCATCATCGAACATCAAATTAAGGAAGGCACTTCTTTTTTGGTTGTTTTAGGGACAACAGGCGAAACACCGACGCTGAGTCCCACGGAACAAGAGCGCATTGTAGACTTCGCGATTGAAGTCAATTCTGGGCGTCTGCCACTTGTAGTTGGAGTGACTGGCAACAACACAATGGAATTGTGTCAGCGAATTCGTGAATGGGACTTGAAGGGAATCGATGCCTATTTGGTGGCGACACCCGCTTACAACAAGCCCAGTCAAGCTGGACTGAAAATGCATTTTGAAGCTGTCGCAGATGCTGCCAAACGTCCTGTGATTTTGTACAATGTGCCTGGGCGAACGTCGTGCAACATGGACGCCGAAACCACCCTTGAGTTGGCCAAACACCCGAATGTGGTCGGAATCAAGGAGGCGAGCGGTGACCTTGATCTGATTGGAGACATTCTCGCCAATCGTCCAGAGGACTTCTACGTGTGGTCGGGGGACGATGCATTGGCCATGCCGACAGTTGCCATGGGGGCTGAGGGGTTGATATCTGTTCTTGGAAATGCATTTCCTCGGCCAATGGCCAGTATGATTCAACAAGCTTCGTTCGGCCAAATTCATGATGCCAAAATCACCCATGCCGTGTTGAAATCGCTGATGGGTTTGGTGTTCCTTGAAGGCAACCCGACGGGGATCAAGGCTGCTATGTCTCACTTGGGTTTGTGCAAATGTGAAATGCGTCTTCCCCTGGTTTCAGCGTCCAAAGCGTTGCAAGACAAATTGTATGCCGCAATTGCAGCGCTTGACGTGCCAGCAAAATGATTCACAGCTGCTGAGGACAGAGTTACCACGTGTCCTCGCTCAAGGTTACAAGGGATATTTTATCTCCCTAGCAATCCTTTGGCCTTGACCACTATGGTTTCAGCAGATAGCCCATATTTCTTCATGAGTTGTGCAGGGGTGCCGCTTTCTCCAAATTGATCCTCAACAGCGACAAATGCCATGGGCGTTGGATGTTGGGAGGACAGTGCCTGTGCGATGCTGCATCCCAGTCCACCTGCCCGTTGATGTTCCTCTGCAACCAAAACATGCCCAGTCTTTTGTGCTGATTTCACCAAGGTTTTTTCGTCGAGTGGTTTGATGGTATGAACATTCAAAACATCCGCATGGATTCCGTCCTTTGCGAGTTCAACTGCAGCCTGGATTGCTTCCCAGACAAGGTGGCCACAGGCAGCAATGGTGAGGTCAGCTCCAGACATCATCATTTGAATTTTGCCCAACTCAAATGGTGCCGAGGGGTCAATGAATACAGGAACTTTTGGACGTCCAAACCGCAGATAAACAGGTCCGTGATGCATGGCAATGGCCAAAGTGGCCTGCCTCGTTTGTTCATAGTCGGCGGGTACCACGACAGTCATGTTGGGCAGCATCTTCATCATGCCAATGTCCTCCAAGATTTGGTGTGTAGCTCCGTCCTCACCGAGGGTTAGACCTGCATGAGAGGCGCAAATCTTGACATTTTTTTCAGAATAGGCGATGCTTTGTCGGATTTGGTCATAGACGCGTCCAGTCGAAAAGTTGGCAAAGGTCCCAGTGAATGGAATTTTGCCCCCAATGGTCATTCCTGCGGCCACACCCATCATGTTGGCCTCAGCGATGCCTACCTGAAAAAAGCGATCTGGGAATGCATCTCGAAACGCATTCATTTTGAGGGAACCGGTCAAATCGGCACACAAGCCGAGGACATTTGGATTTTGGTGGCCAACTTCGAGCAAACCTTGTCCAAACCCCGAGCGCGTGTCTTTGGATTCGGTAGGCTCAAGAGTGATGTGGTGTGTATCAACCATGAATGTTTAGGTTGGTTGTCTTGCCGGAGGCAATGGTGAATGATTCTCGAATGCTGTATAACGTCCCCCGGGCATTTGTTGCGCGGAAGATGAGGGTAAAATTCCCGGGTTGCAAGGTGTGCTTTCCCGCATGTTGTCCAGGCTCAAATTGAAAGACGGGCTCCAATGTTTTGGCGTCTATGACGACAGCATATCCCGATTTGGCAGCATGTATCACAAGGGATCCAGGCGCAGGTATTTCAACAATGCGCTTTTTGTCCTCGTCCACACGTACGTCCTGAACCAAAGTGGGGGGATGAGTGTGAAAAAGTAAGTCATACGTGCCGGAGCATAGACGAAGTTCTTGACCGACAGGACTTGCAAAAAAAGAGTCGCATTGTCCGGGGAAACGCCACTCTACATCCATGATGCCGTAATCTGTTCTCACGCCGCGAGCAAATTGAGGTTTGAGATGACCTTGACCCATGTTTGGGACGGACAGCACATTGTGAACGCCTGGGTTCAGTAAGACTGAATCGATGACCCGAGGAGGGATGCTATGCACTGTAAATGCATAGGCAGGAAGGGGGTCAACGTAAACTGTATCGGGCGCATCAATCCAGCTCAATGTGTGGACCCATTGGGGATGATGATGTTCTGTGCGCAGGTCGGTGAACGAATAGGCCAAATTGCTCACTGTCGCGTTTCCCTGATCATCGAGCAACTCGACATGCAGTGTGGTGTTGTTCAGAGCTTGCTCAACAACAAGGTCCAAAACATGCTCAAATGAATCTGGATCTGAGGCGTCGTAAAAGTCTCCAATGCATCGAAGTTTTTCTTCCATGTTTTCCTCTATGCCCATGCCGATGACAAATGGTTTGACCACAATGCCCTGGCTCTGAAGTGCGCGGCTCACCGCACAGGGGTCCTCATCGCATGCTTCGATGCCATCAGTAATGAGAATGATCACATTCCGACCCGGAGCTTGAGGAAAGTCCTTTGCGGCTTGTTCTAGAGACCTCGCAATCGGGGTGGTTCCTTGCGCGCGAATGCGTCCGAGGGATTGTTTGATGATGAGATTGTTGGCTGTTCCGAACGGTACCACCAGTTCTGTGTCGTCGCAATCTTGGTTGCCTGCAACGTGTTTTGTTCCATGACCATACACACGAAGGGCAAGTTCGAGTTGGTGGCTTTGATGCAAGCCCTTCAATGTCTCACTCAAAAGGCGAGATGCTGTCTCTATTTTCCGGTTTCCACCCCAGATGCTGTTCATGCTGTTGGAGGCGTCGAACACGAATAAGATGCGCGTAGGCAGCCCTTCACCTTCCACAGTGACCTGACTTTGACTCGCCATTGGACACAGAGCTATGGCGCAACTGAGAAGGAGCTTACGCCACTTTGGCTCGTGAGTGCTTTGGAAGTGAAGCATGACAGAAACAAGAGGAATCAATAGTCAGTTAACGTTGATTCAAGCTGATTCAGTGCATCAGTGAGTTGTTCGTCACTAGGCGCGATTCCGTGCCACTTGTGGGTTCCCTCCATAAAGTCAACACCTTTCCCCATATCCGTTTTCATCAAAACCACGGTTGGAATTCCCGAGCCACGGTGTTGATGCGCTTCGGAAATGACGCGTTGTAAGTCCGCAAAGCTGTGACCGTCGCAGGTCATGACGCGCCATCCAAAAGCCTTCCACTTGCCTTCCAAGTCGCCCAAAGACATGACCTCGTCGGTGCTTCCATCAATCTGTTGACCATTGCAATCGATGAATGATAGAATGTTGTCCACTTTGTGATGGGACGCATACATGGCTGCTTCCCAAATTTGGCCTTCTTGCAGTTCTCCATCACCGTGCAGGGAGTAGACCCAATTTGATTCGTGATTGAGTGCTTTAACCTGAGCTGCACCGAGTGCCACGCTCAACCCTTGACCCAAAGAGCCCGACGCGATCCGGATGCCAGGAAGTCCTTCTTCTGTGGCAGGGTGTCCCTGCAGTCTGCTGTTCAGTTTGCGGAAGGTCTTGAGTTCTTCCAAAGGAAAGTATCCGCGGCGCGCCAAAACGCTGTACCATACTGGGCTGATGTGTCCATTGGAGAGAAAAAAAATGTCTTCTCCTTTGCCATCCATGTCAAATTCCTCAGGATTGATGTTCATTGTGCTGAAATACAATTGCACCAGCAAATCGGTGCATCCCAATGAGCCGCCTGGGTGGCCACTCTGTACGGCGTGAACCATTCGAACAATGTCGCGGCGAACCTGTGTTGCAAGGGTTTGGAGCTCTGTGGAATTCATATGTCAAAAGTACCTGAAGACCTAGGGGAGAAGTTCCCGATGTTCAAAAACATTGGAAAACGAGAAAGACCACTCTTCGCCTCGACGGTTGCTACCTTTGTCGCTTATCTCATTCCATACATCTCATGGCTTTGCAATGTGGCATTGTCGGACTTCCAAATGTCGGCAAATCAACCCTCTTCAATTGTCTTTCCAACGCAAAGGCTCAAAGTGCAAATTTCCCTTTTTGTACGATTGAGCCCAACCTCGGTGTAATCACAGTTCCTGATGCCAGGCTCAACAAACTTGCAGAATTGGTTCAGCCTCAAAATGTGATTCCAACTACGGTGGAGATTGTGGACATTGCTGGACTTGTGAAGGGGGCAAGCAAAGGGGAGGGCCTTGGAAATAAATTTTTGGGCAACATTCGCACCACAGACGCCATCATTCACGTGCTGAGGTGTTTCGAGGACGACAACATTGTTCATGTGGATGGAAGCATTGATCCAATTCGAGACAAGGAGGTCATTGACATCGAACTTCAATTGAAAGATTTGGAGACAGTTGAATCTCGCATGTCCAAAGTGAAGAAAGCAGCTCAGACTGGGGACAAAGGAGCTTTAAAGCAAATGGCCTTTTACACCCGCCTTGTGGAACATCTCGAGCAGGGCAAAAGTGCCCGAGGGTTGGAACTGGATGAATTTGACTTGCCTCTTCTGCATGAGATGCAATTGTTAACCGCCAAGCCAATCCTCTACGTATGCAACGTGGATGAAGCTTCCGTCGTCGAGGGCAACACACATGTTGAGAGAGTGAGAAAAGTTGCTCAAAATGAAGATGCAGGCGTGCTTGTTCTTGGTGCAGCTATCGAGGCTGACATCGCCGAGCTCGACGATCCAGAGGAACGCAATTTGTTTTTGGCCGACTTGGGTTTAGACGAGCCCGGCGTGGCGAAATTGATCCGCGAGGCCTATGCTCTGCTCGACTTGCAAACGTATTTCACGGCGGGGGAAAAGGAAGTTCGAGCTTGGACCATTCGACGTGGATACACAGCTCCCGAAGCAGCGGGTGTCATTCATACCGATTTTCAGAAAGGCTTCATTCGTGCTGAGGTCGCCAAGTACGATGATTACGTAACTCTGGGTTCTGAACTGGCAGTGAAAGAGGCAGGGAAATTAAGTGTAGAGGGGAAGGAGTACATCGTCGAAGATGGCGACATCATGCATTTTCGATTCAATGTGTAGTCTTCGCCTCTCCCGTGTCGCGTTGTTCATCATCGCCTCGGTTACCACAAATTTGCATGCCCAAGAGCATGCAGATTCAGCTTTGTGTGTCGCTGGAATGCCTGCAGAGGTGGCTCTTGCCATGCAGCGTCAACAAAACGCTTGGAATGAGGCTGATTTGGTGGGCTTTATGAAGGGCTATCACCAAAGTGATGCTTTGATGTTTGTTGGAAAGTCGGGCGTGACATATGGCCACGAGGCGACTCTGCAGCGATATCAAGTTGGTTATCCCAATTCGGCGGCAATGGGCCATTTGTCATTCAAAAACCTCAAATGGATTCAAATTGGACCAGACGCGGGTTGGCTACTCGGGACGTGGAGGTTAGAAAAACAAGATCGTGAGGATGATGAAGGGATGTATACGTTGTTGTGGCGTCGGCTGGATGGTGTTTGGTTGATTGTGGCAGACCACAGCTCTTGACTTATGGACGTTGTAACTGTCATCGTTCTTGTGACCGCTCTTGTTTCGTGGCATTGGATGGACCGAGCAGACAAATCGTCTTTGATGCTTATTCCAGCTCGTTGTCGCCAAAAGAAGGAATGGCATCGCTTGATTACGCACGCGTTTATTCATGCCGACTGGATGCATCTCGCTTTCAACATGTTTGTGCTGTATGAGTTTGGGAGGGTTGTCAATCAGGACTTGTCGGGATTGGGCTGGATGGGTTTGCCTGCCTTGTATTTGTCCGGAATTGTAGCAGGGGCCATCCCGGCACTTCAGAAGCACAGATTCAATCCTTCGTACAGGAGTTTGGGAGCCTCGGGCGCCGTGAGCGCTGTTTTGCTTGCTTTTATCGTCTTACATCCGACGCATACGCTGCTGCTGTTCTTCGTGATTCCCATTCCTGCTGTTCTGGCCGGGATGCTGTTTTTCTGGTATGAAAGTCGCATGCATCGAAGAGGAGGGACGCACATATCTCACGATGCCCACCTCGGCGGGGCGCTGCTTGGCACAGCTTGGGTCATTTTTTTTGTGCCTGGCTCTTTGATGAGCTTTGTTCAAGCTCTTCAACACCTTTTTTCATAACAGGAGGGAAGGTTGGTCAGTCCACAATACGGTAGACTTCTTCATTCGGCCTTCTCATGAAGTAGCGTTCTCGTGCAAACCTCTCCAATGCCTTGGGATCACTGAGCAAGGTTGCCTGACGTTGTCTGAGGGCTTCATTTCGCTTCTCGACATGAACGAGCTCTTTCTTCGCTTTTGCCAAAGTCCTTGCCTCTTTTAAGACGAAAGGTAGACCCAGATCATGGATAAAAGTTGTCCAAATCAAAGCTGCCAAGGCGGTTGCGATGTACTTATTTTGAAGCAAACGAAGAAGTGTGGATGGCATGCGCCTCATGATTTTGAGTCAACATTTGGAGAGTCTTTTTTATCTCCTCCCTTTTTCTTTGTGGTCTTCTTGGATTTTTTCTTTCCCTCGGAGGCGGGGGTGTCACCAGCAGGCTGGGCTTCGCCACCCTTTAAAGCTTCCTCAGCGCCTTCCGGCATTTGCAACAGTCCGCCTTTGATGACTTCAATGCTTAATTCTGTTGCGTCAATGGGTAAATCAGCGCGCAGCAAGTCTCCTTCTGAGACTTCGCTATTGATGATTTCCTCAGCAAAGGGATCTTCTAAATACTTCTGTATGGCTCGTTTAAGCGGACGTGCTCCATACTTTTCGTCATACCCTTTTTCTGCAATGTAATCCGCCGCTGAGTCTGTGATTTCTAAATCATATCCCAAGTCCACAACACGCTTTTTAAGGGCATCGAGTTCAATGTTGATGATGCTGTGAATGTGTTGTCGATCCAAACTCTGGAACAAAATCACGTCGTCAATTCGATTCAGAAATTCGGGCGCAAACGCTCGTTTCAGTGCTGTTTGAATTACGCTGTCCCGATCTGATGCCACATTGGCTTGTTTGGCCGCAGTGCCAAACCCGACACCAGTCCCAAATTCTGCGAGTTGCCGAGCACCAATGTTTGAGGTCATGATGATGATGGTGTTTCTGAAATCCACTTTTCTCCCAAGGCTGTCGGTCAATTGTCCATCATCCAACGCTTGAAGCAACAAATTGAATACATCTGGGTGGGCCTTCTCGATTTCATC
>DCBH01000084.1:23275-28288 GCA_002313415.1 Flavobacteriales bacterium UBA1112
GGTTACCGCGAATTTTTCCATGTACTCGGACATGTCGATGCGAATCAAAGCTTCCTCCGTATCAAACATGAATTTGGAAAGAACCTTGGCAAGTTGGGTCTTTCCAACACCTGTAGGCCCCATAAAAATGAATGAACCAATTGGTTTGTTGGGGTCCTTGAGGCCTGCGCGATTTCGCTTGATGGCCTTCACCACTTTCTTGATGGCTTCGTCCTGACCGATGACTTTTCCCTCAAGATCCGTATTCATGCGCGCCAGTTTCCCACTTTCCTTTTCTGCGATGCGCTGAACAGGAATTCCAGTCATCATGGCTACGACATCCCCGACGTGATCTTCGGTCACCGTGACTCTGTGGTTTTTGGAGTCTTCCTCCCAAGTGCGTTTGGCCTTTTCGAGATTTTCATTCAATATGCGCTCCTGGTCACGCAGTCTTGCAGCTTCCTCGTAGCGTTGTGAACGAACGACTCGACTCTTTTCGTCCTTCACTTTTTCGATTTCCTCTTCAATCTTGACAATTTCTTCGGGGACGTTGATGTTGGTCAAGTGAACACGGCTGCCCACTTCATCCAAGGCATCAATGGCCTTGTCGGGGAGGTGTCTGTCCGTGATGTAGCGGCTTGTCAATCGCACGCACGCCTGAATGGCTTCATCGGTATACTTGACGCTGTGATGCTCCTCGTATTTGTCTTTAATGTTGTTGAGAATTTGGACGGTTTCGTCAATGTTGGTGGGTTCCACCATGACTTTCTGAAAACGACGTTCGAGTGCACCATCTTTCTCAATGTATTGGCGATACTCATCGAGCGTTGTTGCGCCGATGCATTGAATCTCGCCTCGGGCAAGAGCTGGCTTGAACATGTTCGATGCATCCAATGAACCGCTGGCGCCTCCGGCGCCGACGATCGTGTGGATCTCATCGATAAAGAGGATGACGTCTGGAGACTTTTCCAATTCATTCATCACAGCCTTCATTCTTTCTTCGAATTGACCGCGGTACTTGGTGCCCGCAACGAGGGAAGCGACATCTAGCGTGACAACTCTTTTGTTAAAGAGTACTCGGCTCACTTTCTTCTCAATGATGCGCAGAGCCAGACCTTCGGCGATTGCACTTTTTCCTACACCAGGTTCACCCATCAAAATGGGGTTGTTCTTTTTACGACGACTTAAAATTTGGCTGACACGCTCAATTTCTTTGGTGCGGCCCACGATGGGGTCTAAACGTCCCTCTTCCGCCATGCGAGTGAGATCTCGTCCAAAATTGTCCAAGACCGGCGTTTTCGATTTGGGGTCGCCTTTGCGAGAGGCAGGACCACCTGAGCTGCTTGAGCCACCGAAGTCAGCACCCTCTGCCGGTGCGTCGTCGTCAGAGATTGAGTGATCGGCGCGTAGTCCCTTGGTACCGCCGTTTTCTGACAGGAGATTTTCAAATTCTTCTTTCGCCACGTCGTAGTCAATGTTGAATGCGTGAATGCTTTTGGTTGCGACGTTGTCTTCGTCTTTTAAAATGCTGAGCAAAAGGTGTTCTGTTCCAATGACACCACTTTTGAAAATTTTGGCTTCGAGGTATGTAATCTTCAAGATTTTCTCGGCCTGCTTTACCAAAGGAATGTTGCCTGAATTGCCAGGTTTGGAAGCACTGGGACGCACGGAACCCTCCACGAGTTTCCTCAATTTTTGAAGGTCACAGTTGAGACCTTCTAATATTCGTACCGCCGTGCCTTCGCCTTCTTTGATGATGCCGAGAAGCAGGTGCTCGACTCCAATGTAATTGTGCCCCAAGCGTAGAGCCTCTTCTCTGCTTAGTGAAATCACTTCGCGTACTCGGGGAGAAAATTTTGCGTCCATGTTGTGTGTTGTTGGCTCTTTGGATGCCCTCATGATTGTTGTTGCTGCACAAGGCGAAGCCCAAGAAACGTTCTACATCAAATCTATGCTTCACCTGTGATACAGTCCTGCGTCAGGACCAATGTTATTCACATGTCATTCACCTCATTTGTGAGTAAGTGCAATATGTCTCATTCTCAGTCATGGCGCGGGTTATGGTATTTTTGAGAAAGGTGAAAATCACGACAACTGAGCTGAATATGTGCTTGTGATTTGTCATGGTTAAGCAGCAACAATTGGATTCGAAATAGAGTCCGTGAAATGATCTTATGGCAGAAGGAGAAAAAATCATTCAAATCAACATCTCAGATGAGATGAAATCGGCATACATCGATTACTCGATGTCCGTGATTGTAAGTCGAGCACTTCCTGATGTCAGAGATGGGCTCAAGCCAGTGCATCGCCGTGTGCTTTATGGCATGCTGGACTTGGGGGTGTTGTCCAACCGTCCGTACAAGAAATCGGCAAGGATTGTAGGTGAAGTGCTTGGAAAGTATCATCCACATGGAGACAGTTCTGTGTACGACACCATGGTTCGTATGGCTCAGCACTGGTCCTTGCGCTATCCCATGGTGGACGGACAAGGGAATTTTGGCTCGATTGACGGAGACAACCCCGCGGCCATGCGCTACACGGAGGCTCGACTTCGCAAAGTGGCTGAAGACATGTTGTCCGATTTGGACAAGGAAACCGTGGATTTTAGGCCCAACTTTGATGAGAGCTTGAAGGAACCCACCGTTCTGCCAGCCAAAATTCCCAACCTGCTCGTGAATGGAGCGGCGGGAATTGCAGTTGGAATGGCGACGAATATGCCTCCACACAATCTTACCGAAGTGGTGGATGGCATGGTGCACCTGGTAGACAACCCGGAGTGTGCCGTTGAAGATTTGATGGCGTTCGTCAAGGCCCCAGATTTTCCCACAGGCGGGGTGATTCACGGCATCGAGGGAGTAAGGGATGCTTTTCAAACAGGGCGTGGCCGAATTGTCATGCGGGGTCGTGCCAAGTTCGAAGAGACCAAAACAGGTCGTGAAATGATCATCGTGGAAGAAATTCCATATCAAGTCAACAAGGCGGACATGGTTCGTAAGACGGCCGACTTGGTAAACGACAAGAAAATTGAGGGTATTTCTGAAATACGAGATGAAAGTGACCGCAATGGTATGCGAATCGTGTACGAACTGAAACGGGATGCCATTCCAAACGTTGTGCTCAATAAGTTGTACAAGTACACACAATTACAGAGCTCATTTTCAGTAAATAACATTGCTCTCGTGAAGGGGCGTCCAGAGTTGCTGAATTTGAAGCAAATGATGTCGCACTACATTGAACATCGCCATGAAGTGGTGGTGCGACGTACTCAATATGACTTGGGCAAAGCAGAAGAACGCGCGCACATTCTGCAGGGCTTGATCATCGCCCTTGACAACATCGATGAGGTCATTGCACTGATTCGCGCGAGCAAAACCCCTGAGGAAGCTCGAAATGGATTGATGAAGAAATTCGATCTAAGTGAGATACAGGCGCGGGCCATCCTTGACATGCGACTTCAAAAGCTGACGGGTCTCGAAAGAGATAAGTTGCGTGCGGAGCATGATGAGTTGATGGCTTTGATTGCAGATCTAAAAGACATACTTGATCGTGTCGAACGTCGCATGGACATTGTCAAAACTGAGTTGCTCGATGTGAAGGAGAGGTTTGGAGATGAGCGACGCAGCACGATTGAATACAGCAGTGCTGACCTCAGCATCGAAGACATGATTCCCGACGAGCAAGTCGTGGTTACAATCAGCCACGCGGGGTACATCAAGCGTACACGCTTGAATGAATATCGGGCTCAAGGAAGAGGAGGAGTGGGGTCCAAGGGAAGCACCACGCGTCAGGAGGACTTCCTCGAAAGCATTTTTACGGCGACCAACCACAATTGGCTGCTCATTTTTACGGCCAAAGGCCGATGTTTTTGGATGCGGATATTTGAGGTGCCGGAAGGAAGCAAGCAAAGCAAAGGAAGGGCCATTGTGAACCTCATCAACCTCGAAGGAGATGACAAGGTCTTGGCGTACATCCCTGTCAAAGACCTCAAAGACGAGGCGTATGTCAATGACAATTACGTCATTCTATGCACGAAGAAGGGTTTGATCAAAAAGACGCGACTTGAGGCTTACAGCCGTCCGAGAACCAATGGAATCAATGCGGTAACGATAAGAGAGGGCGATGAACTTTTGTCCGCCCGATTAACCAACGGCGACTCTGAAATCTTGATGGGCTTGCGGTCAGGCAAGGCCATTCGATTTCACGAGTCCACTGCTCGTGCGGTTGGACGAACCGCCATGGGTGTGAAAGGCGTAACTCTAGGGGGGCCAAATGACGAAGTCATTGGTATGGTGTGCATCAATGATACGTCCTCTGACATTCTTGTGGTCTCTGAGAATGGATATGGGAAGCGTTCCGCAGTCGAGGATTACAGAATTACCAACCGCGGCGGTAAAGGAGTCAAAACTCTCCAAGTCACCGACAAGACAGGAGAATTGATTTCCATCCTGAACGTGAATGACGAGAACGATTTGATGATCATCAACAAATCGGGCATCACCATCCGAATGGCTGTCGAAGAATTGCGAGTTATGGGACGCGCAACGCAGGGTGTCCGATTGATCAGTTTGCGAGGTCAAGATGCCATTGCCGCTGTTTGCAAAGTTCCCAAGTCAGATGAAGAAGAGGAATTGATCGCCGGTGAGGGAGAGCCTCAGGAAGGTCCAGATGAGGCAGATGCTTCTGAAACGCCTGACAAATCAGACTTGTAATCCATTCTGGTACGAGTTTTGTTTGGAAGAGAATGTAATTTTGACTGATTCTTCATCAGACTTGTAAAAACGAAACACAACCCATGCAGAAAGTACTCACCTTGGTAGCCTTGGCCACTTGCGTTCAAGGATATGGACAGAAAGAAGTTGTCTCCGCCTACAATGCCAACAAAGAAGGAGATTTTGCAACGGCCGCCGTTTACATCGAGCAGGCCATTGAAAACCCCAAAGCAAACGTCAAAAACAAAACTTGGCGCTACCGTGGGGAGATTTACTTGAACATCAGTCGAGATAGTGCGTTGTTTGCGGCTTACCCGGATGCCCT
>DCBH01000087.1:0-22236 GCA_002313415.1 Flavobacteriales bacterium UBA1112
TGCAAATCAATGACGAAATTGAAAAGCTCCGACTTTCCGCCACATCAGCCTTGCTGAGTGGCCGCCGAGATGTCATCGTCGTGGCGAGCATCAGTTGCATCTACGGAATTGGCAACCCAGTGGAGTTTCACAAAAACGTAGTCAACTTAGAGATTGGGCAACGCATCACTCGCAATGACCTCCTTCATCGACTTGTCACGAGTTTGTATAGCCGTGCTGTAAGCGATTTCAAACGAGGCAACTTCCGGGTCAAAGGAGATACCGTCGACATCCACTTGGCGTATGCAGACCACGCCGTCAGGGTGGAATTTTGGGACGATGAAATCGAACGAATTTCCACCATTGATCCTGAGAGCGGGAAGGAATTGCACGTCTTCGAGCAAATAAGCATTTATCCCGCCAATCTTTTTGTGACCAGCAAGGAAACCACAAATACTGCCGTGTGGGAAATCCAGCAAGACCTAGAAAAACAAAAAGGATTTTTCAACGAACAATCGAGGTTTTTGGAGTCCAAGCGCTTGGACGAAAGGACCCTGTACGATCTTGAAATGATCAAGGAGATTGGATTTTGTTCGGGCATTGAGAACTACTCTCGATACTTCGACCGCAGACAACCAGGTGAAAGGCCATTTTGTTTGCTCGATTACTTTGCCAAAGACTTTCTCGTGGTCATCGACGAGAGCCATGTCACCGTTCCACAAATTGGAGCCATGTATGGCGGTGACCGTTCGAGAAAAGTCACCCTCGTCGATCACGGTTTTCGCCTTCCCTCCGCCTTGGACAACCGGCCCTTGACTCATGGGGAATTTGATGGCATTGTCAATCAGACCATCTATGTCAGTGCCACTCCTGCCAACTTTGAGCTGGAGCGAGCCGAGGGAGTCGTGGTCGAGCAAGTCATCCGTCCTACAGGCTTGTTGGATCCACCCATCGATGTGAGGCCTTGCGATCACCAGGTGGACGACTTGGTTGTCGAAATACGCCAAACCCTGACGAAAAACGAGCGCGTGCTGGTCACCACATTGACAAAGCGAATGGCCGAGGAACTTACCAAATACCTCGACAGACTCAGCATCAAGTGTCGTTACATCCATTCAGATGTCAAAACGCTCGATCGTGTCGAGATTTTGCGCGAGTTGAGGGACGGCGCCATTGATGTGCTGGTGGGCGTCAACCTTCTTCGCGAAGGTCTGGATCTCCCCGAAGTAAGTCTTGTCGCCATCATGGATGCGGATAAAGAAGGTTTCCTGAGAAGCAATCGCAGTTTGACCCAGACTGCAGGTCGCGCAGCTCGCAATGTCAATGGCCGCGTCATCATGTATGCTGACAAGGTTACAGACAGCATGTCGCAAACCATCGAGGAGACGTCGCGGCGCCGTGCCAAACAAATCGCGTACAATGAAGCGCACGGACTTTCGCCTCAGCAAATCGAAAAGGAGAAGCGCACCCTCTTTGAACAAAGCGATGCCGTCACGAATCGACCCAAACATTACGCCGCGGAACCCAACCAAAAGCCACTGGCTGCCAACGATCCCATCGTTCAATCCATGTCTGCTTCCGATCTCGACAAACTCATCGCCAAGACCAAGCGAGATATGGCGCGTGCAGCCAAAGCCATGGAATTCATGGAAGCTGCTAGACTGCGTGACGAAATCCACGCTTTGGAAACACGGCGCACCACAGTTGGATAGTACCTTGAGCTCTCATGTCTGATGTGTGTTTTACCTCTTACTTCCGTCCGTTTGTGTTGGCGGGTCTGATTTTGGCCATATCCAGCTGCAATCATACCCCAACTGTGGTAGCATCGAATTCAAGTGAGGCTGAGCGTATACACGAAAAAGAGTGGGAAGAAGCTCCGTTTACGCTGATTTCTGCAAACGTCCTGGGCGATTCTCTGATTGCGGTTGTCAGTTACAGCGGAGGATGCAGTGAACACAAATTGAGTCTTGCTTCCCGAGGTCCAATGCTCAAGAGTCTTCCACCGAAGCAGTTGCTTCGGGTGTTGCATCAATCTCCTGGCGACCCGTGTCGCTCCATCATTCAGGATACCCTAATTTCACCTCTTACTTCATTCCGTGGCACCCCCCGGGGCACAACTGTGCTTGTGTTGGAGGGGTGGAGTGAGAACCTCTTTTACTCATATCCTTGATCTTCAATCTATGTTCCGATTTCAACATATGTGGTTGGCTTTGGCCTTGTGCAGTTTTACCATGCAAGTGTCTGCACAAATTACCCATGGTGGTGAGCCATGGTTTCACGGCGTTCGTCCCGAGGCATTGACGCTCCCTGTGCTCGATCGTGCAGCTTTACAAGCTGAGGATGCAGTTACAGATCGTTACAAAGAAGCTCCATGGCGTTTCGGCGTAGAACACGATGTGAGTTTGAACGCAGTGGAACACGGCGCATGGACCACGGAACAAGGACATCGAGTTTGGCGATTTTGCGTTTCCGCCGAAGGTGCAACCAGCATGTCCCTTCGCTTTGATGCATATCGCGTTCCCAAAGGAGGCCAAATGTTTGTCCATTCGGCAGATGGCACTGAGACAATCGGAGCCCTGGACCATCGCAACATGAAAGATTGGGGAGGACTCGCTGTTGGATTGCTCTCGACAGACCATCTCGTGATAGAATACCGTCAGCCGATTGACTTGCAGGACATGCCTGTGTTAAGCATCGACCAAATTGTCCAGGGTTACCGTGAGTTAAGTGGTTGGCCTCATGCAGAAAGTCGTGGTCCCTTCGGCAACAGTGGTCAATGCAACATCAACGTCAACTGCCCTGAGGGAGCGACATGGGCGACAGAAAAACGCAGCGTAGCTCTCATTGTTCAGGGCGGCTTTACAGTTTGTACGGGGAACTTACTCAACAACACCGCCAACGACGGCACTCCCTATTTTCTGACTGCCAACCACTGTCTCGGGAATCCAGGAAATTGGGTGTATTATTTCAATCACGAATCCGCTTCTTGCAACGGAAACAATGGTCCAACCAATCAAAGCATCAGCGGTGGCACAGTGGTATTCAACAGCGGCCAATCGGACGTGGCTTTGATTGAACTAAGCCAAACCCCTCCTGCGGCATTCAATGTGCAATATGCGGGTTGGGATGCGTCAGGCACCACGCCATCCAGTACTGTGGGCATTCACCATCCCTCAGGCGATGTCAAGAAGATTTGCTTTGACGATGACAGCCCATCTCAGCAAAATGCGGGAGGAGCAGCTGTTTGGTACATCAGCGAATGGGAACTTGGCGTCACAGAACCTGGCTCGTCGGGCTCTCCGTTGTTTGACCAGAACCACAGGGTCATTGGTCAATTGTACGGTGGCTCTGCAGCGTGTGCGGGAAGCGTAAACAATGGCCAACCAGACTGGTATGGTCGATTTGACGTCAGTTGGGGAGCAGGTCTGTCCGAATACTTGGACCCCGCGGGGACAGGTACTGAGGTATGGGATGGATATCCGGATGGCGCAGTGACCTTCACCAACGATGCGGGGGTCAACATCACGGGTTCGCCGGAAGGCGTTTTATGTGGTGCAGAACAAGTTTCAATTGAAGTGACCCTGACCAACACAGGAGAAAATACCCTTACGAGTTGTATGCTCGAATACAGCGTCAATGGAGGTGCGACTCAACAGCAATCTTGGGCTGGCTCGCTCGCCCAATTTGAGGTGGACGTGATCACGCTACCAACATTCACGTCACAGGGAGGCACAAATACTGTCGAAGTGACCGTCACCACCCCCAATGGAGTCACCGATGAAAACGCCTTAAATAACACAACCTCAACAGAATTTACCTCTTACGAAGGACCGACTTACAACTTCACCTTAACGCTTGTTTTGGACGATTATGGCAGCGAAACAGCGTGGACGCTGAAGCGTTTGGGTCAAACTTTGTACGAGGGAGGTCCTTATCAGGATGGAACAAACGGAGACGTTGTCAGCACCAATTTTTGTTTGGAACAAGGCTGTTACCTGTTCCGCATCACAGACAGCTATGATGATGGCATGTGTTGTGACTATGGAGAAGGCAGTTGGACCATAACGGACCCAAATGGCTTGGTCGTAGGCTCCGGTGGCGAATTCATCAGTTCAGAGCAAATTCAATTTTGTGCAGACGAAACGTTGGGCCAAGGAGAGTTGGACAAGCGCCAACTGAAGGCTTTTCCAATTCCCGCATCGAGCGAGGTGCATGTGATTTGGCCTGAAGCTTCGGGACAAGCTTGCGTCTTGGATGCCATGGGTCGTCAAATTCAATGTGAATTGATTCAATCAATCCAAACCACTTGGAACACTCAAAAATGGGCAGAGGGAACCTACATCGTTCAGTGGTGTGGGGAATCTGGTCAGACCTCAACGACTCGTATTTCTGTGGTTCGATAAACAGATGTGGTTTTCACTTCTCGGTGCCGGAATTCAATGCCTTTGGGCGGGGCTCTGGGATGGTTGGAAAGTGAGTAACAAGACCCTAACTCCTTTTGATGGCAGCATCAGCGTGGTGGTCTGCTGTCATGATGAAGAACGACAAATCGAGAATTTCGCCCGTCTTTTGGCTCCCTCTCTTCAGGCAGCTGAGGATGCGGGATGCTCCGTCGAAGTGGTGGCAGTCAACCACGGCAGTGTAGATCGCACTGGGAGAATATTGGATGCCTTGGCCCAAATCGATCAACGTTGGCGCGTGGTGCATTTCAAGCGCACCCGCGAGAGTAAAAAAGAAGCGTTAGAAGCAGGCATCTCGGTTTGCCGTGGGGAGGTCCTCGTCCTTCTTGATGCGGACTGTCAACCAATGCAATCATCCTGGCTTCTCGAGCTGACGGCAGGCGCAAAAGCAAATTGGGATATCCAGGTAGGAATCAGCTTGCCACAACCTTCACGTTCGTTCACCTTGCTTTCTCGGATGCAACGTTTGGAGGCGCGGCGATTGGCTCAGCGCGCGATAGGCGCTGTAGATGCTGGTCATCCATATCTGGCATTTGGAAGGAACCTCGCCCTCACTCGTGACATTTGGAATCGCACAGGCGGATTTGAATCTCACGCCACCGTTCCCTCAGGGGACGATGACCTTTGGCTTCAGCAAGCAGTTCAAAAGGGAGCTCGAGTCAAAGCGACTGCGGCTCACTCGACCCAAACCTCGTCCATTTGGCCTTCAACGTGGCAAACTTGGCAAAGACAAAAATCGCGTCACTTTACAGCCAGTCCGTTTTACCCTTGGCCTCTGAAAATAAGACTCCTGACACCTGGCATGGGATGGTTGTTGCTCGCTGCCGGGGTTGTCCACAATCCCTCGGGGACATCCATCAGTCTTGCTGGGTTCTCAGTGTTGATACGCACACTTACCTTCGGAACATTCTTGCGCAGGGCGGGTTTGCCCCGACGTGAAGCATGGGAACTCCTGTTGGAACCTGTGGTGAGTGCGTTTCGGGTTTGGGCCTGGTGCAAAGGATCAACATCTGAATCAACCTTATGGAAGTGAATCCAAACCTCTCGGAAAAAGCCCAGTACGACTACTCCCTCGTTTTGCGAGCCACCAAGGAAAAGGATCAAAAAGCATTTGCCGAGCTGATGCAGCGTTACGAAGGCGCCATCTTTCATCTGATCAATCGCATGGTTTTCAGTGAGGACGATGCGGAAGATTTGACCATTGAAGCCTTTACGAAGGCCTTCAAACGACTGCATCAGTACACCCCTGCCTTCGCCTTTTCAACATGGCTTTTCAAAATCGCATCGAACCACACAATTGACTTCATCCGTAAAAAACGAATCAATGCGCTGTCCTTGGATCGCGGATTTACCAACGAAGAGGGGGACCGAATGGAAATCAGTGTGAAAGATGAAGGTCTGGACCCCATGGAGGCGCTCCAAAAGCAAGAGCGAATCGAACGCATGCGTGAGGTGGTAGCGCAACTCAAAGACCGTTACCGGAGATTGGTGGAGCTGCGATACTTTGAAGAGAAGAGCTACGATGAAATTTCAGACGAATTGGGACTTCCGCTCGGTACAGTCAAGGCGCAGTTGTTTCGAGCCAGAGACATGATGGCAAAGATTTTAGAGCCTTCGCGCGAAACCATTTGACCAGGTCATCATGACCGCGAAAGACGCTGTTCTTCCCCACTTTTCCGACCTCACGAACAAACAGCTCGACCAACTCGATGCAGTTGCCCAAACCGTGTGGGATTGGAATCAACACATCAATGTCATTTCAAGAAAAGATTCTGAGGTGATGGTTCGACACGTCCTGCACAGTTTAGGGATTGCCAAAGTCATGCGATTCAAACCCCAAAGTCATGTTCTCGATGTCGGAACAGGGGGAGGCTTTCCCGGGCTGCCGTTGGCCGTTCTGCATCCCGAAACGACGTTTGTGCTCTGCGACAGCATCGGTAAAAAAATCAAAGTGGTCCAAGATGCAGCTCAAGCTGCCGGACTTACAAATGTGACTGCAATCCACGCGAGAGCAGAGGATATGGAAGGGAAATATGATTTTGTGGTGAGTCGGGCTGTGACACGAATGGCGCGTTTTGTCGCCTGGCTAGACGGCAAAGTCAAAAAACAAGGGACACACCCGTTGCCCAATGGCATTCTCTACCTCAAAGGTGGAGACCTCAGTGACGAGTTGTCGGAAATCAGTGAACCATGGCACACCACTCCTTTAAATCTGTGGTTCAAAGACTCCTTTTTCGATGAAAAGAAAGTGGTTCACGTTGACCTCTCGTCTTCTAGAGTTTGAGACAAAAAGAAGAGGGCTTGTGGGCCCCCTCCTTAACCTGCAAGAAAATTGAAACCAACATGGCCTATGTCCATGTTATTTGAAAGACGAAGACCTGGTTCAAGGGTTGCCTGAGTTCTGAAAAAAGTTGAGGTCCTTCATGCATCCCTTGAATCATTCTATGCCTGAAATCACAGACACTGAATCAAAGAATCAGGATTCAAATTTGTATCCCACACCACGGATGGAATGAAAATGCTTGGGATTTTTGGGGTCTTTTTCAAATGTTTTTCTGAATGCCAAGATGAAGTTGTCAATCGTGCGCGTGGATGGCATGATGTCATATCCCCAAACCATTTGTAAAATGTCTTCACGACTCACCACTTCACCATCCCTTCCAATCAAAAGCTTGAGCAACATTGCCTCTCGCTTGGACAGCTTACGCGATTCACCCTTGGGTCCAGTCGCTTGAAAAGCGACAAAATCCACTTTGCCTTGGCCGATGTTTGCCTGCTTGAGTTGAGTCCAAGCATCTGAAGAAATTTGACTCGTCATGCGATCCAGCCGAAGAAGCAACTCCTCAACGAGGAAGGGCTTTCCCAAATAATCGTCAGCGCCCAGTTTCAAACCCTCGACGCGGTCGCGACCCTCATTTCGAGCAGTCAGAAACAAAATCGGCGTTTCTATGCCCTCCAGTCGCGCGGTGCGACACACTGCAAATCCATCCATTCCCGGCATCATCACATCCAAAATGGCCGCAGCAAACCTTTGATTTCTTAATGCTTCTAAAGCATCTGTACCATTTTCAACCTCCACGACGGTGTGTCCTTCACCTCTCAGGTTCAAGGCCAACATGTGACGCAGGGAGGACGTATCCTCCGCGAGCAGTAAACGAACTGGCTTGGGGTTTGGTTGTACTTTTGACATGATGGACGACACAAAGATGATGCGGCTGAGCGAAATTGGGAAAAACACCATTGCTGAAGCCCTCGGATTGGAAATTACCGAAGTCGGAGATGGCGTTGTTCGCGGCAAAATGCCCGTCGACAGCAGAACACATCAACCCTATGGTTTGTTGCACGGCGGCGCGAGTGTTGTACTTGCTGAAAGCCTTGGATCCGTCGGTTCACACGTTTTGGTAGAAGCTCAGGGCAAAGGTGCGGTAGGTATTGAGGTCAACGCCAATCACATCAAAGGAGTTCGCTCTGGCTGGGTTCATGGCACGGCAACGTTGAGACATCGAGGGGGTCGACTTCACGTCTGGAACATCGACATTTGTGACGACGAGGGTGAACTTGTTTGTACGTCTCGACTCACTGTAATGATTGTCCCCCGTCGTGAGTAAAACGATTTTTGACGATGTGCCTCATTCCGATGCCCAAGAAATCAAACACGGCTCGGAACCCTTGCTCTGGTGGCGACCACCAGGACACAGCGAAGTTTTCACGCTGATTCCTGACGCATCCGGCACCAGCACTTTCCACTTCGCGCCTTTCGATGCGGCCCAAGGCGCGCCTGAAATCTCCTGGAAAGGTCATGCCGTCAAAACAGAATCACCTGAGGCTGGAACGTTGCCTTTCGTGACGACTTGCGACGTGTACGACACAACTCGAGGTGCGCACATGACCAATGTTTCTGAAGCCCTCACAGCCATTTCCAAGGGCGAAATGGATAAAGTTGTTGTGTCCCGTACTCGCCTGTTGCCTGAGGCATTGCCTCCTGAGACCGTATTTCAACAGCTCTGTGCGATGCATCCTCGGGCGTTGGTCTATCTCATGCACCATCCTGTTGAGGGCACCTGGTGTGGCGCCACGCCAGAAATTCTACTGCGGGCTCAACAGAATGATGTGGACACCGTGTCCTTGGCTGGTACGCGTCGAGAAGGTTTTCTCGATTCTTGGACAGACAAAGAGCGACAAGAGCAGCACGTCGTGACCGAACACATCCTAGACGTTCTGTCTGAATTGGGGGCTACAAACTTATCCATACAAGGCCCACATGACAGGAAATATGGGGCACTTACTCACCTTGAGACTCGCCTTGCAGCTCATTACACAGGCGATTTACACCAACTCGCCAAAGCACTGCACCCAACACCTGCGGTGTGTGGAAGGCCTGTGGACAAAGCCACAGCATTTATTCGGAACAAAGAGCAACACAACCGAACATATTACGCAGGTTTCTTAGGTTGGTCATCCCCACTTGGCTGTGCTTACTATGTCAATCTTCGCTGCGCACACTGGGCTAACAACGGCGTCGCACTCTTTGCTGGCGGAGGCATTGTAGATGGATCAGTCCCTGAAGATGAATGGTTAGAGACCGAAGCCAAACTCCAAAGCTTCGCTCCCGCCTTCCTCCCGTGACCTCCACGTACCTTCGCGGTATGCAGTTGAGTAGCTCACATCCCGCAGCAGCCGTTCTGGCAGCTGTTTTGGCAGAACAAGGGGTTCGACATGCCGTGGTGAGCCCAGGATCTCGAAATGCGCCCTTGGTTCTGGCTTTGCATGAACAACCTGAAATTGACGTTCGAGTGAGCATTGACGAAAGAGCTGCTGCGCATCATGCGCTTGGTATCGCGCTCGCAACGTGGACGCCCGTTCCAGTGGTATGCACGTCCGGAACGGCCGCCCTCAACCACGGTCCTGCCTTGGCTGAAGCGTTTCACGCCCGTATCCCTCTGCTCAGCATCACGGCAGACCGACCTGTGGAAGTCATCGGTCGAGGTCACGGTCAGTCCCTAACCCAAGCGGGCTTACATGCCCTGCACACCCTCCATCATGACGTCCTCGACGAATCCGTCATGGACCGCGAGGAGCTCACGAAACGAACCCGCCATGCTCTTTACAAGGCGATGTTCGGCGGTCCAGGTCAAGCCTCAGGGCCTGTACACCTAAATGTACCGTTCGATGAACCCTTGTATGAACTTGCATCTGCTCCAGTGATTCCCTGCGACTTCCTGGAACAAAAGCCAGAGATGCTTTCTACACCTCACAACACTGAGGAAAAACTTTTTGACGCAATCAGTCGCGGCAAAGCACTTGTTCTAGCTGGACCTCGACCAGCAACTGCACACCGCGTGGCAGAAGCAAGGCGTCAAGTCCATTTACCTTGCCTTGCCGAACGTGGATCATGCGTCTCTGGCCCCCTCGTTGTGTACGGTGGAGAGCGATTGCTTGAAGGTGGTAAGTGGCCGTCTTCGGTGCAACCTGAAGCCATCATCACACTCGGTCTGCCCCCCATGTCCAAAGCAATCCGAACCGCTTTGGCAGATCTTCCACATTGGCACGTAGGTGCAGATATGGACGGCGAAGGTGCGGGTTGGGACATTTGGGGCACGTTGCAAGGCGACATGCCTCAATCAGTTCTTCAAATGAGTACCCCCGCAGGCGCTGCCCAGAATTGGAAAAATGTGCGAGACCATCTTGACCAAACGCACCAAAAACAAAAACCCACCTGGAGCGACCTAGGCGCTTGGAAAGTAATGACTGAAACGTGGAGTGGCTGGGAGCGTGAAACGCGACCACGGAGCATTCATGTGGCCAACAGCGCATCAGCACGTTACGCGCAATGGGTTGATTTGGATGCCGCAATGGCACCACATGCAGTGTTCCATGCCAACCGGGGCGTGGCAGGCATCGACGGATGTACCTCAACAGCGATAGGTTGGGAAAGTGTCCAGCCAACCAAACAGGGACATTGGCTGGTCACAGGTGATGTGGCCTTCCACTACGACGCCAATGCATTACTTACAGATCCCGTGTACACCAACTTGAATGTGATTGTCATCAACAATGGTGGCGGAGGCATCTTTCGTTGGCTGCCGGGGACTCAGCACCCTCATCTCTTCAAACGACATTTCGAAACACCACCCAGCCGCACTGTGAAAGCCCAAGCACAAGCCATGGAGGCAACCTACTTTCTTGCCTCATGTGCCAAAGACCTCCGTCTGTCCTTGAATCAGGCAGCCGACACCGACGGTCCGACGGTGATTGACGTACAAACACCTGCAGAACGAAGTGCCGAAGTCTTGACGCAATATCTCAACGCTTTTCGAAAGACCTAAAATTTCTTTCAGAAGTTGAACTCCTGAATTCAACTCTGCAAAAACAACACGATGAACATCAAACCATGGATTCAAGCCGCGCGTCTGAGGACCCTTCCCTTGGCAACAACGTGTGTGTTGCTCGGTGGAGCTGTGGCTCGCGCCCATGGGTTGGATGAATCGAGTTTATCAAGGTTTAACCCTGTCATTTTAAGTGCAGCAATCACGGTAATCCTTCTTCAAATTTTAGCCAATTTCGCCAACGATTACGGGGATTTCATCAAGGGGACGGACACCGCAGCAGACCGTCAAGATCGAGCCCTAGCCTCGGGACAATTGACCGTCTCATCCGTGAAAAAAGGAGTGGTGGTTTCCGCAGTCAGTGCCTTCATCGCAGGAATCGTGACATTGATTTTGGCCTTTGTTCCTGGGGTAGTTTCAGGCAACGAAGACATCGCATTGCACGGGGTGCGAATGGCCGGTCTAGGTGCTTTTGGTGTGGCAGGAATTGTTTCTGCAATCAGATACACGGTAGGAAAAAAAGCGTTTGGTTACCAGGGGCTCGGTGACATCTACGTGATGTTATTTTTTGGACTCGTTGGAGTTCTTGGAGTGGGACTTTTGGTGGCTCACGAGATTCAAATTGTTTGGGTGTTGCCAGCCATCTTTTCAGGCTGTATGAGCGTTGCTGTGCTGAATCTGAACAATTTGCGCGACCATCAATCAGATGCGATTTCCAACAAACAGACCATGGTTGTGCGACTCGGATTTCAGGGAGGTAAATACTATCACTTTGCCATCCTATGCATTGGGTGGACCGCATTGCTTTTGTTTTTTCGAGGGCCCTGGGAAGTCGGAATGTGGCGAGGTACTATGTGGTATGCCTTGCTTGCACTCTTGCATGCAAGGCATGCTGTGGATGTCTATCGTTGCCAAGATCCGGCCACCCTCGATCCTGAATTGAAGCGAATCGCCTTGAGCTCTTTCCTCGTGGCTCTGTTCATGTTCATGGATCAAACGCTCAACACATGACTTCGAATGACATCTGGCCTCCTGCCCCCGTCATACGTGGTTTACGTATGACCGTTTTGCCTCACGTTTTAAAATTTAAAACTCCAGCGGCAACATCCCGTGATACACTGAAAGAAAAACCTTCATGGTTCCTAGTTGCAGAGGACAAGCAAGGAAGAATCGGAGTGGGTGAATGCAGTTTGATTTTGGGACTGTCTCTGGAAACGTCAGAGATGGCTTTGAATCAATTGAATATTGTGGCAAAGAGTGGCTGTCTCGATGTGATGGCAGTTCCCGCGTCTTGTCCGGCTGTGCGGTTTGCCGTGGAGACTGCCGCATGGGACTTGAGCAAAGGCGGACGAGGGACGATTGCGGAATCTCCATTCTCTCGCGGAGAAAGAGGTATTGACATCAACGGGCTCGTTTGGATGGGGTCTGTTCCAAACATGCTCGACCAATTTGATGATCTTGTTCAACGTGGATTTACCACCCTCAAATGCAAAGTGGGTGCCCACGATTGGACGCAGGAACTTCAAATGTTAAAAGCGGTCAGAGACCGCTGTCCGGCAAATGAATTCACATTGCGAGTGGACGCCAATGGAGCATTTCACAATTTGGATGCGAAGGGTGTTCATTCACGCCTTGAAGCCCTTGCTGATTTAAACGTTCACAGCATCGAGCAACCTCTATTGCCACAAGACTTAGACCGCTTGGCGGCGCTTTGTAAAGAAAACATTGTCCCCATTGCCCTGGACGAGAGCTTAATTGGGGTCCACGCATTGACGGAGCGCATGCGGCTTTTGGATCACATCCGGCCTCAGTACCTCGTGCTGAAACCCTCTTTGATTGGTGGGCTTGACAGCGCAACAATTTGGTCTCGTTTGGCCGAACAGCGCGACATGGATTGGTGGGTCACCTCTGCCCTAGAATCCAACATTGGCCTGCAAGCCATCGCCCAATGGGCGGCAGTTCAGCCGGCGCTAAATCCTGAAAACTCACCGATGCCTCAAGGTCTAGGTACCGGAGGGCTATTCACCAACAACATCCCTGGCAACCTCGCCATCGAACGAGGAACCCTCATAACGGCTTCCCAAAAGGCCCGCGATGAGTCAACATGGCGTCAAGGTCTCGCAGGTGCCGTTCGCCACTTGCCGGGCTGCGGGTGCAACGTCAAACACGACGCCCCATGATTGACCGGAAGGCGATACGGGGAACCTTCAAATGGGGTCAGCAAGTCTGGCCCGCCACGGCAATTGGTGCCGCAGAATTTCGGCGTACTCAAGCCAAGCGAGCAAAATGGCTCGCTGAGGTGGCCGAGGTTTGGCTTCGTTGGTGCCGCAAAGACGAGCCGGGTATGGTGGTCCAAACCTCAGGCACAACGGGCACCCCAAAACGTATGGAGCACAGCCGCGCTGCGGTGTTGGCAAGCGTGGAAGACACTCTCAAACATTGGGACCTCGGTGCCGGAACCCGTGCCCTGCTCGCGTTGCCCACCTCTTTTGTGGCAGGTCAAGCCATGATCGTTCGAAGCTTGGTTGGCGCCTGGGAACTTGAAATCATTGAACCTTCCTCTGCCCCCTCGTGGAACGGTGAGAAGGACTTTGTAGCCCTTACCCCTCACCAAGCCCAAGGCTGGATCGCGCAAGGTTCCGGCACGACAGTTAAACTGCTGCTCGGAGGAGGCCCCGTCTCCAAATCGCTGCTTGGCATGTTGCTGGACTCGAAACGGGTAGAAGACATTTGGGAGAGCTACGGATTGAGCGAGACGTTGACCCACGTCGCTGCGCGCAAACTTCAAACCATCGATGACCTACAAAGTCCCTTCCAACCCCTCCCTGGTGTGACCATTGAGACCAATGAAGAAGGATGTGCAGTCATTCACGCACCGTCTCGAAACGTCACACTTGAGACCCGAGATTGCATTGAAGAATTGCCAACGGGAGGATTTTTGTGGTTGGGGCGTGCCGACGACATCATCAACTCAGGAGGGGTGTTGGTGCACCCCGCAGAGGTGGAGCGTGCATTTGAAACCTTCATGCCTGCGTGGGTGTCGGACTGGGCCGCCTTTGGGAAGGCGGATGACACTTTGGGCGAGGCTGTGGTGCTGCGTCTTACAGGAACAGTGCCCGAGGATGTTGATGCGAAAATGATTTTGGAGGAATGGCGTGAAATGCTGAAAGCCATGTTAGGTCCAGCCAAGACGCCACGCACCTTAGAATGGGGAGAGCTCCCACGAACTGACCGCGGCAAGCTGCGACGGCGGTTGTTGTCTTAAATGGGGGTTTGGACTTCAGGCCTTGCGAAACCCACCTTTGCGGCATGAACGCCGATCAGCCTACACCAGCTCGTCCCATCCTCGTATTTGCAACCCACAATCCCCACAAGGTGCGCGAGCTGCAAGAGATGCTCGGAGACCAATACCAGATTCAGAGTCTCACAGACATCGGGTGCCAAGAGGAAATCGTCGAAGACGCACCCACCCTCGAGGGCAACGCCCGTATTAAGGCACATCATGTGGTAAAGCATTATGGACTTGATTGCTTTGCAGACGACACAGGGCTCGAGGTAGATGCGCTGGACGGCGCACCAGGCGTCTTGAGCGCGCGTTACGCTGGCACCCACGGAGACGCCGAGGGAAACATGACCAAGCTTCTGTTTGAGCTAGAGCGGGTGGGCGCCTCGACAAAAGAAGCTCGGACCGCAAAATTCCGAACGGTCATTTGCTTGATTCAACAAGGCAAAGAACACGTGATTGCAGGCCAATGCAAAGGGTTCATCGAGCCGGCAAAATGCGGTGCTGAGGGGTTTGGATACGACCCCATTTTTAAGCCAGAAGACCACAACTGTACCTTTGCAGAAATGGCTCCTGAAGACAAAAATGCAATCAGCCACAGAGGTCGTGCGGTTCGCGCGATGATTGATTACCTCACCTCTTAATTGTGGAAAAGCCCCTTGATTTCTTCCCGTTTTTTTAGGTAGAATGCAGAGAACAACGTTGAGGGAGGTCGCATATTTGGAGTGATGAATTACCTCGACTTTGAAGAGCCGATCCAAACCTTGCGCGAGCAGCTCGATCAGGCAAGAGAGATTCAGGACAAGAACGACTTGGACATGACGACCACAGTGGAGGAGCTGGAGGTCAAAATCAGAGAGGTGACCAAGGAGCTTTACAGCAAGCTCACACCATGGCAAAGAGTGCAAGTGAGTCGTCACCCTGACCGGCCATACACATTAGATTACATCGAAGCGTTGACTGAAGGTGACTTTTTGGAATTGCACGGCGACCGCACCGTGAAAGACGACAAGGCAATGGTGGGAGGATTGGGAGAGCTTGATGGAAGGCCAGTCATGTTCATCGGTCAGCAGAAAGGAATCAACACCAAGATGCGTCAGTACCGCAACTTTGGAATGGCCAACCCTGAAGGGTATCGCAAGGCCCTGCGCTTGATGCGTCTTGCTGAAAAATTCAACCGCCCCGTTGTGACGCTCATCGACACTCCGGGCGCTTATCCTGGCTTGGAGGCGGAGGAACGCGGTCAAGGTGAAGCGATCGCCCGCAATCTGATGGAAATGTGCACTCTTCGTGTGCCCATCATATGCATCGTCATCGGTGAGGGTGCCTCAGGGGGTGCACTGGGAATCGGAATTGGGGACAAAGTATTCATGATGGAAAACACCTGGTACAGTGTCATCAGCCCCGAATCGTGCTCAAGCATCTTGTGGCGATCTTGGGACTACAAGATGCAAGCTGCCGAAGCCCTAAAGCTTACAGGAGACGACATGAAGGGACTGGGACTCGTGGACGAAATCGTGCCGGAACCTTTAGGTGGGGCGCATGCCAATCGAGAAGAAACCTTTGCCACCGTCAAATCACTCCTTATTAAAGAACTCGACAAACTTCAAAAACAAGACGCCGACAAGCGGATCAACACTCGACTTCGCAAGTTCTCCAACATGGGAGTTGTTGCAGGCTGAGATCCGTCTCTGAATTGGTTAATTTTGACTCAGAATTCACAACACACATGCGCACATTTTCTACCATGCTTGCTGTCGTTCTCCTCGCGGGATGCAGCTTACCCAAAATGATCAAGACGGTTGAGAACATCAACCTTGAAATCAGCCCTTCGCCTGTCGTTCTCCAAGGAGATGACGTCACCATCGACATTACAGGATCCTTCCCCCCGAAATACTTTGCCAAAAAGGTGACGGCAACAGCAACGCCATTCTTGGTTTGGGAAGGCGGGGAAGCGGCATTCGAACCTGTCAACTTCCAAGGTGAAGATGCAGCGGGTAACGGCACAGTGGTCAGTTGGGAAAACGGCAAGTCCTTCAACTACACATCCACAGTGCCCTATGAGGCGGCAATGAAAGATCAGGCACGTCTCGAATTGCGCATGTCTGGTTCGCAAGGAGACAAGACTGGTGAATTCCCAGCCCTTGATTTGGCTCCCGGAGTCATGGCTACACAAGATCTTGTTCAACCCGATGAACAATTTGTCATCGCCCCCGACAACTTCCAGCGCGTCATGACCTATGTGCAGGACTTGACAATCAACTACGGTTATCAAAGCAGCTTCGTCAAGAGCAATGAATACCGTGACGAAGATTGGAAAGCAGCCAAGGATCTATTTGCCCTCGCAGCATCCGCAGACAGCGTAAGCATTGTTAGTGTGATGACGCAGTCTTATGCCTCGCCTGAAGGAGAAATTTCATTGAATGAAGACCTCGCCATGGATCGTGCCAACAGTGCGAACAAAGCAGTTACACGCGAACTCGGACGCAAGAGGATTGAACTCGAAGAGTCTGCGGTTCGTGCCATGCCGAAAGGAGAAGACTGGGAAGGTTTCAAGAAGGCGATGCGCAGCTCTGAAATCGCAGATAAAGACTTGATTTTGCGTGTATTAGAAATGTACAGCGACAAGAACAAACGCGAAGAAGAAATCAAAAATATCGCCAAGACGTATCAAGAAATTGAGGATCGCATCCTCCCCGATCTTCGTCGATCTCAAGTGGCCATCACCTACACCGTAGAGGGCTACACCGACGAAGAACTGATTGACTTGTGTAAGAACAATGCCGACATTCTGACGGTCGAAGAATTGCTTTTCGCAGCCACCTTGTTCGACGATCTGAACGACCGCCTCGAAGTCTATCAAAATGCAGCGCGTGTTCACGGAGACGACTACCGTGGACACAACAATGTCGGCGTCACATTGATGGCTTTGGGCCGCATGAAACAAGCTCAAGAATCGTTCGATGCTGCTAAAGTCCTTGCTGCGAGCAACGGAACAGTTAACACCAATCTGGGTGCTGTTGCTCGTCAAAATGGAGATACAGATGCTGCTGCAACTTACTACGGCAAGGCAAGTGGAGGTTCTGAGCTGAGCTACAACAAAGGCGTACTCGCCATCACTCAAGGCAACTACGGACGTGCCATTTCCAACATGGGAAGCAACAGCACAGCCAATCTCGCTTTGGCCAAAATCCTCAATGATGATGCCAACGGTGCCCGTACAACCCTAGAAAACGCAGGTGACGACAGTGCCATTGCCAGTTATCTCCTTGCTGTCTGTTGCGCTCGGCTCAAGGATGCTGCCGGTGTGAAGAAATACGTCTCCGCAGCTCTGTCCAAGGACCCCACCTTGCGAGACCGAGCTCAGAACGACTTGGAATTTCGCAACTACAAGTCTTCACTCGGAATGTAAAAACCGTAAAAAACGAAAAGCGAAAGCCCTGCCTTGCGGCGGGGCTTTCTATGTGCTTTTTTTAAAGCAACACCAAACCTCGAGCAACACCTCGGTGATCCAATTCCCGTCTCAAGTGTGTCGCAAGTGAAGTGCCGCCTGCCACAAAACAACACCTGCACAAACGCTGACATTGATGCTTTGCTTGACACCATATTGAGGCATTTCATATATGGCGTCGCAAGCTTCTAAGACGTCTGCCGACACGCCGCGTACCTCGTTACCCAATACGAGGGCCCACCTATCTTGGGTCACCGGCTTCCACTCTTGAAGAGCCACACTTTTGGTGGATTGTTCAACTGCAGCAATCTTCCACCCTTCCATTTTCAGAACATGGACAGCGTCAAGGGTATGGTCATGACCTCTCCATGGAACGTGATCACTCGATCCCAACGCGCTCTTCAAGATGTCCCTGTGCGGCGGGTGACACGTGATTCCACAAAGATCTAGTCCATCAATGCGAAAGGCATCCGCCGAACGAAAGCATGCACCTACGTTTTGGCCACTTCGAATGTTGTCCAAAACCAAGCGCAACGGCAATTTTTGAGCTTCACCATAAGCCTCAGACGTAAGACGTTCTCCAAGCCTGTGCGATGGCATTATTGGATACGCAAGCGGTAAGGCAAACGGGCTTGAATGGGATCTCCCGTATTCACCATGCGACGCACTTGCCACAAATCCTGCAAGATGTCCTTCTCAACCCCTGAGAATCCCAAGACCTGCAAATCCGACTCGATGCCTACGAGGTCTTCCACGATTGATTCCAAGGCATCTTTTGTTTCAGGCAATGCCACACGGCGGATGTCGCCTCGGTCGATGTCTGCGAGTTGTGCTGCATAATGAATCGCATCCTCCATGTCACCGATTTCGTCAATCAAGCCATTGTCCAAGGCATCGTTGCCAGTCCAAACCCGTCCACGCGCGAGTTCTTCCACTCGCTCACGTGTCATATTTCGGCCTTCAGCCACTCGTCTGGTAAATGCTTCGTACACCTCTGTAACACTCTCGTTGATGGCCGACAAAGCCACATCATCAGGAGCAAAATAGCCGTCAGGTTGCCCTGCATGGTCGTGAAGTGCCACTTCGTCAAAAGTGATTCCCACATGTTTTTCCAGCATTCCACCTAGGTTGGGAATCATTCCAAACACACCTATCGACCCCGTAATGGTCGTGGAATTTGCAAAAATGCGATCAGCGGCACAACTGATGTAATAGCCCCCTGAAGCAGCTAGGTCACTCATGCTCACGACAAAAGGTTTGCCAGATTCTTTCAGCAACATTGTTTCGCGCCAAATCACATCGCTGGCCAAGGCACTCCCTCCTGGCGAGTTCACGCGCAACACGACCGCCTCGACGTCTTCCGCCTCACGCACTTCACGCAGGGCCGAAGCCAATGTTTCCGAACCTATGGTAGAAGCATCTCCCTCCCCACTCTCAATGGCACCTACAGCATAAATGACAGCGACATTGCCCCCAAGCGCACTGTTGTCGTCGTCGTCATCTCTGTCTTCAGCTTCTTCTAGAGCCGCTGTCAAGGCCTCCACGCCGCCGATAAATCGTTCGGCCAAAGTGAACTCTGTCAAGGATATCAATTCCGGCTTCTTTCCATCCAACTTCTCGCTCAACAAAGACATCAATTCGTCTTCATACAACAAGCCGTCAATCAGTCCAGCTTCAACCGCATCCTGCGGTCCGCGAATCGTCAATTGGTTGGCAAGTTCATCGAGTGTGCCATCTTTCAAATTTCTCGATGTCTCTACGTCGGTACTCATGTCCGACCAAAAGCCTTCGAGCAAAGCCGTCTGCTGTTCTCGATTGGCTCCGCTAAAGTCCTTTCTCAAGTATGGTTCTACCGCACTTTTGTATTTGTTGTCAGGACCACGGACAATTGTGACATCGATGCCGAGTTTTTCAAACATCCCTGGATAAAACATGCCCTGGCTCCGAAGGCCATTCAAGACCATGCCCCCTTGCGGATGCAAATAGATCTCATCCGCGGCTGAATTGAAATGCAGGGCACGTTGACTCATGGTCTCCGACCATGCCACGATGAACTTGTTGCTGTCTCGCAATACCTCAAGGCCTCCTCGCAAGTCCTCCATCATGGCCGGCATGACTGAGACACCCGAAACATTTAAAAGAACCCCTTCAATTTGCTCATCACTTGCGGCGCGATTGAACGCATCTAAGACTTGGTTGAGTCCCATTTGCACGTTGGGCTCCAACCCTCCTAATCCGAATGAAAACGGGACGTCACTGCCACCACGCTCGACGATGGGCGCATTCAAAGTTACCTTCAAAATGTTGGCATCTTCGAGCTCAATGTCAGCTCCCATCATGGGGTCTGCGTCAGCCAGAGCGCCCACCAATCCGCCTACGAGGACACCCACAAAAATGAAAATCAAAACCGTACCTGCCACGAGCAAGCCAAGAGTTGAGCCAATCGCAGAGCTCAAAATGTTTTTTCCAAATGAAGACATGGCACCAAAAGTAGTTCAAGGCCCGCGATTGGAAGTACCTTGGACCCATCGATTGTGTTAGAACATGAGGACCGTTTACTTGGGGCTTGGTACGAATCTGGATGACCGCGACGCTTGGCTGGATCAAGGCCTTCGCCTTCTTGAAGATGGCTTGGTGCAGCGGCGTGCCGTGGCCGCGATGTCGCTGTCACGACGATATCAAACAGAAGCTTGGGGTATGATTCCTGGGTCCCCTCCCTTTTTGAATATGGTCGTTGCGATAGAAACAGCGATGCCCTTGCAAGATTTGTTGGGTTTGGGTTTGGAAGTGGAGCGGGAATGCGGGCGCGTTCGTGACCCCAGAGCAAAAGGCTACTCGAATCGCACCCTTGATATCGATGTCTTATGCACTTCCGAAGGAGAACGTTGTGAGCCCAACGTCGGGTTCAATCTCGAAGTTCCTCACCCGCGAATGATGGTCCGACGATTTGTGCTTCAGCCGCTCATGGATCTCGCGCCTGACTTGGTCGTTGATGGGCAATCCATTCAAGACGCATTGAGGGCGTGCCCAACCACACCTGAGGTCATTCCCCATCTCATTGAATCCAGCAAAATCAAATAAAGGCATGTACGCAAGTTTGGCAATCGAGGGGGGCATCGGAGCAGGCAAGACCACATTTTCAAGCTGGTTGGCCCAAGACCTTGGAGCTGAATTGATGCTTGAACGTTTTGAGCAGAACCCTTTTTTGGAGAAATTCTATGAGAACCCAGAGGCTCATGCATTCAGTGTAGAATTGTCCTTTCTTGCGGACCGTTACAAGCAAATGCAAAGTGCCATCAAGAGCAGGAACCTTTTTAAACAAAGGCTTGTGGCGGATTACAGCTTTGCAAAGAGCCTCATTTTTGCGAGGGTCAACCTGCCGCGAGATGAGTTCAAGCTGTTCAATACGATGTTTCAAATGATGACCGCTCAACTCCCTCAACCAGAGGTTATCGCCATCCTAAATCCCGGGAGAGCGCGTCAAGAAGCCCAAATTGCTCAACGCGGTCGCGACTACGAGCAAAACCTTCCAGAGAAATATCTAGATCGTGTTGCCAAGGGCTATGAAAACCACTATCGCCACCACCGTGGCTCTCGTGTACTTTGGGTGGATACCTCAGCTTTGGATTTTGTGGCTCATCCAACAGAAATGTCATGCCTGCGAGACGCCATCCTCACCCCTCGCAAACCCGGCGTGCATCACATTTCTGTGCGGCCCTAACTTCACAGCATGACCCATGTGAAAAATGAGTTGGTCGACTTGGCAGGGTGGCCTGAGCTGGATGAGACCCAACTCGTTACTGTGCTTCCGTCTTACGCCAAAGCACGAGCTTTGATTTGGAGTTCGGTCACCCTCACATCAGGTCTTGCATTTGCAGTCCCTCTTGCTGCCATTGAAATGTGGGGAGACACACATGTGCCTGGTGCGCTTTGGTTGATTGTTGGTGGCCTGTGGCTGGTGTCCACGGGGTGGTGGGCCTTGGAAGAATGGCGTGGTTGGCCTTTGCGAGGCTATCTCGTCCGAGACAGGGATGTGGTGTATCGACGAGGGTGGTGGTCGCGAACCACAACCGCCGTGCCTTTCGCGCGAATCCAACACAGTGAAATTCAGCAAGGCCCCCTAGGTCGGTGGTTGGGATACTGCACGCTGAAGCTTTACACAGCAGGTGCGTCTGGCGCCAACCTCGAAATACCGGGACTCAGCATGGCGACAGCGAAAAACATACGCCAAATGCTGGAAGACCTCAACCATGACTGACAACGGGGTAGGTCTCGCAACACCGAGACGTCAACATATTGTCGGCCTTCTTGTCCTTCTTGGATGGCAATCTCAGCATATTCTAAGAGCAGCTTGGCCCATCTTAATCGCAGCCTATCTGCAGCAGGAAAATGATGCGAAGTACTTTTTGTGGGCACTCTCACTTGGAGGTTTAGCGACTCTGTTGGGGGCCGTCCTGCACTTTTGGCGATTCACGTTCAGCGTAAGTCAAGGTAAATTTCACGTGCACAAAGGCATCTTTGTTCGCGAGAAAATCAACATCCCACTTGAGCGCGTCCAAGCCGTCCACATTGAGCAAAATCTCGTTCAGCGCCTATTTGGTGTCAGTGGTGTTCGTGTAGACACCGCGGGTTCCTCTGGATCCGAACTTCGAATTCATGCCCTCAAGTGGGATGAAGCCCAAAGTCTTAGGTCACTGCTGACTGCAGATTTATCCGAGAGGGCTGACTTACCGAAAG
>DCBH01000087.1:22574-23485 GCA_002313415.1 Flavobacteriales bacterium UBA1112
GCTGAAACAAAAAATTCCCCTCAACGGCGGGCCATCACCGATCTCGACTTTCGCACCCTACTCTGCGTTGGTCTTTCTCAGAATCACCTCTCGAAGGTTGCTTTTGCCATTGGAGGGTTGGTCACATTTCAGGGATTTGCATGGGAAATTTTGACTGAATTGTGGACAAGAGTGCCTGGCATCTGGCGCTCAATCCTGCTCTTTTTATCTCCACTTATCTTAATTGTGTCACCTGTCATCATCGCTATGACATCCGTGATGATATCGCTTATCTCAAGCATCTTGCGGCATTGGAAACTTCAACTGTGGGTGGAGGGGTCCAAAGCCAAAAGGACCTCTGCCGTCCACCTCACCCAAGGGATGCTCAATCGACAATCCATGCAAATACCCATCCACAAAGTGCAATATGTGACGTGGGAAAGCACCTGGATTCGTCGACTCTTTTCGATGGATACGGTTCACATTCGGCAAGCTGCAGCGGGTGGAGCGGTCCAAGGGAACGGCGGTGGAACCGTGGAAGGAGGTAGCGTCATGCGCATGGGAATCCCCGCCATGAATTCAAAACGAACGCGCCAGCTTGAGGCATTGCTTTTTCCTTCTTGGCCCCAACGCTCTTTGATTACCATTTGTCCTGAGAAATATTCTTTTTGGGTGCGCTGGTTCAGGCGTAGCCTTGCACTTTTACCCATTGCAGTAGGTTTTGGTTGGTGGCTTGGCTTCATATGGGGGCTGGTCTTAGGTGCGTTTTTATGGACATGGAGCGGATGGCTCTCACTTAAGATTTATCGAGGTCAGTGGGCCACCACCGATGGACGTCATCTTAGCACACACCAAGGTTGGTGGTTTCGCAAGCGCATCATGATTGACTGGCACAAACTCCAAGCCGTCGAAATGACCCAAAATCGCATTCA
>DCBH01000025.1:0-8992 GCA_002313415.1 Flavobacteriales bacterium UBA1112
TACCAAGGATTGAGATGGGTCGTCCTTGCCATTGGACTGACCTTTGTGGCTGAAGCCTCGGGAGGTACAGCAGGGCCCATTTTGCAGTTTTCTTCGCGATATAAACTCGCACTACCCATCAATCTTGGGTTGGTTGCCATGACCGTTGCCACCAACTACGTTTTGATTCAATGGATGGGTTGGGGCATTGAGGGAGCCGCAATCGCCACTGGAATGACCGGCATCTGGAACATGTCGTGGCGAACGAGTTTGATGTGGCGGTTGTTTCGAATCCATCCCTTCTCACGTCAATGGCTCACCATTCTCGTCATGGCTTTGCTCATCGCCACAGCCTCAATTTTCATCGAGATTCCCGTCGATGCCATGTCGTGGCGACAACCCAATCAAGTCGGACTTGCGCTGCTGCGCGGGGGGATTGCAGGTGCATTGGTCTTGGGCAGCAGTTGGATGCTTGGGTGCCTCCCTGAAGTCTCAACAGAATTGAAAAAGCGTGTGAGTCAAGTGTGACTCTTCGATAGGGACGGTTGATGAGTTGACCTTACCCTTTAACCCGATACCACTCTTGAGTGCGAAACAAAAAGAGGATGTAGCCGCGCACCTTCAAAGTATCAAAATCACCGTCCTCAAACCACATGGTACAATCGTAAACGCTGCCCTTTTTGGGATCACAAATCGTACCGTCTTCCCACTCCCATTCCTCATCCAATTCCATATCTCTTACGATTTCCATCCCCAAAACGCGCTTGTCTTTGCGATCGTCATCACACTTGTCACAATAAGGGTCTTGGTCTTCGTCAGGTAGGCGAAACAGCTCCACGACTTGTCCGTAAAATTTTCCGTCCCGCTCTGTGATTTCAACAATGCTCTTGATGCGGCCTGTTTCGTCGTCTTTGGTTTTCCACTTGCCGAGTAAGGGGTTGCTTTGTGCCCATGCTGCAGCCATGCCAAGAATCAATGCCAAAACGAAAGAAAGAAAATGCTTCATGCTGCTAAATTAGTCTGAAGGGCCACGCTTGCGATGCGGCGATGCAGACGTTGATTAAGTCTTGGAGTCTGAAAACTTTTCCCGCGCTTCCCTCCTCGCTTTTTCAATGCTCGCATCCAATTCGAATCCAAGCAGCAGCACGGCACTGTTCGCATTCACCCAGACCAAAAGCAACATGAGTGTCCCCAAAGAACCATAGAGCCGGTTGTACGTATTCAATTGGGCAATGAAAAAACTGAACCCCAATGAAAGCAACACCATGAAAACTGTGGTCATGGCCGCGCCTGGTGTAGCTGCTCTCCACTTCAAACGATCCCAATGCCCCACATTGTACAGCAACGTGACAGAGCTGTAAATCAAAACCAGTGCTCCTACCCAACGGGCCAAATTGAACCACTTCAGGGATTCTCCTGGCAGCCATCCACGTTCTGACATCCATGTCAGTAAGTCGCCGCTGAAACCAATCAACAAGACTGACACTCCGAGCAACACCACCAGCAGCACCAACAAAAACATAGACCAAATTCGAATGAGCCAGGGACTGCCTTTTTGATCAAGCAATGCGCTTTCATTGAATCCGGATAAAACTGCATGGACACTGCTCGATGCGTAGTAGAGGGTCAAAACAAAACCGACAGACAAAAGCGCTCCTTGCGTTTTCCCTAGCAAATCATCCACTGTTTGCTGAAACAAGCCAACGGTATCTCCGGGAAACAACATGAGAAGCGCGTCCATGACCGCCTCGGTCTCCAATGGAGTGTGAGGAAGCACACTCAAAACAAAAATCACTGCAGGAAAAAAGGCCAAGAACAAACGAAAGGAAATGGCCGCAGCTCGGGTGGCAACAGCCCCGTTCACCAACCCTACAACGAAAAAACGCAACACGTCGTAGACATTCATTCCCTCCTGCCCCCAAGGCTGCATCCGTCGCAAAAACTGTTGCATCTTCTGCACCATCACGCGTGAAGCCAGCCAACGTAACAGAGGACCTTCGGGCAAACTCACGTGAGAAATGGTTTGGTTTTGAGAGACAAGTCCAAACTTTTTACACTGTGGGTCAGTGCGCCCATTGAAACAAAATCAACACCAGCTTCCCCGTAAGCACGCAAATTGCTCAAATCGATGCCTCCTGAGGCTTCCAAAGGCAAGCGACCTGCGACCACCGTCACGGCCTCTCTAATTTGCGTCGGTGTAAAATTGTCGAGCAAAAGGCGCTCCAGCCTTAGTCCGTCTGTTTGTGATGCGTCAAGGGCTTCTTTCAACTCTGAAATTGACCGCACCTCGACCACGACAGGTACACGGGGCTCTCCCTTTTCGAAGTAATCCTGCACTCCAGCTAGAGCGGATCTCATGCTTCCAGCGTAATCCACATGATTGTCTTTGATGAGAATCATGTCGAACAAACCCATACGGTGGTTGACACCACCACCCAGCCGTACCCCCAGCTTTTCAAATGCACGAAGTCCAGGAGTGGTCTTTCGCGTGTCCAAAATTTTCGTGGGGGTGCCCTCGAGCAGATCCATGGCTCGTCGCGTCGTGGTTGCAACCCCACTCATGCGTTGCATGAAATTGAGTGCGAGCCGCTCTGCTGCAAGAATGCTTCTTGCATTGCCTTGGATTCGAATCACCACGTCACCTTCTTTGACTGCGTCACCATCGTTCATCAAGGACTCGAAACTCACCATAGGATCAACCCTTTTGAACACCTCACGCGCCACTTCGACGCCTGCGATCACGCCTGGTTCTTTGGCCAAAATAAACCCCTCTTCCACCATAGAGGGGGGGACACTCGAATTCGACGTGCAATCTCCTGAGCCCAAATCCTCTTCGAGCGCCCAATCCAGCATGCGCGACATCTGCTCATCCATCATGTTGCGAAGATACCCGCCATAACTTTGTGGGATGCAACTGAGTTTGATTGCCATTGGCGCAACATCACAACCCTGGGTCAAGGACGGACTAGACATGTACAACAAACGCATGCAGCGGTACATCAAATACCAGTACGTCGAAACACCCAACCTCAGGGGCAAACATGCCAAAGCCGATCCGGTGCGTATGATGAAAGCGGAAGCTGCCTTGGCAGACAAATACCTTGTAGGGGTTGACCACCTCATCCTCCTCGATGAACATGGCACTCAGATGGGCTCCGTCCAATTGTCCAAGTACATGCAGGCATGCATGAATCGCGGTCTCCGTCACACAGCCTTTCTCATTGGAGGCCCTTTTGGGTTTGATCCCTCACTTCGGGCACGAGCTCATGATACGTGGTCCCTCAGCAAGCTCACATTCCCACACGAGCTGATTCGCATTTGTGCCGCCGAACAATTGTACCGGGCCCAAACCATTTTAAAAGGGGAGCCTTATCATCATCCTTAACGCAAAACAGCGCGACCAAAAAGCCGCGCTGTTTGACTTCATGGGGACTGGGCTTATTCCGCAAGCACGGTCACGACGTTGTGGAGTACCTCAACACTGCCTCCGATCACGTCAAACGTTTTCTCTCCGCTTTCAGTGCGAACCACCACCTGACCTTCTTTGAGTGTAGTTACCAAAGGCGAGTGATTGTTTAAGATTCCCAAACTGCCATCCGACCCGGGTAAGCCCACATATGAGGCTTCTCCAGAAAAGAGGGTGGCGTCGGGAGTTAGAATATCAACGGTCATGATGGTCTTGTTCAGGCTTCAGCCAACATCTTCTCACCAGCCTCAATGACCTCTTCGATGCTTCCCTTCAAGTTGAAGGCTGCTTCCGGATATTGATCGAGTTCCCCGTCCAAAATCATATTGAACCCCTTGATGGTGTCTTCAATGGGAACGAGAACTCCTGGGATTCCTGTGAATTGCTCTGCCACGTGGAAAGGCTGAGAAAGGAAACGGCTCATCCGCCTTGCGCGATTCACTGTTTGCTTGTCCTCTTCGCTCAATTCATCCATCCCTAGGATGGCGATGATGTCTTGAAGCTCTTTGTAGCGTTGCAGGGTTTCCTTCACCCTCTCCGCAGTGTCATAATGCTCTTGACCAACCACGTCCGGAGTCAAAATTCGGCTCGTACTGTCAAGAGGATCTACCGCGGGGTAGATGCCCAGGGAAGCAATTTTACGGGACAGCACCGTCGTCGCATCCAGGTGAGCAAAAGTCGTTGCCGGAGCAGGGTCAGTCAAGTCATCCGCAGGCACGTATACGGCCTGTACGGAAGTGATTGAACCACGCTTGGTCGAGGTAATGCGCTCCTGCATCGCGCCCATTTCCGTGGCCAGTGTTGGCTGATAACCCACAGCGGATGGCATTCGTCCAAGAAGTGCAGACACTTCTGAACCAGCCTGAGTAAAACGGAAGATGTTGTCGATGAAGAACAAAATGTCACGACCTCCACTTTCCTCATCGCCATCACGGAAATATTCCGCCACGGTCAATCCAGACAAAGCCACACGTGCGCGGGCTCCCGGAGGCTCGTTCATTTGACCAAATACCAAGGTCGCCTGACTGTTCTCGAGTTCTTTGTTGTCCACCTTGTTGAGATCCCAACCACCAGCTTCCATACTCTCCACGAAGGCTTCGCCATACTTAATTACCCCTGACTCAATCATTTCGCGAAGCAAGTCATTTCCTTCGCGGGTTCGTTCACCCACACCAGCAAAGACAGAGATACCCTCATATCCCTTTGCGATGTTGTTGATGAGCTCCATAATGAGGACGGTTTTTCCTACACCCGCACCTCCGAACAACCCAATCTTTCCTCCCTTTGCATAGGGTTCAATCAGGTCAATGACTTTGATGCCCGTGAACAACACGTCAGTTGACGTGCTGAGTTCCTCAAATTTGGGTGGTGCTTGGTGAATGGAGCGGCCTTCGCCATAAGTGCGGCCTTGGATGCCGTCAATGGCTTGACCCACAACGTTAAAAAGTCCTCCCTTGATGCCATCGCCGGTGGGCATTGTGATTCCTGTGCCTGTCGCTTGGACCGACATGCCCCGGCTCAACCCCTCTGTTGCCTCCATCGAGATGGCGCGAACGGTATCCTCACCGATGTGTTTTTGAGTTTCAAGAATCAGGTTTCCTTCAGCGCGTTCGACCACGAGGGCGTCTAGAATCTTTGGCAAAGCGACCCCTTCAGGGAATCGAATGTCAACGACTGGGCCGATGACTTGGGCAATGGTTCCTTGTGCGGACATTGTTCTGTTTTACATGTGAAATCGAAGGCAAAAATAGTTCGTTCACCTCGAAATTCCGCACCTAACTTTGCACAGTGCGAGTGCATCACCACGCATCTGAATTTCCAACCCCTTCTCAAGGTGCCCGACGGACAGTTCTCACCGTAGGAACGTTCGACGGCGTTCACGCTGGACACCGCGCAGTTCTTCAACAATTGCAAGAAGTCTCTGCGAAATACGACGCCGAAACAACCCTGTTAAGCTTCCACCCCCATCCTCGCACGGTGCTCGATCCTGACCACCATGGACTGGAACTTTTGAACACCCTCGACGAACGTTTGACCTTGCTCGAAGATGCCGGACTTGACAATGTTGTACTGCATCCATTCACCTTGTCCCTAGCGCGAATGACACCTTGGGCATACGCCAAAAGTTTGATGAGGGATTGCATTCAACCCGTGGCTGTGGTCATCGGAGATGATCATCGATTTGGGCGCAATCGCGCTGGCAATTTTTCCACCTTAGTAACCCTCGGAGAAGCGCTTGGCTTTCAAGTTGAAGCTCTCGATGCGCACCGAGTGGAAGACGTTCGAGTAAGCTCAACCAAAGTCCGACAAGCTTTGCGTCAAGGAAATGTGGACGAGGCAAACAAGTGGCTCAGCGTCCCGTATCCAACTTCTGGACGTGTTGTGCATGGAAACGCAGTGGGAAGAGACCTCGGATTTCCAACAGCCAACCTGGAGTTGGATGAGCCTTTGAAACTCCTCCCCGCTCAAGGTGTTTATGCGGTCTGGTGTCAAACTCCCGACAATCAATGGCACCCGGCCATGGCCAACGTGGGAACCCGACCGACCTTTCATGACGGATCCTCCCCGTCGCTCGAGGTGCATCTCATCGGAACTGAGGGGAACTGGTACGACATGGATTTACACATCAAGTGGATGCATTGGATGCGGAGCGAAGTCAAATTTGCTTCCAGCGAAGACTTGCAGTTGGCATTGGAGGCCGACCGCAATCGCGCCCTGTCCATGCTGGCTGGCACAAGTCCTCATGCCGAAACTTGAGACTTTCGACCAAACTTTAAACATCCATGTTTCACGGCAACATCAACTCCCGTTTTCTTCGTCAAAGTTCAATTGTCTTCTATTTGTGCTTGGGCTTTCAATGCATCGTTTGGAGTCAAGCGCGAAGAGATGCCGTTGTGAATCTTCCCAAAGACGCAATGTGGTTTGATGATGTGGAGCAAGCAGTTCAAGCTCAACGTGAAGGCAACGTCGTCTTGGCCATCGACCTCAGCAGAAAGAGGCTCAGAGAGCTCCCGCGTGATTTGATGTTGCTCAAGGATTTGACCTACATGTTGGTCAGCCGAAATCGACTCCAAACCTTTCCCGAGTGGCTCGAAGATCTATCCGACCTTAAAGTTGTCGTCGCCGACCACAACCGGTTCGAAGATTTTCCTGACATCCTTCTTCGCATGCCTCATCTTGAGCACATCAGTCTCGGTGAAAATGCGCTGCAGGGCATACCGATAGACATCGATTTGATTAAAAACTTAAAAGTGCTCAGCCTCTGGGGCAATGTTCTAGCGCACTTTCCAGCATCCCTAGGTCACCTAGAGCACCTTGAAATCCTTGACTTGCTCCACAACGAGATGACTGTGGACGAGCAGGACATGCTGAAAACTCTGTTGCCGAATGTCCAAATGAACTTATCTGAGCCATGCAATTGTGTGTTTGAGCCCGAATTTCAAAACTCCCCCTCCGAATGAATGACGCATTGCCAACTCCATTCCGCCGTGTGGTGGTAACTGGCGTTGAATGCTCGGGGAAGACCACTCTTTCTAAAAACCTTGCAAATCATTTGGGTTGGGCGTGGATTCCTGAGCACGCAAGAACGCATCCCGATGTGCTGGCCGACCAAGTTTCTGAGTCCACATTTGAGGAACTGCACGAATCTCAATCCAATGCCGCTGCCATGGCAAAATCCGAGTATCCCGGGGTCATTTGTGACACCGGAGATCTGGTACTGCGCATTTGGTCGGAAGCCAAGCTCGACTTCAGTTGGCATCCCGTGACGCCACCAGACCCCCGAGTTGACTTTCACATACTGTGTCCTGCTCTTTCATCTTGGGAAGAAGACCCACTTCGTACCTTACCTCGATTCGAGGATCGTTTGATGCTCGAACAGAAGTATCGAGAACATCTTCAACACCGTCATTACTTGGTGGCAGAGGGAGATACTCCAGAAGCTCGCCTCGAACATGTATTAAATCAATGGCCGTGGTAAGATGGGCTGAAATCTTGGGGGTGGTGCTTAACCTCATGTATACGTGGCTCTACCTCAATGGCACATTGCCTTTGGCGTATCTCTTTGCCGCTTTGGGAGCCTTTGGCCTAGGTTGGGCATGTTGGCGACGTAATCTGCAAGCAGAGACCCTGCTTCATTCGTTTTACTTCATCATGGCCGGGTACGGCGCGTGGTTGTATCAAACCGCGGAATGGGTCGTGGAAATGCACGGCTGGTTGTCTCATCTTCTTTCACTCGCCGCAGGAATTGTAGCCTGGCTCATTGCCGTTCCTTGGTTGGTGCGTCGCGGAAGCAGCATGCCCAAGCTTGATGCGTTCACCACAGTATTCAGTTTCGTGGGAACGTGGTGGATGATTCATGGGGACCCTGCCAATTGGATTTACTGGATGGTCATCGACGCGGTGAGCATTTACCTCTATGCGAAAAGAGGAATGCCCTGGGGGGCGCTCCTCTTTGCATTCTACACGCTACTTGCTGTCGATGGTTGGTTCGATGATATCTCCTGGTTTACCCTTTAACGGATGATGAATTTCACTGGAATCGTGTACTGAACGGACACTGACTTTCCACGCTGCTGCCCGGCCTCAAACGTAGGGAGGCTTTCAACCACGCGAACCGCTTCCTTGTCAAGTCGAGGATCAACTTCACGTAAGACTTTCACATCCCGAACCTTGCCATTTTTGCCCACCACGAAGTAGACAAATACTGTGCCTTGGATGCCTGCATCTTTCGCAATCGGGGGATACTTGGTGTTGGTGCTGACAAACCGGATGATTTCCATTTGGGTGCACTGGTGGCGCTCATCGCCACGCAACTTCAAACAGGGCCCAAACGCGGGCATGTTTTCCACGATCATAAATGGGGTGTCCTCCTCGAAGTCTTCTTCATCCTCAATGATTTCGATTTCTGTGTCTTCGTCGAGTTCGATGTCCTCGATTTCCAACTCTTCCTCAATTTCCTCCTCGTCATCTACGATTTCAATCACCGTGGTTTGCTGCGGTGGGGGTGGGGGTGGCGGTGGGGTGACCACATTCACCGGGATTTCTTCATCTTCGAGAAGGTCTGCCTCAAAATCGAGCGCACGTGTAATGGCGACATCATAAGACGTCCATGCCAATGCGGACAGTATCAAAGCGAGTGAAGCCACAAATCCAAGGGCTCTCCAAGTGGACCGTTTGTTCTCGATATCGGCTTGAGGGGTCTTTCTGCGGAGCATGAGACAGGTTTGAGACGGTGAAATTAATCAATCGCTTGCGATTCTACCCGGTCGATGACCAAAGATGGCGAAGAAGGCGCCCAACGCACCTCCAGCGCCAAAGACATCCGCAAAAACATCCATCCAATCGAACATCCGTCCCGACATCCACGCGTCTTGAACATACTCAAGAACCGTACCCAAAACCAGAGACCCGAGAAGCACTGCTCCTTCCAATTTCCACCCCGACTGCAACCTGCGCTGCTTTGCAAGAGCGACAACCCAAGTCAATCCACAGCCTGCAAATGCAATTGCGTGAAACACTTTGTCCATGACTTCCAAGGGCCACTGC
>DCBH01000025.1:9390-24332 GCA_002313415.1 Flavobacteriales bacterium UBA1112
GCAATCCACACCCGGAGACCTGCATTTTGAAGACGACCAGAGGACACGTGAGGGCGTGGTGAGTTTATCCGATGTGGGCCTTGTACCCCTCGGCGTCGAGCAGAGCTTCCACGTCTGCCGTTCGGTTGACCTTGATTTTGATCAACCAACCCTCGCCATACGGATCCTCATTCACCAAGGAAGGATCATCCTCTACACTTTCGTTGAATTCCACAATCTCCCCTCCAACGGGCATGAACAAGTCACTCACCGTCTTCACGGCTTCCACGGTACCAAAAACCTCATCTCCCTCCAGAGTCTCGTCAACAGTTTCGACTTCGACAAATACAATGTCTCCCAATTCGCCTTGGGCAAAATCCGTGATTCCAATCACGGCCACATCACCTTCAAGGCGGACCCACTCGTGCTCCTTGGTGTACTTCAGGTTGTCTGGAATGTTCATGCGACGAAGGTACACTTCCGCCTTCCAAATTGTTCATCTTGACCGCGCCCAAATCACTGAGTCAAATTGAATCGAAGGGCCACTCCTGAGCTGATGTTGGTCGTTGCAAAAGACGTCGACACTTTGGGCTTGTTGATCTGTTGGTCGTAAAAAGCTCGCAGGGTCATTTTGCTGCTCACTTCCAGGTCACCGCTGAGCTTGATAGATATGAGACGCTGGCCGGCAGTAACCTGATTTTGCTGCTCCACCATTTTGCGAATCACTGTGCTGTTTTCGCGAATGTTGACATCACAACGAAGCAAGAAGTCCGTTTTCTTGAGCATCTTGATCGGCAACTTGCCGTAGGTCCTTAAGAACGGGTTGGGTACGTCGTCAAATTTGTAACCCACACCAATGACCACACCCTTCGTTTTTGTCTCCGTGATTTGATAATTGGAAAGGCCAAGGTTCACATTGCGGTCGCGCGTGATTTCAACGCGCACCTGCGGTTCGTTGTCGTTGGCTGTCTTGATGCTCATGTCTACACCGACAAGTGGCGAAAGTTGCTCAGAAATGGTCACCATGTTGAATTGGCGCTGGCTGATGTAATCCTGATATTCCCCCTGATCTGTGGCCGTGGGTCGTCCTTGTTCATCCCCTTCGTAACCGAGATTGGTGCTGTACGACGAAGACATCGTGCTTCTGTAAGTGTGGTTCAAATTGAAGCGCTTAAACGTTTTTTTGAGCCTGGGATTCTTGGACAAGCCATCGTAGCTCACACGCCAGTTGGGCCGCACGGGCGCCTCGAAAACATCAAGGGGGACGTCCTGCGCTTTGAGGCCAAGATAAGCTGCCATGAAAGCGGGAACGACTACATTTTGACTGATGGGGCCAAAGCCGGGAGCATATCCAATTTCATTCAGCTCATCGTTGTAATTCAACTCATTTTGACGTTCAGAGATGAAGCGACGTCCAGACAAGAAATCTTGCCAAATGCTGTTGTTGTAGGTGTTGTCGTCATCGACAAACGCGGTGGGCCAAGTCATCACGGTGGCAGTGAAGTTGCCCGTTTCATTGGCCGATTCGTTGACGTAGTCTTGCAAATCGTCGTCATAGCGGAAGAAACTTTGGTAATTCCTCGAAATGTTGCGATTCGCGGTCAATTCAATTTTGAAATCGCGAATGGGCTCCAGGTTCGCCCTGACATTGAAATTTTCACTGTACGACTCGGTGTATTGGTTGTTCAAATTGGCCTGCTGCACGAGCCACCCATTTGATGCTGCTTGCTGGGCAAAAGTCCCGTCACCAAAACCATTGCCGTACAAATCGGTGTTTTGATGGCCTATCAAGAAGGGCAGTCCAGGTGCCGTAAAATTCCGATTGAAGCCCGCAAACGACGCCTGCGGATTGTACCCTGGAAGCATGGTCCCCTCATTCCGTGCGTATGTTCCACTTACAGTGTGCAGCCCCATGGCAAAACGCAACACATGCTCTACGATGTTCAACTCCAGTTTCTCCTCTTCCTCCTCGTCGATGATGTTGCCAAAACCATCTCGCTTTTCGTTGCTCACCTCGCGGCTTGAGGGCCGCGGACGTCGCTTGTTGTTGATTTCCTTCAAGAAAGGAACTTTGTTGTAAAAGTTCTTGAAGTTGGCCTGCGTATTGAGACTGATGTTGCGGCTGTTCTGAATGGTGTTTCCGAGAGTGTCTTGGGCAAACGGCGCTCTGTCCCAACGGAATGAGCTTTGATAGCGGGTGTCGGCGCTCAGCCAATCGGTGACCGGAAATTTGTCCAAGGGCAATTTGTACGTCCCATTGACTTGGTGGTTGTAGGTGGTCACTTCTCCACCTTCAACCAAACTGTTTTGAATCTCATCGCGATAGGCATTGTATGCGTCTGGATCGTCAGCTTCAGAAGGAATCAATCCCGGATTTTCCATGATTAAAGCTTGCGCAGAACCCTGATAGTCCAGCTTGAGGGACTGTGTGAGGTCATACTTCACCGTGTAATTCCGGTTCCAAGTCCATGTCTTGACCACTTGCGGAGTGATGATTGGATCAAAATCTGCCGAAGGATTCAGAACCGACATGTTGTCCCGCACAGTACTCACCTCATACATGCGCTGCATCTGATTGGACACGGCCACTTGCTTGGGCAGCAGGTAAAAGTTCACATCTCGAATGAGTTTGAGGTAATCAGAGTTCCGCAAAAAGCCAATCTTGGAAAATGGCTCACGCTTCTTCGGTTTGGGCGACCACGCGTAATTCAGCCCACCTCTGTGCTCCACATTTCTGAAGTTCTCGGTGTAGACGTCTTGCCTGTACTGCTCATTGTAGCTGTAATTCGCTGAGAAATTCGCAGGATTGACGATGGAAAAAAGGCCTTTGCTGCTGTTGCCACTCCCTCCGCGACTGCTGCCCCCGCGCGGATTGTTTGCGCCAAATCGTTCCCTTTCCTGAGTAAGTTTGTCGCTCGCATCGTTGTTGCCATTTCGCTTGTTTCGGTCTTTGCTTCCTCCTCCCTTTCCAAATTGAGGCGCGATTTTCACATTGGAAAAATTGATGCTTCGAACCTCGTTAATGCTTCGCGCACTTTGCTGCCGTGAGTCGATGGCTTGAATTTCGTCTTGGTCTGTGATTTGATCTGCAATGGCTGCCAAATCCGTCATTTCGACGTCCGGCGAAAGCGGGTCAAATTGAGGGGTGCTGGTTTGATTGCTGTAACCCACGTACATCGGCAATGTCAAACCGAGCTTGTCCGGCAGCAATTTGCCCAACTGAATGGTGCCATTTGCATCCAACCCTTGAATTGTCTCACGCTGACGCTCCTGCACACGTTGCTCCAATCCACCCCACCCGGGGACCGACATGTTGGCCGCCACACTGACATTTGCCAAATCTGCGAGGGTGGCGTTGGCTTGTGCCACCGCTGCCCAACCTCCTTCTTCGTTGAACCCTGAAAGTCGGAGCTCGTTGACCCACATCTCTGCGCATTTCGGTTGACCGTCATCCGACGTCCAGAGAGGCTGCTCCAAATCCTTGTCCGGATTGCGAATTCCCACCATGACCGTCACAACATTGCTGAGCGTGGGATTCCCCTTCACGGAGAGCCTCCGCTTGCCACCCTCATCCACCACGGAGTACACCCCAGTTACCGAAACCTCGCCGTCTACATAACGGTTGCGTAATTTGTCCAAACTGAGCAAACGCAGAGAATCCAAGCTGATGTCTATGTTGTTCTCAAGAGGCCAAATGTCATATTCATCCAAAGCCGTGACGTCTATCGGCGTGGGCTTCAGGGGAATTTCGTACTCGTAGTAATTCTGGTCGTAATCACTGCCTAAACGCACAAACACGTTGACGTCGCCCTCGTTGAGAATCTCACCTTGGCGACCGGCTTCCACGTGAACAAACATCTTCAAACGCTCGTACATCCGCATGTCAAAGTTGATGTTGCGGTAGGCAGCACGGGCATCTCCATCTTCCAGTCCGCACACATCCAAGGCCAACGATTGCTCATTCAATCGACGTTGGTTGAGGTTGGATGGATCGATTTCCTGGTTGATGCCGGGCGGAATGACATAAGGCACTGGTTGACGCACACCATTTTCCTCCAAGTTCACCGCAGACAGCGCAAATTGGGTACCTGTAGGGTCATCCACCTCCAATTCTTGGAGTCCTGCGAGACTCTGTTCGTATCGGCGCCACTCTCCGCGCACGAGTTCAATGCGGGCAAATCGAAGCGTTACAGGCTCACTCCACCCTTGCATAAACATCCGCATGAAACGGATGGAGCGAAAATCGCTGATGCCATTGTAAGCCTGCTGATACTCCCGTACAGGGATCTTAAATTGATACCATTTGATGGGTCGTTGTTCTCCAGCTCCGTTGGTTTTGGATACGGTTTCCAACACGTCTGCCAAATAGCCCTGACCCACATTCTCCGCAGACAAATCAGACACAGACATTGGAATCTCATACTGGTAATAAGACTCTATCGTTCCCAAGGTCAAATCCTCGTTGATGTCTTCCGTGTTGGGAATGGTCGTCGACGTGATGGGATATCCGTAGGGCTGTTGGGTGTTTGAATTGCCCTCATAACGACTGAAAAACTGGTAGCGCTCAAGGATGTCCTCCCCGTTGGCTTGCGCCCCAGGGTCTCTGAAATAACGAAAATCATCAGCCGATGGGTCGTTTTGGTAAGCGGACAACGCATCTGGATTCAAGTCTTCTTGCAACCCATCCAACCAAGATGCGAAAAAGATTCGCTCATTTTCGGAGTTCAAACCATCGAGCCCAACATCCTGCAAACTGTAATCGTTGGTGCTGTTGTCAAAAGCATTGACCACATTAAACGTGGTTGGGTCTGGATATACACCCCAAGCACTTGTGTCTGTTTCCAATTCAGTGTTGTTCGCCGAGGGAAGACCATTTTCAAATTCAAGCTGGCTGTCATTCAAAATGTCCTCACTGACGTTGCCCAAGTTGATGTACAACTTCCCTCCTGACTCATTTTCAGAATCCTCATTGAAAGGGTCCATCACCCAAAACTGAATGTATTCGATGTTCGCAGCTTCGAAATCTGTGGTGGTCAAGGCACGTTGGATTCCAGCCCAACGTTGCTCCGGGTTTTTCAACGTCCCATCTGCTTCAAGTCCAAAAGAGAAATCTGACCCCTCAAACAATTCATAGTTGTAGGGACCACGCTCAGTAGGACGGTAAGTCATGTCCAGAGTGGGCAAGTTTGTAGGCATCCCAGCCGTGGCACTGTTGCTGTAATCACCCTTTTCATAAAGCTCACGAAGCAAAATTTGCCGCATTCTGTGGTCCTGACGAATCTCCGCATCGACCTGACCGTCTTGCAGCGCGCTGCCATTCATGAGCGATGGATCAATCGTATACCAACTCAACCCAGCTCGATTGTAATTGGACGCAAGATTGTCTTCGAGATTGGCCTCAGGGAATTTGTCGTTTTGCCAACGAGGCGTAGAAGCCAAAAACCAACGATTGATTGCGCGCAGATCTATGGTGCTCTGTGAACCTTCGAAGTCATCGATGTAGGCCGTGCCTTCGTCGCCGACAGCCCGGCTGTGACCGGGAATGAGATAGGCGCCCTCAGCACTGATGTCAAACGTGGACTTCGCCGTGGTGCTGTAAAAAGGCAAACGATCAACCAACTCCGTGAGCAGCCGACTTTCCGTTTGCCATGAAAAATCTGCCCCCAATACCGTGTTGTTGACCGGCTCGTCGCCCATGTTCACTTTGCGCGTCAAGGGACGTTCTCTCATGTTCAAAAGGGTCGTACCGATGTTCAGGTTGTCGCTTGCGACATAGTCAAAGCGTGTCCCCAACAAGGTCTTCGTTTGAATGTTGAAGAGGGAATTGGATTCGAGTGAAACCCTGATGGTTTGGCCCGACTCAAGTAGACCATCGTTGATGATGCGAACACGTCCTAAGTTGTAGTCCACAGTGTAGTCTCGATTCTCCACGAGCCGAACCCCACCTGCAGTCACAGTCACAGAACCCTCAGGTACGTTGAGTGCGTTCAATTGAATCTCCGACGAGCTTTGAGACTGGAAGCGTCCTTTGATGCGAAATCGATTCAGAGAAGGAATCTGCTGAGCCGCTGTCTTGGTGCTGTCGTAAAGCGGCTGATAAACCAAGGTCTGCACCAAAGCGTCGCGAATGGCGTTTTGATCCGCGAAGGCAATGTCAGAGTTGTCGATGTACTCCGCAATTTTGGTTGCGAGGTTGGAGCCAAAGGGTTCCACTGATGGCAAAAAAATCCGGCCGTTTTGGCTGTTGATGGTTCCCCCATTGACTGCGGCATTGTCCACATAGTCGAATACGCCATCTTGGTTGGGCATGCCATTGATGTCAATCCGATCCATACCGAGGACTTGAATCAACAACTGACCATCCAATGGCTCACGAGGGATGTAATTTAAATCCACACCTGAGTTCGGGTCGTTGTACCAAATGTCCAAACGGAAATCTTCGTTGCTCACCCCAAATGCACCCATGGAATAGACGTTCTTCATCATGATGCGCCACAAGGGAGCCTGATCTCCGTTGTCAAGTTTCACTTGGGTCACGGAAGACTTCAACATTTTCAAAATCAGTGCTCCAGGCGCCGCATAGCCGTCTTGCGAGAGCGTTCCGACTTGATACGTTTCGCCATTCAGGGTGTACTCATACGCCACAGCCAAGACCTCCGCGTTGTTCAACGCTTGTCTCAACGAAATGAAGCCCAAACGGCTGTTGTACGTGAACTCTGAAGGGCTCAATTTTCTTGCGTTCCCCACCCTTTCGTAGTGGACCCCCTGCTTTAAATCACCGCTGAGGGCAGTGGAAATCGCTTGATTGGCGCCTGTGTAACTCATCACACCTTCATCAAGCGTCATGCTTCGGAAAAGGTCGTTGTTGTAATTGTTGGGAGCACGATCTGAAGTGGCCTCTGTGGAAGGCTCTAAGACGCCCCCACCCAAAATGCTGGTGTTGTCAATCAAATTGCCCAAAGGCAGGTTGGTCGATACGTAATCCGGGTGCTCGCCAAGGTCGGTGAATGCAACGATGTTTCGGACGTCCTGCGTATTGGCCTGCGTATTCACCACATACACCTCGATTCGGTTGATCATGGCCCCCGAATTTGGGACAGGCAAAGACCTCATCGCCTCGTCATATTTGTCCACGAAGTACTGCGACAAGAAGTAGTGACGATTTGCTTCGTAGTCATCAGCACGGATGTCAAATTCCTGGGTTTGAGCTCCACCCTCCACTTCAATCTCGCTGCGCTCACCTTTTTGTTGGCTGAAAACAGTGGTGTTGTACAATCGTCCCCATTGCGTTTCAAGCTTCAATCCAAACAGACTTTGCGAACCCGCGATGAGGCTGCTATTTAAAGGCATGTTGATGTTGCCAGCTTCAATGTTCTTCAAGATGTCGTCTTCCTCGCCCTGGAACCCGATGTTCATTTGATTCTCGAAATCGAACAGTGCCTGTGTGTTGAATTGGGTGCCCAGCTCAATCTTGTCTCCAATTTTGCCCCCAAGATTCAATTGGATGCGTTGGTCGAAGTCCACTGAACCCGCACGACGCTGACGCTCTGGTATACGTGGATTTTCTGTATTGTTCCAAGTGTAACCAAGGGTGATTTCCGCCGTTCCTTGTGGCTTGATTTCAATTTCGTTGCTGCCGAAAATCATCTCAAACAACTCGCTGTCAATCTCCAATTTGGGTGCAAAAGCCCGATCAGCCTCGTCCTCTTCCTCTTGGAGCTCATTCCAAAATTCCGTCAAATTTCCCTCGATGTTGTAGTTCAGATATTCATCCAATGTGAACAAACTAGAAGGCCGGAATTCCAGGGTGTCTCCGATGGTTTGTTGCACCTCGTACATCCCTGTAATCGGATTGTAAACCACGCCATAGTTGAAATTGCTTGGCCACTGCAAGGACACGCCACCTGGAAATTCGGCAGGATTAAACATGTCCCCGTTGTCATGGGGAAAAGGCAAATTGAAAGTCGTGTCTGCTTGTCCTTGCGCGTTTTCGGCAGTCGCCGCACCCAGAGTACATAGCATGAACGCCAAGCATTGGCTCCAAAATTTCCTCCATGGCGGCACATTGGCCTGTACTGAGGGGGTCATGCTTGTTCCAAGTTCAATCGTCGGTGTCGGTCAAAGTTCGCGCAGCGCCGCTTTAATCAAACTTTCCAACGAAGCTGAATTTCCCTGAGATTCGAGGAGTTGATCCAACACTTGGTTGCATTTCGTCTTGTCAAAGCCGAGCGATGTCAGTGCCCCTAACGCATCTGACTTCATTGTATTGTGCACCGCAGAAAAGGATGGAGAAGAATCCCCTTGAACACCGCCGATGGCACCCATTTTATCTTGCAAGTCAACAATGATTCGCTGGGCTGTTTTGGCTCCTATTCCCTTCACTCGCTTCATTGCATCCACATCCCCAGAAGAAATCGCTGCCGCTGCCGTTTCAGGGTCCATGGCACTCAAAATAAGTCGAGCTGTGTTGGCACCTACGCCATTGACCCCGAGAAGCAACAAAAACAGGGTCCGTTCTACTTCCGTCGCAAATCCATAGAGCAATTGAGCATCCTCACGAACCACCATGTGAGTATGAATTTTAACGAGTTCATCGTCTCCGATTTCATCAAATGTGGTCAGGCTGATTGCCACATAGTAGCCGACACCACCACACTCCACAACCACATGAGTGGGGTGCTTTTCGACGAGTCGGCCATGCAAATGGTGAATCACGGGTGTACGTCTTTGATTTGAGCGTCAACCACGGCAAGGCGCACCATGTCCAAAATCTCTTTGGCACTCGACCCCATCTGAAGAATATGTACGCTTTTCCGCATGCCAAGCAATACGGGCCCTTGCGCATCCATTCCAGCCATTTCCTGCAACAACTTGTAACTGATGTTGCCCGCGGCGAGATTGGGGAAAATCAAGGTGTTGACCTGCCTTTTGTGCAGTGCGCTAAAAGGAAAACTCTCCCCAAGCTTGTCTTGGTTCATGGCGAAATTGGCCTGAATCTCACCATCCACAATCAACTCAGGATGATGTACATGCAAGTAGCGCGCTGCTTCAGCCATTTTTTCTGCATCATGACCTTGAGAACTGCCAAAATTGGAATAACTCAGCAGAGCGATGCGAGGAACGATGCGCAGATTTCGAACTGCCTCGGCAGTCAGCAATGTGATATTTACAATGTCTTCGGCACTGGGGTTGGTGTTAACCGTCGTGTCAGCAAAAAACATCGGACCGTTTTTGGTTTGAAGGATGTACATCCCCGCCACCTTATCCACCCCCTTGGCTTTGCCGATGGAGTGCAGCGCGGGACGAATGACATTTGGATAATTTCTGGTCAATCCCGAGACCAGAGCGTCAGCCTCTCCTTGATCAACCAACATTGACCCAAAATAATTGCGTTTCCGCATGTACCGTTCCGCTTCCAAAGCCGTAAGTCCGTGACGCTTTCGACGCTCGAAAAACACTTTGCCAAACGCCTTCCGACGCTCCTCTTGATCCACCGCGCGTGCATCTAAGATGGTCGCTCCATCCAACTCCAGATTGTTTTCCTCAATAAGGGCTTCAATGCGATGCCTGCGACCCAATAAAATGGGATGAGCAATGCCCTCATCCATTGCCATTTCTGCTGCTTTCAGCACTTTGTAACGTTCAGCCTCAGCAAAGACAACACGCTTGGGAGCTCGAGCTGCGCGGGTCGCAATGTTGCGAGAGAACGTACTGTCGTTCCCCAAACGCATCTCAAGCCGGCGCCTGTATTGGTCCCAGTCCGTGATCGGTGCTTGTGCAATTCCTGAATCCATTGCCGCTTTCGCCACTGCTGGGGCCACCGCTGTGATCAATCTCGGGTCCACGGGCTTGGGAATGATGAGATCACGGCCAAAAGTCAGAGCACCTTCTCCGTACGCTTCACTGACCTCGTCTGGAACGTTTTCCTCTGCAAGGGAGGCAATTGCTCGTACCGCCGCCAGTTTCATGGCATCGTTGATCCCTGTTGCACGAACATCCAGGGCACCCCGAAAAATGTATGGGAAGCCCAACACATTGTTGACTTGATTGGGGTGGTCACTTCTACCAGTCGCCATGATGACGTCCTCGCGGGAGGCCATCGCCTCGTCGTACGCTATTTCAGGGTCGGGGTTGGCCAAAGCAAATACAATGGGGTTTGTTGACATCGCTTGGACCATGGCAGTATTCACCAGACCCCCTTTGCTCAAACCCAAGAAAACATCCGCACCCTTCATCGCTTCGCCTAGATCCGCGAAGGATTTTTGAGTGGCGTACTTCTGTTTGCTCTCATCGAGTTCTACCCGGCCAGCATGGATGTGACCTTGGCTGTCGAATACGGCCGCATTTTCGAGTTTCATGCCGAGTTGCTCGTATATGTCGAGACAAGACATGGCCGCTGCGCCAGCTCCACTAACAACAACGCGAACATCTTCCATCTTTTTTCCCGCGAGCTTCAGTGCATTGAGCAAGGCTGCAGCACTAATGATTGCTGTTCCATGCTGGTCGTCGTGCATCAATGGAATGTCTAACTCTGCTTTCAAGCGGCGCTCAATTTCGAATGCTTCAGGCGCTTTGATGTCTTCGAGATTGATGCCTCCAAACGTAGGAGCAATGGCTTTCACCGTGGCCACAAACTGGTCAACGTCTGTGGCATCTACCTCAATGTCGAACACATCGATGTCCGCAAAAACTTTAAAAAGTACCCCTTTTCCCTCCATCACGGGTTTGCTCGCCTCGGGGCCAATGTCCCCTAGCCCCAAAACAGCCGTACCATTGCTAATCACTGCAACAAGGTTGCCCTTAGCTGTGTATGTATACACATCTTGCGGGTTATCAGCGATGACCTTGCATGGCTCTGCAACACCAGGACTGTATGCCAGACTGAGGTCCCTTTGAGTGCTGTACGGCTTTGTCGGAACCACCTCCACCTTCCCGCGCCGCTCTCTCGCGTGGTACTCGAGGGCCTCTCTCTTCAAATTGTTCTGCTGCATGAATCGACGAAGTTCACTACGAAGGTCGGTTGTATCGTTGTCAGATTGGCAAAGGATGCACATTGCAACGTGCACAAGGTCTATCCCTCAAGAATTCCGTAAAAAGGAAGGGCTGAAGAGACCACCAAAAAGGCACTATTGAATCACGAGACGTTCAGTCGAAACCGCAATCCCACCAACGTTGTAACTCACCAGGTAAACGCCTTTGCGCATGTCCTCAAGGGTCACCATTTGCAAAGAAGCCCCCGATTGGACCCTTTCCGTCTTGCATACCTGTCCCACGAGATTGCGAATGACCAAGTCTCCATCCCGAGTTCCTTCAAAGCGAATTTGTACGTGATCAGAGGCGGGATTTGGGGAAATCTGTGCAAGGCCCGGTTGATTCAAGTCTGGCGCTGAAACAGCATCTACGGTTCCCGTGACCACAAACGTAATGTCGTGGCAAGCTCCCAAACTTGCCGGACCGTTTTGGTGGAAGCAGTATCTTAAGGTCGTGTTGCCAGTCACACCGTTGGGATAGAAATCCCCTACAAACGTGTCTGTCGTATCCGAAGGCTCAAGACTAACCAAAAAAGCAGGGTTAGATGGAGACGCGTCGGTCCCAAAATTGAAGCAGGTTTGTCCCCAACAAAATCGTTCGTACGAGCCCGCGGCGTCCAAAACATACGGGTAATTAAAGGGGGACACTGTGTCTAAGAAGGAGCGTGTCACCATCAAATCCAAGACGTCGGCAGTCTCGTTCGTCACATCCCAGTGAACGGCAACAACACCAGCGCCATTTAGGGTGTCAATGTTCACAAAGACTGAATCTGGAGCGCCCAGCACGGTGGGAGGGGCAATCTGAGCTTGTACTGAAATGGACAAGGTCACAAAAGTGACGCAAGCCGCAAAAATGCTTGAGATTTGCTTCATGGTGTAAAGATAGGCCAGACATTTTCACCATGACAGTACATCACTTGGGTGTCGAGTGGCGTTTGGCAAGCGCCAATGTATTTTTGGCCTGAACCTTGCAGAACCATCTTTGAAAGTCCAAAGCATGCTCCGATTCCTCATTATTCACACATTGTGTCTGTGGACCTGCGCCACTTGGGCACAAGCCTTGCCCAACGTCAGCCTCAAGGACATTCAGGGAAACGCCGTCCAAACCACAGACCTGGTCCAGGAAGATGGCCCCACGGTATTCTGCTTCTGGGCCACGTGGTGCAGTCCATGTAAGCGAGAACTCAACAACTACGCTGAGCTTTACGAAGACTGGGTGACTGAGACTGGAGTGAATATTGTGGCAGTAAGCATCGACGACATGCGATCCACAAATCGAGTAGCGCCTTACGTCAACAGCGTTGGTTGGGATTACGACATTTTGTTGGACCCCAACCGCGACTTTGCACGGGCGTTGAACGTCAACAATGTGCCTCACACTTTTGTGGTAGATGACACTGGCAATGTCGTTTGGTCTCACAACAATTACGCCGATGGTGACGAATACGAACTCTACGAAGAGCTCCTAAAGCTCAGCGAATGATTCGCCTTAAAAGACTCCAACTTGCCGTCCTGACTTTCACAGGACTCTGTGGAATGCCAACATTCGTTTGGTGTCAATTTGGACAAGATGTCGCTGTGCCAAACATTTCAGGCAATGTGGGCATTCTTTGGCAGAGCTATGCCGAAGACTCTTTGATTGGTGCCATTGTGCCACCGGCAAAAACAGGATACAATGCCTTTGCCAACGTTTTGTACAATCAAGGTGATTTTAGTGCTGGCGTGCGTTACGAGACCTACTTGAATGCTGTGATTGGATTCCCCGGTCGCTTCAACGGCAGTGGTTTGGGATATCGGTTCGCGCGCTACAATGACCCCGACCGGGGAGTTGATGTCACAATCGGAAACTTTTACGATCAATTTGGGAGTGGATTGGTGTTCCGTGCTTACGAAGAACGGAATCTCGGCATCGACAATGCCATGGATGGAATCCGACTCATCCTGAGGCCTATCAATGGCATTCAAGTCAAATTCATTTACGGAAAGCAGCGCTTCGATTTTGATGATGGTCTTGTCAACGGACCTGGGATCATACGAGCTGCAGATGTTGAAGCTGACCTCAATGCACTGATTGAAAGATGGCAGGAGAAGCCTCTAAAAGTGACGGCTGCGGGCAGTTTTGTCAGCAAATTTCAAGCGGGATCGCCATTTGGCGTAGACAGCCTGTTGCTGAGTATGCCTCAAAATGTGGGTTCTTGGTCGTACCGCCTCAACGCCATTCGAAAAGGGTGGAATGCGAGTGTCGAATATGCCGGCAAAATCAATGACCCGAGTGCCGACAATGGATTCACATTCCGAGAAGGTGAAGCGTTCATGGCCACGTTAGGCTACAGTCAAAAAGGCCTCGGTGTGCTGCTTACGGGGAAGATGGTAGACAACATGAGCTTCCGCTCGGACAGAGACTTGCGTTTGTTCGATTTGCCCATCAATTTTATTCCTGCGGTCACGCAACAACACACTTACAACCTGGCCGCAACCCTGTATCCCTACGCCACAGTGATTACGGGAGAGACCAGTGCAAGCGCGGAGATTTTCTACACCATCCCCAAGGGAAGCAAACTCGGAGGCAAATACGGCACCAAACTCAGCGCCAGTTTCTCGGCAGCAAACAGCCTCGATACAACGCGTTACAGTGACAATCAGGTCGAGAGCACTCTGTACGGGTACGAACGAAACAGTTGGGGACCGGGTGAAGAACTTTTCGTGCGAGATTTCAATGCATCAATCGATAGAAAATTGAACAAACGATGGAAGGCCAAATACACCTACTATCACTTTGATTTCAACACACTCACAACCCCAGTCACCACCGATTACAAGGGCATTGTGAATGCCGACATTCATGTGCTCGAAACCCAATGGAAAGTCAAACCCAAGCAAAGCTTGCGTACTGAGCTCCAGGGGCTTTGGGTTGGTGAGGACAAAGACAATCCTGACCTGCTGCAAGACAAAGGTCATTGGGCAACGGTTTTGGTGGAATACACGTGGTCTCCGCACTGGTTTGCGAGTGTGCTTGACCAGTACAACTTTGGCAACAACGATCCCAGCCAGCGCATTCATTACATTTATGGCTCGGCGGGCTACATCAACGGACCCCACCGTTTGAGTGTGGGATACGGCAAGAGACGCGAAGGCATCTTTTGCATCGGAGGGGTTTGCCGAGCGGTTCCCGCCTCCAACGGCTTTGAAGTGACGTTCACAAGCAGCTTTTGACCATTCACTTTCATTCCTTGTGTATTTTTGATGCTTACCTGATTGTTATTGTTTCCTGATTCGAATCCAAAAACCAATTTTTATGAAGCAATTTTTCTCCTTCATGGCTGCAGCCATGATTTCTTTCGGAGCTTTTGCACAATTGCCAGACGGCAGCATTGCTCCAGATTTTACAGCAACTGACATCAATGGCGTTGAGCACAGCCTTTACGCTTACCTCGATTCCGGTTACCAAGTCATCGTAGATTTCTCAGCCACGTGGTGTGGCCCTTGTTGGAATTACCACACAAATGGCATTTTTGAGGAACTGTACGAAACGTATGGCCCTGATGGCACCAACGAAATTCGGATTCTTTGGATTGAAGGGGACGACACGACCACTGAGGCAGACTTGTACGGCACTGGTACGCAAACAGTTGGAAACTGGGTCACCGGTACAACTTTCCCCATCATCGACAACGGAGGATCTATTTTTGATGCTTTCGGAGGGGCGTACTACCCAACCATCTACACCATTTGCCCCAGTCGCGTGCTCACCGAGTCCGGACAAACAACCGTTGCTGGACACGCGTCGATTTTTCAGGCAAACAACTGTCAACCCGCTACTCTGGCCAACGATGCCGCACTCGGCTCTTACACTGGCGACGGTTTGGTATGCGGAGATGCCTCTGCAACTCTTTCCGTGGAATTGCAGAACATGGGCCTTGAAAACTTGACTTC
>DCBH01000025.1:24763-24912 GCA_002313415.1 Flavobacteriales bacterium UBA1112
GCATCCTTTACGTCAACCCCCAATCTGACTTTCGAAATCACGTCTGCGGATGGCAACGATACCAACAACAGTACCTCAGGAGCCGTTGCACTGTCACCCGAAACAACGACTTACGTCCAAGTTCGCGTGACTACGGACAACTGGCCAGA
>DCBH01000025.1:25314-25893 GCA_002313415.1 Flavobacteriales bacterium UBA1112
AGCGCTGATACAGAATTCACATGGGATGTGGGCCTGCCTGGCACAGGCTGCTACAGCTTCACCATGTTCGATTCGTATGGCGATGGCCTGTACGCCTCACAATGGGGCAACTATCAAGATGGCACCGCCGGGGTGTACGGCATGGACGGAGAATCTCAAATTGACATCGTATTTGAATACGACGGTGCCTCAGGCGTCCAGTTTGGGGAGCTTAGTGTAGGCATGGAAGCCACGACGGTCACAGGCATTGATGAGATTACTCTTTCTTCCACGGCAGTTGCATTCCCTAACCCAACCAACGGCAACGCCAATGTGGAATTTAACACCACCACCGCAGCAATGGCTAGCTTGGAGGTGATCAATCTGATTGGTGAACGAGTGATGTTCAATACCCTGGGCAATTTGCCTGCAGGATTGAACCGCGCCAACTTTGATTTGTCAGGTTTGCAAGCGGGAATTTACCTGGTGAACTTGAACGCTGGCGGTGAAACCACCACCATGCGCATCACGAAGCAATAATCTGACCCTCTCCAAGGGTTCAATCCGCGTGGCCGCAAGGCTGCGCGGATTTTTTTGTGG
>DCBH01000100.1:0-4409 GCA_002313415.1 Flavobacteriales bacterium UBA1112
TTGAGCCCAACGCCTGATGGTGCTGCTTCCTGTGAGCACAAGCCTGGGTTTGAGGCCTTCTTGGTTTCGGGCGACTTGATGAATTGTGGCGATGCGCCTGTCATAATTGCGGTTGCACAATTGACCCCAAACAAAGGATGGGGCCATGACAAGCAGAACGACGACAGACAGGAATTTCAAGGCCCGGAGCTTTTCCAAATGTCACCAATGAAAAGAAGCAACGCAACCACTGCAGCCATGGCGCCCAAATTGAAAATTTGCTCTGCCCCCATAAGATGATTGAGTTTGAACGTCCAGCCCATGACGAGTCCGGATATGCCTAAGAGAAGAAGGGTGGCAGAGATTTTAGAGACGCGCATGATGCAATGTAGCGGGCAATCCCCTAGCTTGTCAGGCAAACGAAAGGATTGTCTCGATTCATTTACATCGACCACCTTAGGAACATGTCCAACATTGTTCGGGTTTTGATTCACGCGTCAGTTCCATACATGGCGAGCGTGGCACCGATGTGGCCAATCAATGAAGATGGATCTTATTTTTTTGATTTTGGCGTCTTTGAGGCACACTTGTTTGTGATGGAGATGTTCTACGTCATTTCCGGATTCATGTTTGGTTTGGAAATGTCGCGGAAAGACACGCGAGCCATTTTGCAACACCGAGGACAGCGCATTGTGCTTCCTTTTGTGCTGGGTGTGGCGGTGTTTTCCCCAGCAATCTTAGCCATGCGGTCCTTTAAAAATTACGATGGCTTTTCATTTTTAAGGCCCGAAGCACTGCTTGGCTCTTATTTAGACGGGTGGCGGTTGGGTTTGGACAATTTTTATCCTACGGGCCATCTGTGGTTTTTGTACTACCTCATCATTTTTTATGCCCTGACCCTGCCCTTGAAAAGGTGGCTCAACAAATTGAGAGCTGCCTCTGCGGTTAAGTGCCTGTCCTTGGGCATTCTGTTGTCTTGTTCATGCATGCACTTCATGGATCGTTGGATTGTGGACAACCCGTTGACCCTTGCGATCGAGCCTCCCTCTTTCTGTCATTATTACTATTTCTTTTTGTTGGGTGTGTTGGTGTCTCGACAAAAGGAATTGAGGCACAACATCAATGATCGAAGCAGGGCTTTTTTGTGTTTGGGCATTCCGTTGGGGTTGGTTGCAATTGTGCCCCAGCTTTGGTCTCAGGAGAGCAGCGATATTGGACAAGCAACAATGAAAGTAGCGGCAATCTTTCTTGGGTGCACCTCTACGCACTTGCTTGTGATGGGGCTTTGGGGTTGGTTTGGCAGCAGAAACTGGAAAGACACGCCAATCCTTCGTTACCTGACGGAGGCATCTTACTGGATTTACTTGTCGAACATGCCGCTGGTGATGTTCTTGCACGTGATGTTGGGGCCCCTGGAGTTGGCGATAGTTTGGAAGTTTGTCATTTCATTGTTTGGTGCGTTCGGGCTGAGTTTGTTGACCTATGAATACGCCATTAGATACACGTGGGTTGGCGCATTGTTGAACAAACGACGCGTCCGAAAACCATAACAAAGAAGCGCAAGCAAAAAGCCTCGCTGGGTGCGAGGCTTCTTTTGGGTTGTCCGAAAGGAGAAGAGGTTTTTACTTCTCGCTTCGAGCGGCGCGTTGAGCAAGGCGAGCCGCAATTTCTGGGTTTTCAGCGAGAAGGGCGCCAAAGGTGGCTGTCCAATCTGCATAGTGTGCAAAGTTGCGGATTTCTCCAGCGTCATTGAATTCCATGCTGCCGTAGGCCATCAATGATTGAGTTGCCTCACCCATGGTCATCTCCCACTCTCCGTAGTATCGGACACTGCCATCCATCGCCATGGTGGTGGTATCAATGCCAGGCAAATAAATGGCTTTTACAAGGTCAGCGTCCATGACGGCGGTCATCATTTTCCATTGTTGCATGGCTTCTGTTTTTCCGCGGTCGACTTCTTCAAAACCCGTCCCTACATCAACAAAATCTTCAGCGAATAGCGCCTCGTCAACGGATTTGTTTTGGAAGCCGTCAAACATGGCTTTCATGGAAGCGACATTTTGCTCGTATCCAGTGTTTGTTTCGATAGGCGCGGTGGTGCAAGCGGTGAGTAAACAGGCTGCGATAGCAGCACAAAAAAGAGTGTTTTTCATGGTTAAAGGGGGTTTCATTTGACGGCAGCAAGCTACACAAGAGGTTGTGCAAAACCAAGAAGCTTGATGCGTGTGGAAAGGATGTTTTTGAGGCGTTTGGAACAGCCTGGGACAGGCTCACACAAGAATGCACGGGGCCTGGTGTAACCTTTTGTTGTTTTGTGAAGTAAAGGGGTTCGGTTTTGGTATAGCGCCAGTGTTGGCGCTTTAGAAAAGGAGGAAAGGGGCTCTTCAATGCAAGAGCCCCTTTTTGCTGTTTTGTTGTGATGAAAAACAAGCTCAACAATCCACACCAAAAGCCGCCAACAAAATCAAGACGTCCGAAATGTTGACTGCGCCATCATTGTTCGCATCGGCAACGCAGCTCTCGGCACACCCGAAGTTGGATAGCACGGACAACACGTCTGCGACATTCACGGCGCCATCGGAGTTGACATCTTCATCACAAGGCGACACATCATTCGCACAGGCAATTTTCCCGTTCATGTCGAAGGCTTTCAAGTGATTCCAAATAACCTCGTGGCTAACAATGTCCATGTTGCCTGTAGTCCCCGGCCAATCGTGGTCACCACCATTGACCCTATAGTGAATCAATTCAATGCAATCTTCGGAATCGGTCCAGCGATAGCGATCGACGGTTGACCCGTCGTTCGGGTTGATGTTGGGGACAGCGACAACCTCTGGGTCGCTGAGAAGGCCGTTCTCTTCAATCCACAACGCATTTCCTTCGTCGCTGCTTTGGAAGTACAACACCCCGTTGTATGTGAGGCCGTTGTATGGCGAGTTCCAGTCGCTTGTACCCAAAATAGTCACAACAGGTGTGGGGTGAGATACGGAGCAATTCGCATATGATTCGACATACATGGTTCGGGAAACAGCACCAATCCCAGTGATTTGGTCATTCAGTCGGCAGGCAAGGTCGTACACAAAGCCCCCACCATTGGAATAGCCCATTGCATATACGCGGGATTGGTCAATGCCGAACATCACATTCAACTCTTGAATGAGCGCTGAAACAAATTCGATGTCGCTGTGCGGGTTGGGTTGTGTAAATGGGAGGGTTCCACTTGTGACAACCTGCCAGTTGGTCGACCCCCCATCATTGGGGTCGGGAAGTGCCTGGGGATAAACCAGGACGAAACCATCCTCATCAGCTTGGTCTCTGAGGTCTCCCAAGGCCAATTGTTCGCTTGCAGTTCCCGAACCACCATGAAAGCAAACGACAAGGGGCAAAGCATCACTCATCGCAAAACCATCGGGCAAATAGAGCAAGTAGCTTCTGGAAACACCATTGACGAATATGGATTCACTCGTAATTTGAGAGAAGGAGGTGGTAAACAGGGTGAAGGCCGATACGGTTAGAATGAAAACCCTTATCATGAGATGCTTTTTTCGGCTTGTTTTGGCTCAAGGCGTACCAACAGAACCGCTCTTTTGAGAACGTAAGATAGCCCCGACAAAGAAGAGTCAAAACAAGTTGAGGGATGCTGGTTTGCTTCCTTCGAGGAGAAGATGCTTGTATTTTTGAATTGCAATCAAACGAGAAAAGAGGGCAATGAATTTCGGAAAAGTTTTCATGAGGGCTGTCATCCGTCAGGTGGGACGAGACACAGGAAAGGTGATTTCCAACAAAGTGTACAAGGACGCTCATTCCACACCCATTCGAATGGTTAGTTCTGATACGTCGCCCCAGTTTTCAGGGACGAGAAGGAAGTACCGACACGGCTTGGACCGCATTGTCAATGGCGACTTACCCTCGACAAAGGGAAAGGCGAAGAAGCAAATCGTAGCCCTTGAAAATGCGTACGAATCATTTGTTCAAGACCTCACCATCACAGATCTCGAAAGCCTTTTGGCGTTTAAGAATTGGTCTTTGAAGTCGATTGATTTTGTGGAAGATGTGTTGAAGATTGTCTCTCACGAAGAAGTTGCTGTTTTGGCGTCAGAAGTCAAGGGCACGATAGAAGGGGCGATGAAGTCAGCGGTTGATGCTGCCAATGCCGTGGAGAAGCCGTCTGAAGAGGAGTTGATGAGACCTCGTAGAAGGGCTCGTAGAATCTTCTTTGTTGGACTTGTGTTGGTCATTTTCCCCATTCTCCTCAGCGCCGTGCTTGTTGGAATTGACAATGAGTTGTTGTTAGGACTGGCTGCCCTCATGTCGATGTGGGGAGGGTTGCAGATGCTTTGGGGCCTTGTTGCCTTGTTGCGAAGCTGGCACAATCGCCGCACAAAAATTCAGCACATGACCACGACGATTGCAGAGCTTCAAGGTGAAGT
>DCBH01000100.1:4788-11145 GCA_002313415.1 Flavobacteriales bacterium UBA1112
TGCGGGGCTTTCGAAGCTCCTCCTCTTGGACTTGAACCAAGGACCCTCTGATTAACAGTCAGATGCTCTAACCAGCTGAGCTAAGGAGGAATTTGGGGACGGCAAAAATACAGCAGGGTGCGCATCGAAGCAATACCTTTGGCGAAAATCACAGCAATCTCACAAAAACATGTCTGTATTGACTCTTGGAACAGTTGCGTTTGATACAATTGAAACGCCATTTGGCAGCTCTGGAAAGGTGGTTGGAGGAGCGGCCAGCTACATTGCCCTTGCGGTCTCGCAATTCGTGCGTAAACAGCATTTGGTAAGTGTAATAGGCGAGGACTTCCCCCAAGAGTTTTTGACCGAGCTGTCTGGCAGGGGTACATGCCTCAACGGGCTCTCTCTTGTGAAAGGTGGAAAAAGCTTCCATTGGTCAGGCAAATACCATCAGGACATGGTTCAGCGAGATACGCTTGCCACAGATCTGAATGTTTTGGTAGGCTGGGAGCCTAAAGTGTGCAAGTCGGGAAACAAGGCAGATTTTGTGATGCTTGGCAACCTTGACCCCGAGGTTCAGTTGGCGGTGTTAGATCAGGTCAACGCACCTCAAGTCGTGGTGCTCGATACCATGAACTTTTGGATGGACATCGCCATGGAAAATCTGAAAAAAGTCATATCGCGCGTGGACGTTTTGACAGTTAATGACGAAGAGGCTAGGCAGTTGACAGGGGAGTATTTTCTTCCGAAGGCCGCTCGAGCCATTCACAAGATGGGTCCGAAGACCGTGGTGATTAAGAAGGGTGAGCACGGTGCATTGATGTTTCAAGACAACAAGGTCTTTTTTGCACCAGCGTTTCCCTTGGAAGAGGTGATCGACCCCACTGGTGCAGGCGACACATTTGCAGGGGGATTTATTGGTTATTTGGCGTCGCGCCAAGAGGCCACAGGGGAAGTGACGTGGGAGGACATGAAGCAGGCCGTTGTGGTGGGTAGCGTGATGGCAAGCTTCACGTGTGAAGCCTTTGGCACTTCCAAATTGAGGGGTTTGAGCATGGTTGATGTGCAGCAGCGCTGGAGGGAGTACACAAAGCTGACGGAGTCCGGGCTTATTTCCTGGCCCAAGGGCTGAATCAAGGCGCCCCCCGATCTTGCATGACCTGACCCAACCATGGGGTGGGATCAAGAGGTCTACCACGCACCCACCATTCGAAGTGCAAGTGAGGTCCAGTTGTCAGCTCACCTGTATTCCCGATCAGGGCCAAAGCTTCGCCTCCGCTAACCAAATCACCTTGTTGCTTGAGCAGTGAGGCACAATGTTTGTAGACTGAAACACGTTCGCCACGATGTTGAACCAACATGGTATACCCCGTTTCCACTGTGTAGCCGCTGAACAACACTGACCCGTCGTCCACGGCTTGAATTGCCGAGCCTTCAGCGGCCACCAAGTCTATGCCTAAGTGCCCAATACCGAGGTCCATTCCAGATGAAATTCCACCAACCAACGGCAAATAAGGGAAGCCAATGGGGTTGTTTTGTTCTGACGACTTTCGTTGAAGGGCAAAACGATCTTCTTGAGCAATTTGCGACCTAAGCACCATCTCGCCTTCGCCAGCACCAGTTTTTAGGGTGTTTTTTGCCCTCAGGTCTTCTCGAGCCGTGCTGGGAGGTTCCGAAGCGTTTTGAAGAAACGCCATCGCAGCGGAGTCGCCAGCCAATGAATGCCGAATTGCCAAAAGGCTCATTTCTTGCCGAAGAAGCAGAGCGGACAACGAATCTGCCATAGACCTTGTTTCACGCATATCAGCCCTTGTGCTTTCAGCCACATACCCAGGAACCACCCATTGGCGCAGCGGCGTAAAGGCGACAGCGAGATAGGTCACGCCAACCATAAGCACCACAACCAAGGCCAGCCAAGAAGCCCAGTTGCGCGGGGTTCCGCGAAACACCCGAATTTCAGAGAAAGAGTTCTCGTCAAAAACAGTTACTCGAAGACGGTGTTTCCACATCGACATGTTGCGAATATCCGCCACAGGAACAAAAGTTTCTCCACCAACCAAACCCCACAACCAATAAATTTGACCCTTCCCCGTTGAAGCACCCGATGTTGAACCGCCACCTGACGATCTTTTTGACCACAGCGATTTTGTTGTGTGTTTCATGCACCACCAAGCGAGATGGTCGAGCGTATAGGCTTTTTCACAACACGACGGCGAAGTACAACGGCTTTTACTACGCAAATGAAGCCCATGCTGAAGCTGATTTGAAGTTGGAGGAGCTCCATGAGGAGCGTTGGGATGAGGTGCTCCCGCTGTTTTTGGAAGCAGATGAATCTACGGCCCAGCAAATCTTTCCTTTGATGGAGAGGGCCATTGAAAAGTGCACGCGTGTGGTAGATAGGCACACCATGGCCCCTCCGAAGCGAATGACGAAGTCCTTCAAAAGGCCCGTCATGAACAAGTGGATTGATGACAACTACACCGTGATTGGGAAATCTTATTACCTCAAAGGAGACTACCCCAAAGCAGAGGAGATATTCACCTATTTGGTTCGAACCGTGGATGGTGACGATGCAGAGGCGTGGGCATTTTCATGGTTAGGCCGAACACATATGCGCACGGGAGATGAGATCAAGGCGAAGAATGCATTGGTCAAAGCCGAAAGTGTTCGAGACGCATCGGACGACGCCAAGGCGCATACACTGATGGTTTTGGCTCAGTACAAGATTCTTCAAGGGGAATACGAATCCGCAGCGAGGCACTTGGAAGATGCTCTGCCCTTGTTGGAAAAAAAAGACAAAGCAAGAACTCGAGCTACATTCGTTTTGGCACAGTGTCTTCGTGAAGTGGGAGATAAAGAAGGTGCCATTCTAAAATTTCAAGCTGTTGCGGACATGCGCTGGGCCGAGTATGAGTGGGTGTTCCAGGGCAACATTCAACAAGCCATGACCTATGAGCGTCGCAACGGAAGCAGTGAGGCGATTGTGGAGCTTCTGGAGGATATGCTCGAGGACAAAAAAAATGAAGCCTATTTGGACCAAGTTTATTTCGCGCTGGGTGAGGTGGCTTTGGAGGATCGCCGCCGCGACGAATCGTTTGATCTTTTTAAAGCTTCTGTAGCTGCGCATGTGGACGACGATCACCAACTCGGCAAAGGATATTTGAAGTTGGCGGATTTGTACATGGAGGACTTGGTTTATCCAACAGCTCAGGCTTATTACGACAGCGCCCTGGTGCACATCGATGAGGACAATGAGCGGAAAGATGAGATTTCTGCTCTGGCGTCGGACCTGAGCAGCTTGGTAGACAATTTGAACATCATTTCAGAAGTCGACAGCTTGCTGAATTTGTGTGACATGGACGAAGACTTGAGATTGCGTGCCGTCGATCGCGTTTTGCGCAACATGGAGCTCGAGTTGCAAAGACTGAGAGAGGAGCGTGAGGCTGCCGCAGCAGCAGCAGCCGCCGCCGCCGCTGCGGACAATTCTGGAGCAGGCATGTTTTGGCCTTACAACGGGCAACTTCGACAATCCGGGCAACAAGAATTCCTCTCGTATTGGGGTGACCGCCTGTTGGAGGACAACTGGCGTCGATCGAACAAATTCGGCAATTTGTTTTCTGAAGATGATGAAGACGGAGGGGGTGGAGAGGATGCCGAGGTGGAGGAAGCGCTTGACCCGCTTGACCCCGCAAATTTGCCTACATTCGAGGAGCTGCTGGCTACATTGCCATGTGAGCCTGAGGTCCGAATCGTAGAGGAAGAGCGAATGGCTGAGGCTTATTACAACGCGGGTTTGGATTACCGGGAGAAGCTCAGCGACAATGAAAAAGCGATTGAAACGTGGGGTGAATTGATCGAGGTGCTGGACAATTCAAACTTCCACCCAACAGCTCATTATCAGCTTTTTCGAACGTACCTCGAACGGGAGGTTGAGGAGAATTATCAGAACCCTTTTTGTGACGATTGCAACAGCGCCTTTTGGGCGGACGAAATCGTTAGGCTGTATCCAGGAAGTGAGTGGGCGCGACTGATTGAAGACCCGGATTACCTGAACGAAGAGGAAGTTCTGCGAGAAGCCCAAAGGGAGGAGTATGAAACATATCTCGGTCGCTATTACACAAGGGATTACCAAAATGTGCTGCTCGACATAGACGAAATTTTGGAGCGCGATTCTGTCAATTTCTTTGAGTGCAAATACACATTGCTTCGCGCCCAATGTGTGGGTGGATTGACCAGTTATACCGGCGACCGCACACCCTATTTTGAAGCCCTGCAAGGCATTCTTGGCACGTGTCCCGACACGGAGGAGTCAGAATTTGCCAGTGACTTGATGCGAGCGCTTGGCGTGGAGTTGGGCAGAGGGGATGACAAACCGAACGAAGTCATTGAGGACATGCGAGAGGAATCTCCATTTCAGGTCCAACCCAACAAGGAGCACTACTTCGCCATTTTTGTTCCGGTTGGTCGAGGCAACGGCGAGGAAATCAAGGCACAAACGGCAGATTTCAACAGTTCCTTTTATGCGTCTAAGCGCCTTAAGGTGACAAGCAATTTGCTCGACCGAGCCAACCAGGTTGTGTTGACCAAATCTTTCCGGAATTCCGAGGAAGCCATGGGATATTACACCGTGTTTACCTCCAACCGAGAGGACCTCATTGACATCAACTCTTCCGGGTTTGATCTCGTGGTCATTAGCAATGAAAACTACGTGACATTGTTCAAAAACAAGGACATACAAGGGTATGTAAAATTCTTCTCACAACAGTACCTTTCGGACCAATGATTGGCAACAAAAAAACCCCGATAGGCATGGACGCTCAGAGTTCAGACGCGGTCAACCGCATTGTGGAAGGAACCGTCTTCGAAGGCAACATTCAAAGCATGAGCAACATGCGCGTTGACGGCACGTTCAACGGAGACATTGTTACAAAAGGCCGGCTCGTGGTCGGACCAAAAGGATCGATCAAAGGCAATGTGAAGTGTGCTCATTGTGAAGTGGAAGGCGTTATGGAGGGTCAAATTGAAGTGGCCGAACTCATGGCAATGAAATCTTCAGCCAAAGTTGCAGGGACCATTCACTACGGTCAATTGAGTGTCGAGGCTGGGGCTCAACCGGTTGGCACATTTTACATGGGCGCTCGAGAGCAGAAAGAAGCCCCGATGATGGGCAAGCCAGGCGCAGTGAATACACTGAAAGGCGCAGAGGTGGTGACAGGAATGCCGAAGACAAAGGAGTCGTCTAGCCCCAAACTGGCACCGACGAAGCTTTAACCTGCTGTATGGAGGAGCCGGAACCAAGAAGAGACGCGCCTCGCCAAGAGATCAAAAAGACTGCACCATCCATTGTGAGTTTTGCAGGGATGGGGATTCAGCTCGGTGTCTCCATCGGGCTAGGTGTGTATGTGGGCATGAAGCTTGACGAACACATGGAGTGGGGCCAACCGATTGGAACCGCTTTATTTGGGTTGTTGGGACTGGCGGCGGGGATGTATCTGGTGCTGAAAGCATTGCAACTGTGAGCGCCCACACGAAGCAAGCTCTTGTGTTGTTGTCAGTGGGAGGGGTGGGCATGTTTTTGCCTCAACTTGTTCCTTTGCTCGGGCCGATTTCAGGGACATGGTGGTGGCCAATGACCGTAGGATCATTGATGTTGGTGTCCTTAATCGGCGCCTTATGGATTCACCGTTCAGGCAAACGCTCTCCAATGCAATTTGTTGCGGCGGTCAACGGAATGACAGCGCTCAAGCTCTTCACAGCCATTGGTTGGATTGTGGCCTTTTTGGTCAACAATGAAGAGGGCAGATACGAATATGCATTTGGAACTTTCGGTGTTTTTGTGGTGTTCACGGTGGTTTTGGTTTGGGGCGCACTAGGTCAATCAACGACAGGGAAAAAGAACTGATAGGAATTGCTTGAAACGCAGCATTACGTCCTATTTTTGCGCCGGATTTTACCACCAATGACCGAGCGATTCACATTTCTTTTTTTGATGTTTGGCCTTTGTGCGGCGCCCGTCTTAACGGCGCAACATCATGGAACAGAAGCGTCAGAGGCGCACGAACGCGAAGATTTGCTCGACGACGATGTAGAGCTGCAGGGTGGAGACGATCACCTGCACAAACACGGGCAGGATCATGGAAATCACCATGGTGACGACCATGGAGATGGGGCGATGTTTGACCCAAGTCCCTTCATCATCCATCACGTTGCAGACGCTTATGACATTCACCTTTGGGGGGAGGGTGATGGGGCTGTTCACATTCCACTTCCCGTCATACTCTATTCGAAGAAGCACGGCCTCGACGTATTCATGAGCAGTGCGTTTGAAGGCCATGGGGACACCCAAAAGACCGCAGATGGCAAGTACGTGATGTCTCA
>DCBH01000100.1:11547-50059 GCA_002313415.1 Flavobacteriales bacterium UBA1112
CACGCGCACGAAGAATTCGAGCTTTACGACTTCAGCATTACCAAATCTGTCTTTGGCATGCTCTTGATTATGACAATGTTGATTGTCATGTTTGGCCGAGTTGCGACCAGTTATCGCACAAATCCTGGGCAAGCGCCCACAGGATTGACAAATTTCCTGGAGCCCCTTGTGATTTTTGTGCGTGACGACATTGCAGTGCCGAGTTTGGGGGAGCACAAGGCAGAAAAGTTTTTGCCATTCCTGTTGACTTTGTTCTTTTTCATTCTGTTTGCAAACTTGTTGGGACTGATTCCGTTTATAGGCGGTTTCAACATTACGGGGACTGTGGGAATAACGTTTGTTATGGCCGCCCTGGTGTTTTTAAGAACGACGCTAAATGGAAACAAAGACTACTGGGGACACTTGTTTTGGCCTCCAGGAGTTCCTGTTTTTGTGATGCCAATCATCATTCCCATTGAAGTGATTGGAATGTTTCTGAAACCAATCGTCTTAATGATTCGTTTGACTGCAAACATCACGGCGGGTCACATCATCATTCTTTCGTTTGTGAGTCTGATACTCATCTTCGGCGAAACATCGGCAGTTGCAGGATACGGCGTGGGTGTTTTCTCAACCGCGTTTATGATTTTCATGTACTGCATTGAACTGCTCGTGGCGTTCTTGCAAGCATTTATCTTCACCCTCTTGGCGGCCATCTATTTTGGAGAAGCCACACAAGAGGCCCATCATTGAATTTTTAATACACACTCAAAAATTGTCACATGGAATTGTTGACCATCCTTCTTGAAATTGGACAAGGCCTTGCTGGCCTAGGTGCAGGCGCTGCAGCGATTGGTGCGGGCCTAGGTGTTGGACGCATTGGCGGCTCGGCACTTGAGGCCATGGCCCGTCAGCCTGAAATGGCGGGTGACCTTCGTACCAACATGATCATCGCGGCAGCACTCGTGGAGGGTGTCGCCCTGTTTGGCGCCATCATCTGTTTGCTCGTCGCCCTCGGCTGATTTGTCATGGACGCGCTATTGACACCCGCTTTCGGGACCGTCGTTTGGGCCACCATCGCCTTTTTGGTGGTGATGTTTTTGCTCCGCAAAATGGCGTGGGGTCCAATTCTGTCCGCGCTGAAAGAGCGCGAGGAGAACATTGCCAATGCGCTGAATGAGGCAGATCGTGCCCGTTCGGAAATGGCCGCTTTAAACGCAGACAATGAACGGCTGCTTCAAGAGGCTCGGGTTGAGCGCGACTCCATGTTGCGAGAAGCTCGAGACATGGCGGACAAAGTGGTTGCCGACGCCAAGGCCAAAGCCAAAGAGGAGGCGTCCAGGGAGTCTGAAAAAGCCCGCCAAGTGATTGCAACTGAACGCAAGGCTGCAGTTGCGGAATTGAAAGCAGAAGTGGCAAAACTCTCTGTAACCATCGCTGAAAAGTTGATTCGTTCAGAGTTGTCAGGCGAAGAAAAACAGCAAGCGCTGGTTCAAAAACTAATCGACGAAAGTCCATTGAATTAAGCCATGGCTGCAGCACGAGTCGCCGGACGTTACGCGAAAGCATTACTTTCTCTTGCCAAAGAGCGCAACGAGTTGGATGCCGTGGGTCGAGATTTGAACACGCTTCAGGCGTTGTTTGAAGATTCACGCGATTTGGTGACGTTGCTTCAAAGCCCCATTATCAAGGCAGATAAGAAGCAATCCATACTGGATGCGGTACTTCGTGGTCACATCGGCGAACTCACAGCAAGCTACTTGCAAATCCTGCTAAAAAAAGGCAGAGAGGGCTTGGTGAGGGACATGGTTCGAGAGGGCCAAACACAGCTGCGTATTTTGCGCAACATCCAGTCTGTGACAGTCACCACAGCGGTGGCTTTGACAGATGAGTTGCGCTCGAACATCTTAGCCCAGGTGTCAAAGGTGCATCAGGGCGAGGTGGATTTGACTGAAAAAATCAATCCTGACATCCTTGGGGGATACATCCTCCAATTGGGTGATCAGATGATTGATGCGTCGGTTAAGAGCCAAATTCAGGCGCTTGGCCGTGAACTCACTGAACACGATTACGAGCCCGAATTTTAATCGGGACAAAATCAAAAACTGATGGCTGAAATTAATCCAGCAGAAGTCTCCAGCATCCTACGAGAGCAACTCGCGGGAGCTGCAAGCGCAGCGCAACTCGAAGAAGTTGGCACCGTCCTTCAAGTGGGAGACGGAATTGCCCGTATTTATGGACTGACGAGTGTGCAGTCAGGGGAATTGATCGAATTTGAAAATGGCGTTCGCGGCATTGTCCTCAACTTGGAAGAGGACAACGTAGGTGTTGTGCTGCTAGAGCCTTCAGGTGATTTGAAGGAAGGAAGTACAGCAAAACGCACGAACACCATTGCTTCGGTGAAGGTGGGCGAAGGCATGCTTGGTCGCGTGGTGAACATGCTGGGAGAGCCCATTGATGGGAAAGGCCCAATCACGGGAGAGACATTTGAAATGCCCGTTGAGCGCAAAGCGCCAGGAGTGATTTTTCGTCAACCGGTAAATGAACCGCTTCAAACCGGCATCAAATCCATTGATGCGATGATTCCGATTGGCCGTGGTCAGCGAGAGCTCATCATTGGCGATCGCCAGACAGGTAAGACAACGGTGGCCATTGACACCATCATCAATCAGAAAGAATTTTATGATGCCGGTGAGCCGGTGTTTTGCATTTACGTGGCTGTAGGCCAAAAAGGTTCGACGGTGGCTGGCATCGTGAACACGTTAGATGCGGCAGGCGCGATGGCTTATACGGTTGTGGTGGCCGCCACGGCTTCAGACCCCGCACCGCTTCAGTTTTATGCGCCATTCACAGGGGCAGCCATTGGTGAATATTTCCGCGACACAGGCCGTCCTGCCTTGGTGGTGTACGACGACTTGTCCAAACAAGCTGTGGCGTATCGAGAGGTGTCCTTGTTGCTGCGACGCCCACCAGGTCGTGAGGCATATCCAGGCGACGTTTTTTATCTCCACTCTCGTTTGCTTGAGCGCGCGGCCAAAGTCATCTCCGAGGACAGCATTGCGTCTCAAATGAACGACCTACCAGAATCTCTTAAGAGCAAGGTGAAAGGAGGAGGTTCCCTGACTGCCCTTCCCATCATTGAGACTCAGGCGGGCGATGTTTCTGCATACATCCCAACCAATGTGATTTCGATTACAGATGGGCAAATCTTCCTGGAGTCCAATCTTTTCCTGTCGGGCGTTCGTCCCGCAATCAACGTGGGAATCTCCGTGAGCCGCGTGGGAGGCTCGGCGCAAATCAAATCCATGAAAAAGGTGGCCGGCACCCTCAAACTGGACCAAGCCCAATTCCGGGAACTCGAGGCATTTGCCAAGTTTGGCTCTGACCTGGACGATGCAACCAAAGCGGTTCTTGGCAAAGGAGAGCGCAACGTGGAAATTTTGAAGCAAAATCAAAATTCTCCGCTCCCAGTGGAGGAACAAATCGCCATCATTTATTGTGGCACCAAAAACCTTTTGAAGGACGTCCCCGTTGACAAGGTGCGTGCGTTTGAAGCAGAGTTTTTGGACTACTTGAGAAACAAACACGCAGACACATTGGCCGCGTTGAAAGCGGGCAAATACACGGATGCGGAAACGAGTGTAATTGAATCAGCCGCGGCAGAAATGACCGCCAGTTACGCCTGATTGAGAAGCCATGGCCGGAGGACTTCAAGAAGTACGCGAACGCATCACCTCGGTGCAGAACACCATGCAGATCACCTCTGCGATGAAGATGGTGTCTGCCGCCAAGCTTCGACGCGCACAAGACGCCATCACACAGATGCGTCCTTATGCGGTGAAGCTACAAGGCATGTTGGAGAATGTCAGTGCGAGCCTAGAGCGTGGAGAGGGGCAATATTCTGAAGTCCGAGAGGTAAAGCGTGTGTTGATTGTGTCCATTACGTCCAATCGGGGGTTGTGTGGGGCTTTTAACAACAACATTGTGAAGCTTACCACCAATGCTGTCGAAGCGTGCAAGAGTGAGGGACATGCATACAGTGTTCTTCCCTTGGGTAAAAAAGCGTTGGATGCGGCCATTCGGCTGCAATGGCCGGTGGCTGAAGGGTTCGGTGACGCATCGACTTCGCTGTTCAACAACCTCGATTTCTTGCATGCCTCTGAGGTCGCGAATGAGGTCATGGCGCAATTTGCTTCGGGCACCTACGACCGCGTGGTTTTGGCCTACAACCAATTCAAAAATGCAGCGGTGCAGATTCCCACGGAGGAAGCATTTTTGCCAATGTTGCCTCAGACAGAAGGGGGGGGTGCGGCATCGTCAGTGGATTACATCTTTGAACCAAACAAAGAAGAAATAGTGGAGCGGATGCTTCCAAACGCCCTGCGTGTTCAACTGTACAAAGCGCTTTTAGACAGCCATGCAGCGGAACATGGTGCCCGTATGACAGCAATGCACCAAGCGACAGACAACGGAGGTGAGATTCTGCGTGATTTGCGCATCACCTACAACAAGGCGCGTCAAACAGCCATTACAACGGAAATCCTTGAGATTGTTGCGGGTTCAGAAGCTCTGGACGGTTAAGGAACACCCGCTTTTTCTTGGCACGCTTTGTGATTAGCTTGACCCATGGGTTTGAGGTTCCGCATTTTCTTGGGCATGATGGCTGTGGTGTTTTGTGCGTTGTTGGCCACTGGGTATGTGGCGTATCGATATGGTGCGGATGCGGAAACGTCTTACAACGCTCAACGTCTCTTGCGAAAGGAGGCCGCCCTTCGTCGAAGCTTGTCGTACATGTTGGAGCGTATGGGCGGTTCGGTAAGTCAAGACAGTCTTTCGGTGGTGTTTACCAATCGAATTTGTGAGCTTGCAGATGTCCACAGCTTGACGTTTTCGCTCTACGACAAGCGAGGGCATCTGGTCACGACTTCAGCGGGCCCTGGGGCTCCAGACAGCACGGTGTCGCTTAGCTTGCCAAACGCCATATTGGAATCTGCGACTGACGGCTCAGGAAGAACAGAGATTCCGAATGTTCGGGGAGGCACCGACGTGGTTTGGCCATTGTTCACTTCTCGTGGGGAAGTCTTGGCCTTAGGCCATGTTCATTACGATCCCAGGGAGGCCGAGGAAGCTGATTGGCGGTCGTTCTTGATTCGGCTTGCCCCCGTGTATTTGCTGTTGTTTGGTTTGGTGAGTTTGTTGGCTTTTTCGTTGTCAAACTCCATTGTCAGGCCGCTGAGCCGCCTCAGCCTGGATATGCAGTCAAACCCTTTGAAGCGCACGAATTCAAAGACCTTGGACTACCGCTGGAGAGACGAGATCGGCGGGCTGGTGCAGTCGTACAATGCATTGTTAGGCCAATTGGAGGAAAGCATGAATGCACGTGCCTCTTTGGAGCGTGAAGTGGCTTGGCGTGAAATGGCGCAGCAAGTCGCCCATGAGATCAAAAATCCATTGACACCCCTGAAATTAGGAGCTCAGCATTTGGAGCGGGCTTGGTTAGATCAGGCTGACGATTTTGAGTTGAGGCTGAAGAGATACACCCAAACCACGATTCAGCAAATTGATGCCCTGAGTCACATCGCTGAGGGGTTTGCGTTGTTGGCCACGGATGGTCAATCGGAAGAAGGGCGGCTGGACCTGTGTGCGTTGCTTCAGGACGCCGTGTATCTCCACGAAGCAAATGGAGTGTCGGTTTCTGTGCCCACAGAGCCCGTGTTTGTGGTGGCCGATCGAACGCGGCTGATGCGGGCGTTCAACAACCTCATTCAAAACGCACTGGAGTCCACGGATCGCGATTCCGTTGAGGTGCGGGTGGTGCTTTCGGCAACGGAAAAGGAGGCGGTGGTGGACGTCGAGGACTCCGGTGAGGGAATTGCGGCGGAGCGTCTTGAACGCATCTTCGAACCCAAATTCACGACCAAGACGCATGGTCTCGGATTGGGGTTGGCCATGGTCCGGGCAATTGTGCAGGGAGCGAAAGGGCGGATTTCGGTCAAATCGAAAGTAGGTAAGGGCTCCTGCTTTTCGGTAACACTTCCGCTTGTCTCGTCAGCGAACGAGGGGGTATAGAACGGGTCGGCTGGTCGCAGCATCGTTTTGCATTGGCGCGACAGCCAAATGGAGCACATACATGCCGTCAGGAGCGCTGGAGGGCATGTAGATAAGCTCAGTGATGGAACATTGGTGTCTTGGGCTTTCAGGGACGCCCCAAAACGCGCGATGGGCCTCCAAGCGCCCGCCATCAACTTCACGATCGACGGAGGGCAGGTCGACGAGAAGGTGTTCTACACCTTTTTCGACGAGAAGTTTCATGAAGTCCACAGTGAAATATGGTGGGTTGGTGTTTGACCAAGATCGAGTTCTCTTGTCAGCGCCATTGGGTAAGGTTCGAATGACGAGTGCCGGAGGCCATGTGCCGTCAGGCATGGACTCAAGGTGATTTGCGTCGATAATCAAGTCTTCTCCTCGAGCTTGAGGAGATACCGTTGTTGCCAAACAGACAAAGTGGGCCGTTTCATTTCGGAACAAAGGATCCACAGGGTGGATGACGGAAGTGATGTGACCTAGGCATTCCGTGTGTGTTCCATGGCCATGGGGATTGAACATCACATTTCGAAAATTGACAGCACCACCTTCAGCGACTGCTCCGACAAATCCGTCACTTCTGACGGGCTCCATACGAGGAGCGTTGACGTACCAAGCGCTTGGGTTGGCTCCGCCGTTTCCTACAAGAACGGTGCTGAGATCGAGGGGTTTTGTGAGATCGGCTTTGAGGGCCAACCCGTTCCATTCAAAATGACAATTCATGAGGCCAAGAAACGAAGAAAGGCGCCACGTGGGCGCCTTTCTGTGAAAGTCGGTGCGGGTTTGTTCTTATTCGAACAAGAATCCAATCCGGAGCATGCCTGTGGTGTACGTGCCCAAGAAGTTAGATCCATTGAAGAAGGCATCACGAGGAGAATCAATCAACGCATCTTGAGTGGCAGGTGACTGCTCAACCCAATCGCTCCAGAGACCGTCGGCAGCGATGTACGCTGCTTGGTCCGCAGGGCCTCCATTGAGATTCACAGAGTTGACACCGTCACCGAGCCAGGGCTCGCCATTGATGATGTAGTTTACATCTGTTGCACTGTTCCACTGGAATCCTGTGCCGCCAGTGACGGTGTTTTGGACCAGATTGGATGAATTTTCGTCACCCGAACCACCATCAAAGTAAATGTTGAACGCATTGTTGTCGCTCGCAGTGATGGTCGAAGTAATGCCAGAGGTTTGAGAGAACCGAAGGCCAGCTTCAAATCCGACATAGATGGCATCGTTAAAGTAGTAGTCTGCACCAAAAAGCAAATCCACATTGAATGAACTCGACTTGATTTCATTTGCATAAGACCAAACCCCCCAGTTTGCTGGATCGGGTTCGTCTTCCCAGAAACCAGAATTGACAGTACCACCATCGAGATTTAGTGCGCTAAAGCGCTCCCTTTGCAACGTCAGGGAGTTCATGCTAAAGCCCGCTGCCAAAGCCATGTAAGGAGACAAATTGTCTGTGCCTCTGAAGTGTCTTTCGTAACCGACACCAATGTCAAACCGTGAGTGGTTGTTGGTAAGGAATAGGTCTGGGTGTGTGAGTGTTCCTGTGGCGCCTGCCTCTTGAAGAGAATTTTCTGGCACCACGAGAAAACTGTTGCTGGTGTTGTTAAGACCAAGGGTCACCCGGAGGGCAGCATCATCGTCCAAGAAGTTTCGGTATTTGATGACTGAAGCGTTGATTGGACTGGCACCAAACGGGTTGAAAGAGACTTCAACGTTGTGCTCTCCGCCCAGCTGCTTTTGTGCGTTGGCGGATGTAAAAGCCACAGCGATTGCGGCTAAGGTGAACATCAGTTTTTTCATGACTGAAATTTAGGTTTCAATGATTTGGTTGTGCAAGAAAGCACACAATGAGAGATTTACAATACTCGGCGGTTGTGAACATTCACATAAACACCTGTTAATAAGCGCGTGAGCGCCAGCATTTACGGGTCATTCCACGGTAACACTCTTGGCTAAGTTTCGGGGCTGGTCTACGTCACAACCTCGCATCAGCGCAATGTGATAGCTTAAAATCTGCATGGGAATGACGGTAAGCAAGGGCGCAAGGGCGTCATCGACCTTGGGGATTTCAAGAACATGATCTGCCAAGGAACGCACCTTGGAATCGCCTTCTGTGACAATGGCCAAAATTTGACCACCCCGAGCCTTGACTTCTTGAATGTTGCTGACAACTTTCTCATACACCTCGTCCTGAGTGGCAATGAATACAACCGGCATGGCTTCGTCAATCAAGGCGATGGGCCCATGCTTCATTTCTGCGGCAGGATATCCTTCTGCGTGGATGTAGCTGATTTCTTTCAATTTCAGAGCCCCCTCAAGTGCGACTGGGAATTGGTATCCGCGCCCGAGGTAAAGCGCATTGTCAGAGCCTGCGAATTTTTTGGCGATGTGTTCAATGATACCGGCATTGTCCAGCACTTTCTCAACGAGTCCGGGAATGTTGTCGAGTCCGGTCATGAGGCGCATGAATTGCTGGTCCTCGAGTGTGCCAAGTCGATGTCCAACGTGCATGGCCAAAACCGTTAAAACGGCAACCTGAGCGGTAAATGCCTTCGTTGACGCAACCCCAATCTCTGGCCCAGCATGAGTGTATGCCCCGGCGTGGGTTTCCCGAGCAATACTCGACCCAACGACATTGCATACGCCAAACACATGCGCACCTTGATCTTTGGCCAAACGAATGGCTGCCAGCGTGTCTGCAGTTTCTCCACTTTGGGAGATGGCCACAACCACGTCATCTGACCGAACGATGGGATTTCTGTAACGAAACTCAGAGGCATATTCAACTTCGACAGGAATGCGAGCCAATCCTTCAAAAAGGTATTCAGCAACCAATCCAGCATGCCAACTCGTGCCGCAACCTAGGATGAGAATGCGCTTGGCTTGACTCCACACCTCCCAATGGTCGTCGACACCAGACACCGTGGACTCCCCAGCATGGATTCGGATCCGGCCTCGAATGGAGTCGCGGATAGATTTGGGTTGCTCAAAAATTTCTTTGAGCATAAAGTGATCGTACCCGGCTTTTTCTAAGGATGCCATTTCCAATTCAATGGCGTGGATTTCAGGTGTTACGACGGCATCGCCAATCGTACGAATGGTCAGTTCGCCAGAGCGATGCATGGTGGCCACCTCTTCGTCTTCGAGGTAGATGACATTTTTGGTATACGCAACAATTGGGGTTGCGTCGGATCCGACGAAGAACTCGTTGTCTTGTCCAACGCCAATGACGAGCGGGGAGGATTTTCGAGCTGCAATCAGGCGGTCAGGATGCCTCTGGTCAAGCACGACCAGTGCGTATGCGCCGACAACCTCTTTGAGGGCTGTGCGAACGGCATCAGGCAAATCCAATCCCGTTGTGAGCTGAACTTCTTCAATGAAGTGGGCCAGAACTTCTGTGTCTGTTTCGCTGACCAGGTTGTGGCCTCGGTGTGTGAGCAATTCACGCAGCGCTTCGTAGTTTTCAATGATGCCATTGTGAATGACTGCGAGGTGGCCTTGTCCTCCCGCGTGCGGGTGGGCGTTGATGTCATTGGGAGGACCATGTGTAGCCCAGCGCGTATGGCCGATGCCCACTGTGCCTTTGGGTTTTTCGTTGCCTACGTGGGCTTCTAAATTGGCAACTTTCCCCTGTTTTTTCTCGATGCGCAGGGTGGCTTTGTCTTCGAGGGTGGCGATGCCAGCACTGTCATATCCGCGATACTCCAACCGTTTTAACCCATCAATGAGGATGGGGTAAGCTTGTTTTGGCCCGAGATATCCGACAATTCCACACATGTGCTCGGCCTATTTTTAATTATCGCCCTAAGGTCAAAGTCAATCGTGCCGGATCTTCTGTCTGGGTGCCTTTCAAAACGACACTGGAAACAGAAATCCCCGCACGGTTAGATACAAGGTACAACTCACGACCGTCCAATTGCCCTTTGATCAAGGCTTGCACCGTACTGCTCAAGTTGAAGACGAAAGCTTGTTTTGTGGCATCGTATGTTCCTCCAATGGGAATTGGTGCATCTTGGTCAGGTGTTTGAACGAATCCGTCTTCCGCACCCTCAAGTAAAACGAACAGCTGTTCTTGTGCCGGAATGGGCTTGTTGAATGATGCGCTCTCTACCGGGATGGTAAGCTCTGCTTTGAGAATTGTTGGGGGTCCAGCGGCACTGTCTTGAAATGCGTGAAGATGGGGAAATCGAATCCGCACCTTGCTGCCGGACGCCGACATGACGAAGGCACGCTCATTTCCCGGCAGCGCCTCGAGGTCTTCGTTGATGTCAAGGAGGGCCAGTTCTCCTTCAAAGTCGTGTTTGAACAAGTTGATTCGCGCACTTAGAGGGCTGATTAAGAAGTCGTAGAACGACGTGTCAGCGTCATTGTGATAGTGCAATCTCATGACGCTTAACCCACTGCTGATGTCGAACGCGCTCACTCCGCGACGGTCTTCCAGAGGTTCAATAAGGATCCCCGGGACGACATCAAACCAAGAAGCGTTGTCGTCAAAAGTGGAAGAATCCAAATCCACCAAGGTTTGGCCAATGTCGTTTCGCAAGGGAATTCGAAGTGTTGGGGGTAGAGTGTCTTGGCCAAGAATGAGATTTTCATTAGGGCTCAAAGTCAATGCCCCGAATTGGGAAGAAATCCACTCCTCACCTGTCGTGGCACCATTCCATGTTGAATAATACGCGCTGTCCACATCCAAGCCTTCGACGAGCGGTTGAACGGAGAACGTTGTAGGATGCAATTTTCCATAGAAGTCTCCTGTGAATCTCAATTGCAAAAAGAGGCTGTCGGCGATGGGATTGTCACCAAAATTTAGGTCTGTGGCGGAAAGACGAAGTTGCGTCGCAATTGAAGCTTGTACATGGCCAAAGCGGGGAACGTGGACGCTTCCTATCAACCCAGTGCTGAGACGGTCGGTCTTCAAGCTGTCTTCAAGAACGGTTGCCAACTCAATCGTGACCGTGTCTGTCACCAACACATCAAGAAGTTCTGATTCGGACTGTAGTCCGAGCCCAATTTCCGTGTCTGGTTTGGTGCAGCCTCCAAGGAGTGCAAGTGTGCATCCGAGAATAAAACAGACTGTCGGGTGGATGCAGAAGTCGTTCCTCTTCATGAGGGTGCGAAGTTCAGCAAGAACCTCTTTACTCCGCGACAGCCTCAGCCTTTCCCTCCAGAATCGTATCGTAGAAGGCGTTGATTTCAGAGACAAATCCCTCGCTTCCGCTGAAAGGCAGAATGGGCTTATCCAGCATGGCAAGCGCAGCTTGAGATTCGGCACTAAGCTCTTCTGACCCAACAATGACGGCGTCTGCACCTCGCATTCCGAGTGCATTCAGATTTTCAAAAGTTGGATTTGCAATGTTGGTCAATTCTTCCGCCGGGATGCCATGAGCTTCGGCTTTGGCTGCCATTTTCCTGTCCAAAGAACCGTCAAACCCTTCGTTGTACGCGTGATAAATCACTTTGGCTTTTTCGAAGTAGGGCTCATCAGCAAATACGTGCTTGAGATAGAGGGGAACCATGCTCGTCATCCACCCGCTGCAATGAATGATGTCAGGAGCCCAACCTAACTTTCGTACCGTTTCTAAAACACCTCGTACGAAGAACAAGCTCCTTTCGTCGTTGTCTTTAAACAGCTTGCCATCTCCGTCTTCAAGCACAGCTTTTCTTTTAAAATAGGTGTCGTTGTCTATGAAATATACTTGAATGCGCGCAGAAGGAATTGACGCCACCTTGATGATAAGTGGATGATCGGTGTCGTTGACGTTTAAATTCATCCCAGAAAGACGGATCACTTCGTGAAGTTGGTGACGACGCTCATTGATTTTGCCGAAGCGAGGCATGAAAACGCGTATTTCCTTCCCTTTCTCGTGCGTTCCTTGAGGCAACATGCGTGAGACGTGGCTCATCGTTGTTTCCGGAAGGTAAGGAGTAAGGTGCTGAGAGATGTAAAGGACGCGTGACTTGCTCATTGATGTGTTCTTCGTAAAACGGAGCACCAAGATAAGTATTTTTGAACCTAAATCCAAGCATTGACGCGGGCTTCAGCGGCAAAACAACTGAATTACATGGTCCTTTTGCATTCTTTGGAGGAGCTGCATAAGTGGCAGCATCAGAGCGGATGGTCGGTGCGCAAGACTTGTTTTGTGCCGACAATGGGTGCGCTACACGAGGGTCACGTTAGCTTGATTAGGCAAGCCTCCAAACGGGGCGACCTCTTGGTTGTATCAATTTTGGTCAATCCCACGCAATTTGACAAGAAGTCCGATTATGATGCTTACCCGGTGACCCTGGAACAAGATGTTGCAATTGCTGAGGAGGCTGGAGCCGACGCGGTATTCGCCCCTTCCGCAGAAGAACTTTATGGCGGGATTCCTGCAGCTTCACCGGTGGACTATGGTCCTTTGACGCAAGCATATGAGGGCGCTCATCGGCCAGGGCATTTCGATGGGGTAGTGGCTGTCGTTGATTTACTTTTTGATGCTGTGAAACCCACATTTGCATTTTTCGGGGAAAAGGATTTGCAGCAAGTGGCTGTGGTGAAGCGATTGGCCGAAGAGCGACATCCAAAATTGGAGGTGCTGGTAGGTTCTTTGGTTCGTGACGGCCAGGGATTGGCGTTGAGCTCAAGAAATGCCCGCCTTGATGAACAAGGGTTGTTTGCAGCCAGGCATTTGAGTCAAACCATACGCCAAGTGCAAAGCGCATTTGCCGAGGGCGCCTCTGTTTCTGAGGCGTTAGAGTTGGGTCGACTTCAATTGCTCGAGCGGCATGATGTCGTTTTGGAATATCTGGACGCGGTAGATGCACGTACTTTCCGGCCATTTCGAGGACAAATGAGTGATTCGGCATACGTTGTGATTGCTGCTCAAGTGCAAGACGTTCGGCTCATTGACAATGGACCGTTGAGGACTTGAGCTCAAAAGTGTTGTTAACTGACATGTATTTCGGAACTTGCCTGAAATCTTTAAAGCCATGGGTGCCGTCGGTCCTACACAAATCCTCCTCATCGCATTGGTCATTTTGCTGCTCTTTGGTGGTCGCAAGATCCCTGAACTCATGCGTGGTCTCGGTCAAGGGATGAAGGAATTTAAAGACGCGTCAAGCAGAAAAGAAGACAAGGCAGACGAAGGCGAGAAGGACGCCTGATGAAGAAAATTGCCGCGGGCTTGTCAATGAGCGTGTGGCTCGTTTGTTTTGGCATGTACGGTCAGGACACCCTCTTGGTGCAGACTTCATCCAAGAGTCACGTTCTGTCGAATGAGTTGGATTCTATAGCCCCATTGGATTCAAGCAGCTGGGACTTGATCGTGGATTGGGAGAAGCAATGGGCGGAGTGGTGTGCGACAGCTCATTGCATCAGTTCAGACACGTCGCTGTGGAATGTTCCAGATGAAGGACGGGCAAGTGTGGGTGATGATTTGGACTCCGCCGTTGTGGCCAAAGGCTTGGCTGCGATAAACCTCACCTCAGAGCTCGACTTACGATGGAATCCAATTGCACATCGGCGAATCGTCACGTATGGACAGCGCCGAACGCATCATTTGGGGACCATGCTGGGACGCTCGGCGATGTACTTTCCTCTCTTTGAGGAAGTTCTCAATCGAGAGGGGTTGCCTTTGGAGTTGAAATATTTGACGGTGGTAGAGAGCGGTTTGAACCCCGAGGCAAGATCCCCCGCTGGTGCCCGCGGGCTCTGGCAATTCATGTATTACACCGCAAAAGCAGAGGGCTTGCGTATTGATGGATACGTTGATGAACGAAAAGATCCATTGTTGGCCACCGAGGCAGCGTGTCGTCACCTTCGCAGGCTGTACGGAATGTATGGGGACTGGTACTTCGCGCTGGCGGCGTACAACGCAGGCCCAGGGAACGTAAACAAGGCCATTCGAAGGTCCGGAGGCAAGGACAATTACTGGGAGGTGCGCCCCTTTTTACCTAAAGAGACGCGGGACTATGTTCCCAACTTTATTGCGGTGGTTTATTTAATGGAGTACCACGCAGATCACGGGATTTTCCCCCAAAAAACCCTGCCTGGGGCCATGTCGATAGACACCTTGATGGTCGAGGGCCCTTTGCGTTTTGATCAAATGGCGGCTGTGACAGATTTGACAGAAGCGGAGATAGCCGTTTTGAACCCCATGTATCGTTTAAAAATTGTGCCTGGACCTGGCGAGAAGATGGCTGTACGATGGCCTGTGGAGGGCGTGGCGCAGTTTCTGGATGGGGAGGAGTCAATGCGCGCGTTCAAACCGGATTTGACCCCCAACATCAGATATGAACCTGAGCCTGTGGTTTACCGTGTAAAAACCGGGGATGTTCTCGGAACCATTGCCATCAGACATGGAGTAAAGATTTCTCAACTGAAGGCTTGGAACGACTTAAAAAACACCACCATCAGGGTGGGTCAACGATTGGTTATTCATGCAGACCCCAACACCCTCTGAATTTTTTTCACGTTGGTTCGCCTTGGCTGGGCTGTGTGTTTTGCTGTCATCTTGCCAAGGAGATGGTGCTCGAGTAGCTCTTCCAGGCAAAGTTGGGGCAGCTGGGGAGTTGTTGGTCGTGGCAACGCCGGAGGTGTGGAAGGGTCCAGCTGGAGATACTCTTCAAGCCTTGATGAGCCGGCCCTATCCCGTCTTACCTCAATACGAGCCGCTGATGGACGTGATTCACCTGGAGCCAGATTTGTTTGACCGGTTTTGGAAGCCTCACCGCAACATCCTCGTGTTGGAATTGGCCGACAGGGTCGACACTCAAGAGCCGTCGCTCACGTTTTACCGAAACAAATACAGCAGAGGTCAGATCTACATGGTGGCCAAGGCGCGCACGGCAGAGTCGCTTACAGAGGTGTTGTTGTCTCGTGGTGGGGAGATGGTCAGCTTGTTGCATGCCGAGGAGGCTTTGCGGTTTGCCGACATTGTGGCCTTGTCGCCTAACGAAGTGGTGGCTCGCGAGGTGTTCAACAAGTGGGGCATACAAGGATTGTGGCCCAAGGACGCGCGTTTGGCCAAACGAACCGAAGACTTCTGGTGGATTGACCGACAGCTCACCAGGTTGAAAGGCGGCGACAACCATGACATCCAGCAAGGGTTTTTCATCCACAGCGAACCCTATGTCAGCACAGATCAGTTGAGCTTGGAACACGTGCTCAACCGCCGGGATGCAGTGACCCGAAAGCACGTGCAAGGTCCCTCCAAAGGCAGTTACATGGCTACGGAGCGGAGGTTTTTTCCGGCTTACGAGGAGATGGAGTTTGACGGCCACTTCGCCTTGGAGGTGCGTGGACTTTGGAAAATGGAAAACGATTTCATGGGCGGTCCGTTTTACAGTTTGACCGTGGTGGATGAAGCAGAGGCGCGTCTCGTGACATTCGAGGGATACGCCTACGCACCATATTTCGACAAACGGCCCTACATCCGAGAAGTGGAAGGGCTTGTGCGTAGGTCGGCTTTGGTGGGCATTCCGCCGCCTGCTCCTTGATTAGCGTGCCAACACAAACGTGCCTGCGGCAAGGATTGAGCCGCCTTCCGTTCCAAAGCTCACTTCATAGGTGCCCCGAGGCCAAGTACTGACGTCCACTTGTCCTTCGGCGTGCAGTGCCGAGTGCACGAGTTGGCCTGCGGCGTTAAACACGTTGACGACGAGCGTCTCTGAAAGGGGTTGTCCACGGAGGCGCCAACGAAGCGATTCGCTGGCTGGGTTGGGCATCAAAGTGAGCTCTGGTGTGGACGCCTTGGACACTTCTTGGAGGGCCACAGAAACGTCGCCCTTGGCGAAGGTGTATTGTCCTTTGCGCAGCTTGGAAATCTTGAAGACGCCGCTGCCGTTGGCGAGTGATCCCGCTTGCCAGTCGTAATCGGGATATTGGATCCAAGGTGCACCAGCGCGAGGCCGCCACGCGAGGAAGGCGCCCTCTTCTGTGTCCCCATAGAGCCCGGCGTCGAGGTCGGTGTCGTCGTTGCCGATGTAGTTGAGTCGGGCGTCCAAGAGGGGCGAGCTGTCGCTGCCCTCTTCCCACGTGCCGTCCACCACCCAAAAGTGGGTGTCGCTCAAACTCTCCACATACTGTGCCGAAGGACCTTGATCTGGGGCGGCCCAGTGGTGCTCCACGCGGACCAAGATGCTGTCTTCTTCGGGAATCTCGTCGCACCCCACACGCATGTCTACCCATGGCAGGTTGCTCAAGCCCGTTGGCTCCGTGACGGCGAAGGTGTGGTCAAGGCGGCCTTGGTTGAGCTTTCCATCAGCATTCAGGCCGAGCAAGATGAAGGGTTCTTCGTGTTGAAAGGTGATTTGGTCAAACTCTCCTCCGACGCGGGCGTGCACCAACGTGGTATCCCATTGGGCGTTCCACAGCGTCACGTCCAAGGGCTCGTTTTCGTGGAAGCCCGTGCACGCGCGCAACTTTTGGTGCAAGTGCAGCGTCGTGGCAAAGCAACCATTCTCGGGCCCTGTACTCATACTGTCAACGACCCAAGTGCTGAACCCGGGCTGCAAGGCTTGTGCTTCGAAGAAGGGGGTCAAATCTTCCCCCGTGGCCTCTTCGAGGAGCATTTCGAAATCGGCCACGTCCATGTGGCTGTCAAAGCGCGCCGCAATGACATCTTGGCCCGCTTGGCGAAAGACATCGTCTCCAAGGTATGCCCGGAGGTTGTGCATGATGCTTGCGCCTTTGTAATAGGTGTGTCGCCCGTAGATGTGTTCGTCGGGCATGGGCGAAAGGGGGTGGAATCCTTCGTCCTGCACGTGGCATTCTTCCAGTACAAATTGCTGGTTGTCTTTGACCAAATCCACAAAGGCTTCGTGTCCGTCTTTCCACTCCACAAAAAGGTGGCTGCTGTATTCCGCGGGCCCTTCTTTCAACCACATGTGGTTGTGAATGGTTGGGGCCACCAAATCTCCCCACCAGTGGTGCCCCAATTCGTGGGCGAACAAGTCGCCGTTGGCGAAGTTGCTTTGCTCCATCATGAAGCGTGGGTAGGCAATGTTGGTTGGGATTTCGAGGGCGCCGTCCGTGGTCAACACGTACCCGACGCGCTCCCAAGCGTAAGGTCCCCACCAGTATTCAAGCGCATCAATGGCGTAGCCGAGGTCCGCAAATTTGTTTTGCATGGCGTTGATGTCTCCAGCCTTGCCCGTGAGTCGAACAGGGATGGTTCCATACTCCCCTTCGTGCACGTAGTCGTGGTCGACATAGGGCCCTACGGCCATGGCGCTGAGGTGCGTGGGGATGGGGTGGTCCAACGCCCAAGTGGTCCTGATGGTGTCGCCGCCCAACGCAATCTCCTCGACGAGGTGGCCTTGGTTGTGTGCCCGTCTTCCCCCTGCACTGGTGATGCGGTAGGTGTAGGTGGCGCGCTCCACAAAGTTGTCAAAGCACGGGTACCACACCTTGCCGAAGTTGGGCGGGATGGAGGTCAGACCAATGCCCAAGTTGTAGATCAGGTCGCTGGCGTAGTACACGCCTCCCCAATAGGGGTCGTCATTGGGCTGTCCCCCATACCAAATTTGCAATGTGATGGATTCATTTGGCTCCATGGGAGCGGGGGCATCGATGTGCAATTTGGGACCCCATTGTTGAAATGAGGTGGCCGCACCATTCCATTGAACACTGTCGACGATTAAGCCTTGAAGGTCCCACCAAATTGTGGCGCCGCCCCCGAGAAGCACGGTGAAATCAATTGTGGCTAAAGCGACCAAGGATTGGCCGTAGTAGTCAGTGACATCGAGCATCAAATCGTAGTGGACTATGTCAAAGCTGTCACTGCGTGCGATGCTGGGACCCATGTCGTAATTGTTGATGGGCAAAACGCGAAGTGGAGGGCTGTGATGGTCACAACTTGGTGCGTGGCAACCCTGAACGAGAAAGGGTTCGCGAACCATGCGCCCATGTTCTTGAAGACGGGGAATCGAAGAGGGTTGTGCCAGAGCCAGGAAACAGATCACGGAGGCCACTGTCAGTGTGACTGCACGTGAAAAAAGGGCATGATGTAGTGCAACCATGCCTCCAAGTTAGGTTTACTTTCGCTGCATGAAACAAGTCGAACGCACATCAGTCGTTGAAGTTGCATATACCCTGCGTGCTGACGGTCCCGAAGGGGAAGAGCTTGAAACGTGTACGGAAGAAGCCCCTTTTGTATTTCGAATGGGAAATGAAGAAGTACTCGAGGCTTTTGAGAATCAAATGTTGGGTAAAAAAGCTGGAGAACCTTTCGAATGTCTCATCGCGTGCAACGAGGCTTATGGGGAAGAGACTGAAGAGGCCATTGTTGCGCTGCCAAAAGAAACGTTTTTGGTCGATGGCAAACTCGATGAGGAGGTGATGAAGCCCGGTGAAGTCGTGCCGATGGAGGATGACCAAGGCAACGAAGTAGTGGGTGTTGTTGTGAATCGCGATGGCGACATGGTTCACGTTGATTTCAATCATCCCTTGGCGGGGCTGGACCTTCACTTTGAGGGGGTTATTGTGGCCATAAGCCAGTAAAATGTGAGTTGACGAGGTAGCTCAAGACCTCCTCACAGACAGAGGCTGCAGGGGTCCTTCAGTGCAGTACCTTCGCCTTATGGAAAGGACTGAAATCAGTGAACTGGGAGAGTTTGGATTGATTCAACACCTGACGCGTGAATTGAACCACCAACAGCCGTCGACCCTTCGCGGCGTTGGAGATGACGCAGCGGTCATTGACACCATGGGCAAACGACTTGTTGTGTCTACAGACATGCTTTGCGAGGGCGTTCACTTTGACCTCAGTTATTCACCACTGAAGCATCTGGGGTACAAGGCTGTGGTGGTCAACTTGAGTGACATCTGCGCCATGAACGCCATCCCAACACAAGTCGTTGTCGCCTTGGGCTTGAGCAACCGATTTTCTGTTGAGGCTGTTGATGAGTTGTATGAGGGTATCAAGCTGGCGTGTGAGGTGTACAAAACGGATTTGGTTGGGGGTGATACAACGTCTTCGCCCTCAGGGCTGAACTTGTCAGTGACTGCAATGGGGTTGGCTGATGCAGATGCTCTTGTGGGTCGTGATGGATCAGGGGATGGAGATTTGCTCGTGGTAAGCGGAGACTTGGGTGCGGCGTACATGGGGCTCCAGATTTTGGAACGAGAGAAAACCGTATATGAGGCCGCGCCAACAGCTCAACCGGAGCTTGCCGATTTTGCGTATTTGCTAGAACGTCAACTGAAGCCAGAGGCGCGGGTAGATGTGGTGCGCGAAATGGGTGATTTGGGTTTGAAGCCCACCTCCATGATTGACATCAGCGACGGTTTGTCGAGTGAAATCATGCATCTTGGGACTGCCTCTGGGGTTGGTTTCAAGGTCTACGAAGACAAACTTCCGATCGACCCAAAGGTGTATGACACGGCGCGTGAATTCAACCTTGACCCTACCCTTTGCATGTTGAGTGGAGGTGAAGATTACGAGTTGCTGTTTACGGTCAAGCAGGATGATTACGAAAAGGTTCGCAATCATCCCAAGCTCAGTGTCATTGGCCACGCAGTTGCTGCACCTGATGCCTTCACGATGGTCACCAAAAACGGTCCAGAAGTCCCTTTGCAGGCCCAGGGATGGGATGGCTTGAAGGGACGGAACAAGACAGAGGGCAAAGGCTAACAACATGTGCGGAATCGCGGGTGTTCATGGGATAGAGTCGTTCAAAGGGCTGGAGGATGCAACCGCTGTCGTGAAGAGCATGGTCTCTCTTTTGACACATCGCGGACCTGATGCGGAGGGGGTTTGGTCTGATGAAGAGCACGTGGTTTTGGGTCATCGAAGGTTAAGCATTCTGGATACAGGGTCTGGGGCGAATCAGCCTTATCGAATTGGAGACGATGTCGTGGTGTTCAACGGAGAGGTGTACAACTACCTCGAGTTGAGGCGTGAATTGGAAGCCTCTGGCGCACACAGATTTTTGACACAGGGTGATACCGAGGTGGTTCTGGCGGCTTTCTGTCATTGGGGCCTTGAGAAGGCTTTGCAACGGTTCAACGGCATGTTTGCTCTGGCGTGGTGGTGCGCGAAGGATCGCCGGTTGACGTTGGTTCGGGATCGCCTAGGCATCAAACCGTTGTATTGGCACCAAAACGACCAAGGCACGCTCATATTCGCTTCTGAGGTGCGGGCACTGATGGCGTCAGGCCATGTGCCTAAAGCCCTCAATCGTGATGCCATCGCAGATCAGTGGATGTACGGTACCACACATGCACCTGAAACGATTGTTGCAGGCGTAAACTTGTTGGAGCCGGGCAACGTGCTCATCGTTCAGGATGAAGAATTGAGAGTGGCTCAGTGGTGGGATCCTGCGGATGAAGCGTTGGGAGAACCCGCTTTGAACGACGATACACGGCGTCATCGCATTCGAGACCTGCTCTCTGATTCAGTGGCGCTTCGGATGCGTTCTGATGTGGCTTACGGCGCCTTTCTTTCAGGTGGAATTGATTCGAGTGCCGTTGTGGGACTTATGTCTGAGGTGACGTCGGAGCCGCTGAGTACATTTAGTGTCACTTTTTCGGAGAAGGAGATGGACGAAAGCCGTTGGTCTCGTGAAGTGGCGAAGCGATTTGGCACAGACCATCATGAGATCCGATTGACGTCACAGGACTTTCTCGCTCAGGTTCCCGCAGGTTTGAGGGCCATGGACCACCCAAGTGCAGATGGTTTAAACACATATGTGGTCAGCGGCGCGACGCGAAGGGCGGGCGTAAAAGTGGCGCTAAGTGGCTTGGGCGGAGACGAGCTGTTTGCAGGTTACCCCGTTTTTGAAAGGAGTGCCAAGTTGGCCAAGCTCAACTGGCTTGGGTCTTGGCCTAAAGGGGGGCGACGGTTTCTTGGAAAAATTCTAGTGGCGGCGCGTCCTGGAATGACTTCTCGAAAGCAAGCAGAAATTTTGGGAGGACACTATTTTGACATCGCCCATACGTATCCGTTTTCGCGCCAATTGTTCTTGAGGCCTGATTTGCAGCGTATGTTGACCTCAGATGTTCCTTTGACCAATCGCGTTTTTCGATGGTTGGTGGCTGAATTGGCGCCAGGAAAAAAGGCCTTTGGTCTTCCGTTCCTCAGCCAAGTAAGTTTGGCCGAAATGCGAACTTACATGGCGAATACATTGCTTCGTGATGCCGATCAGTTTGGCATGGCACACGCGCTCGAAGTACGTGTTCCCTTTTTAGATCATCGTGTGGTGGCGGCGGCCCTCGCCTCGCCCGATGGCCAAAAACACCCCACCTCTCCCAAGCGACTGCTGGTCGAGGCTTTGGATGGGTTGCTGCCTGATTCGGTCGTGAATCGGCCCAAAATGGGATTTGTGTTGCCTTGGGAGAATTGGCTTCGAGGAGAGTTGAAGCAGGTTTGTGATGGGGGCTTGCAGAGTTTGAAGGACCGGTCGTGGGTGCACTCAGATGCAGTTGTGGAGATGGAGCGTTCGTTTCATGCAGGAGAGCCGACTTGGTCTTGGAGTCGAGTCTGGGCCTTGGCAGTTCTCGGCATGTACCTTGATCGCCATGGGCTTGAGTGAAGTGGACCCCATTGAGCGCGACTGCCCACTGCGAATTTTGGCCGTGGTGGAATGGTATCCGCCCGCATTCAAAGCGGGGGGCCCCATCCAAAGCGTGTACAATCTGTTTCAGATGATGAGGGCTGAAACGGACCATGAACTCGAAGTTGTTTGTGGCGATCGCGACTTAGGAAGCGCAACGCCTCTGGATGACATCCAAACCGATGTTCCTCACGAGCGTGATGGCATTCGTGTGACTTACCGTTCTTCCGTGTCCTGGAAGTGGTGGAATGAGAAATTAGGCGGCTCAGGGAGTGATTTGGTGCCGGATGTGATTTACATCAACAGTTTGTTTAGCCTACCATTTGCATTGTACCCAATGTTGGTGGCACGTGCTTTAGGCATTCGAGTGGTGTTGGCGCCAAGAGGGATGCTCGGGGCAGGAGCACTTTCAATCAAACCTAGAAGGAAGAAATTTTTTCTCATCGCTGCTCGGGTTTTTGGACTTTTTCGAAATGTGCGGTGGCATGCAAGCACCGTCAATGAATGCTCGGAGGTTTTGGCACACTTTCCAAAGGCCAATGCACACATTGCATTGAATGTCCCCTTGTTTGAAGCGAATGTCAAGCCATTGACAAGCAGCGACGCCATGACCTGGGTCATGGTTGGAAGAATTCATCCAAAAAAAAATCTGCATTTCGCACTTGAAGCTCTTCAAAAGGTAAACCTGAATGGCAAGAGCCTGCGAATTGAATTGGTGGGGCTAGCTGAGGATGAGGAATACCTGAAGCGACTGGTTTTGTTGTCTAAGCCAGGAGTTGAGGTGGTCCATGTGGGTGCGATTGCACCTCATGAATTGGGAAAAATATGGAGCCGATCCCACGCCTTGCTCATGCCGACAAGGCATGAAAATTTTGGGCATGTGGTTGTTGAAGCGTGGGCCCATGGCCGCCCTGTGTTGCTCAGTGACAAAACCCCATGGCGTGACCTGAAAAAGGCCGGTTTGGGCTGGGATTTGCCGCTGACTCAGGCGGCCTGGGCTGAAGGCTTGAGTGAAGCGTTGACTTGGGACGATGAACGCTGGATTGCGCTGTCAAAATCGTGTGTTGAGAAGCACAAAAGCATTTTGGAGAATCCCCAATTGATCAGGGAAAACCGGGCATTGTTTGAGGCCGAGTGATTCAACGATTAATTTTCGGTCATGAATAGAACCAACCGTGTATGCGCCCTCTTGGGGATGGATTTGCCAATCATTCAAGCGGGAATGGTATGGTGCAGCGGTTGGGAGTTGGCCAGTGCAGTCAGCGGAGCTGGAGCACTCGGCGTTTTGGGAGCAGGGAGCATGTATCCCAAGGTCTTGCGAGACCAAATTGAGAAGGTGAAAAAGGCGGTGCCGGGAAAGCCTTTTGCGGTCAATGTTCCCTTGCTTTATCCAGCCGTGGAAGAGCACATGGCGAGCATCGCGGAACTGGGAGTCCCGATTGTTTTTACCAGCGCGGGGAACCCTCGAGTGTGGACGAGTTACCTGCATGAACGCGGCATCAAGGTGGTCCACGTGGTAAGCAGTGTCAAATTTGCACTGAAAGCACAAGACGCAGGTGTCGATGCGGTAGTGGCCGAGGGATTTGAGGCCGGAGGGCACAACGGGCGAGAAGAGACCACGACGATGTGCCTGGTTCCAGCAGTGTCTGATGCGTGTGACATTCCGGTCATCGCAGCAGGAGGTCTGCATGATGGCCGTTCAATTCTCGCTGCAATGATGCTTGGCGCGGAGGCTGTTCAACTGGGTTCGCGCTTCGTGGCGACGCCAGAGAGTTCGGCACATCGCGCATTCAAAGAAGCGGTTTTGGCTGCTGGAGAGGGGTCGACAAGTCTTGAAATGAAAAACATCACACCCGTGCGTCTCTTGCACAATGATTTTGCCCGACAGGTCATTCAGGCCCAGCAATCCGGTGCCACAGACGAGGAGTTGCATTTGCTGTTGGGGCGCGGAAGAGCCAAGAGAGGAATGTTTGAAGGAGACTTGACGGAGGGAGAATTGGAAATTGGCCAAATTTCCGCCATGTTGGACTCGCTTGAGCCTGCTTCCGACCTCGTCAGACGCCTTGCCGAGGAATGTCGGACATTGGGCGGTCCGGCCTTGGGAGGGCGGTTTGATTTCTAAAAAAGAGTTTCTATGACCGAGGAGAATCCTCAAGTTAGAGGCCTTTCGTATCCTTGCAGACCCCATTGACAATGGGAAATAGAATCAAAACAGCTGACCCATGAAAGCATTTTCAGCAAAACGCACTTTCTGCATCTTAATCGGGTGTTTGGGATGTGCAACCACAATCCAAGCCCAAACATTTTACAATGGGAATGCGGCTTTGCCCTCAACATACAACAGTGGAGGGTGTGTGGGTTTCGCTGATTTGGACGGAGACAGTTTCGACGATTTGATCATCCTCGATCAAAGCCGAACGATACACACACTTTATCAGACCCCCAACGGCAACTTTGAGGGTTACAATTTGGGAAATGTCTCTGGTTCCAATCAGTGGGGGATGTGCGTGGGTGATTTTGACAACGACGGCCATAAAGATGTTTTTAGCGGAGGAGCCTACGATGGAGTTCATTTGATGCACATCACAGGACCTGGTGACGCGACGCTTTCCGCGCTGGGAAATGGGTCGATGTTCATGCAAGCCTGCAACATGGCGGACATCGACCAAGACGGGGTGCTCGATGTGTTCGCATGTCACGATGATGCGGTGAGTCGTCTATGGAAGGGCAGCGAGGCTGGAGAGCTGAACAACAACCAATCTATGATGTCCCTGACAAGCTATGACACGGGAGGTTATCCAAACACCGACCACAGTGGCAATTACGGTTCCGTATGGACCGATTTCGATCGAGACGGAGACTTGGATTTGTACATCGCGAAGTGCCGCCAATTTGTCAATGACCCCCAAGATCCACGGCGTGTGAATCAGCTCTGGGTCAACGACGGCCAGGGAAATTACACAGAGGAGGCGGCAGAACGGGGGTTGGTGTTTTTCGAGCAAAGTTGGACAGCAGATTTTGCAGACATCGACAACGATGGAGACTTTGATTGCTTGGTGACCAACCACAGCACGACGCTTTCGCTGTTGGAGAACGATGGGACAGGGAACTTCACAGACATTACTGAAGGAAGTGGGCTTGAGGTGACAGGGTTTTTCTTGCAAGCCAAGCTCGAGGATTTTGACAACGATGGGTTTGTGGATTTGGTGTACAGTGGCGGGGCTCATGCCTATTTCCGAAACAATGGAGACCAAACGTTCTCGAACATCCCCAACATGTTTCCGTACGGAGACACCATGCACAGTTTTGCCACAGGCGATGCGAACCGCGACGGTCAAGTTGATTTGTACGCCAGTTACGGCAATGGCTACGTGAACCCGGACAATGGGAACGACGATGTCTTATGGATGAACAGCGGGAATCCTGGAAAGCACTGGATCACCTTTGAATTGGAGGGCTTTCAATCCAACCGGGATGCCGTTGGTGCAACGGTAGAAATCACAGGGTCATTTGGAACACAAATTCGAAGCGTACGAGCTGGAGAGAGCTATGGCATGACTTCGACTTTTTCGTGTCATTTTGGCCTGGGGGCCTCGGACGAGGTGGAAACGGTGACTGTCTTTTGGCCAAGTGGGTTGAGCACAGAGTTGACCAATCCCGATGTGGACCAATACCACACAGTTTTGGAAGTGCCTTGTACCGTGCCTCTCGAGATTACGGCGTCCAACGTCGCGCTCTGTCCAGGAGAGTCCGCCATGCTCACTGCACCTGCCGGATTCGAGTCTTATCAGTGGAGCGATGGGTTTGCAGAGGGCAACACCTTGGAAGTTTCTCAGGCCGGTGTTTACAGCTTGACCGCATTCAATGGTGAAGGGTGTGCTGGTCTTTCCAATCTCATTGTGATTGACATCTTGGATGGATCTGTGGCACCAACCGTGGCTGTGACTGGCGATGAATATCTCTGTGCCGGCAGCACCTGGACATTGACCGCAAGTGAGGGGGATTCTTACGTTTGGAGCGATGGTTCCACAGCGCCGACTTTGGTGGTAGGCGAATCGGGGACGTACAGTGTCGAGGTTGAGGACCAATGTGGAAACGTGGTAAGTTCTGACATGGTTGAGGTTCAGGTCTTTGATGGACCAACACTTCCTCCCACGACGTCACCGGATATCACAATGGCTCTCCCAGGCCCATTGACGCTCACTGCGGAGGCGGAAGAGGGACAAGTTTTGCGCTGGTACGATGCTGAGACGGGAGGCACGCTTCTTGGACAGGGCCCCGGTTTGTACTTGCCAGAGGTTACACAGTCAACCACGTTTTGGGTTGAGTCGAGTCAATCCACCTTCGGTCCGGTTGGAACAGGAGGTGAACTGACGAACCAACCGGGGGGTCAGTATCACCCCAACAGTGCCCGCTGGTTGGAATTTGATGTCTTCGAACCCATGCGTTTGGTCAATGTCAAGCTATATGCCAACGGGACGTTTGACCGTGGATTTGAGATCATCGATGACATTGGTCAAGTGTTGTGGTCGTCTACGGTGATGGTGACAGATGGGGAATTCTTGCTCGATGTAGACTTTGAGCTTGAACCAGGCACGGATTACGGGTTGCGATGCACCACAGACGATCCCCAATTGTGGCGCGAGGGCACATCATCGACACTGAATTACCCTTATGATTTGGCCAGCTTGGGGAGCATTACCAACAGCACGGCGGGCCCAAGTTTGAACTATTACTACTTCTTCTACGAATGGAACGTCGAAAGCACCCTCAATGTGGAATGTGTGAGCAACCGATCGGATGTGGATGTCACGGTGACACAATGTACGGACCCAGATGCGTGCAACTTTAACCCTGCAGCCATTGAGGATGACGGATCGTGTGAATATGCAAGCTGTGCAGATACTTGTGCAGGTGATCTAAATGGCGACGGAAACATCACGGTAGGTGATTTGCTTCTGGTGCTCGCGGACTTCGGATGTGTGAGTGGTTGCCAAAGTGATGTTGACGGAGACACAATTGTAAGTGTGGCAGACTTGCTTGAGCTCCTTTCCGTGTTCGGAGGAAATTGCAATTGAGTCAAGTCTTCGAGCCGTGAAAGTACGTTCGGACAGCGTCGGCAACTTTTGTGTTGACGACACTTCGCAAGTCCTGTTCCGAGGCCTGAGAAATGGTCTTGACATCGCCAAAGGCTTTCATCAGAACCTGCCGAGTCTTGGGGCCAACGCCTGGGATGTCGTCCAACTCTGAATGCAAGAAGGCTTTGCTTCGAAGCTTTCGGTGATGGGCCAAAGAAAAACGGTGCGCTTCGTCTCTCATTTGTTGCACCACACGCAAGGTGGGTGAACGCTTGTCGAGGTAAATCGGAACGCTGTCTCCCGGAAAATACAGTTCTTCAAGCCGCTTGGCAATGCCGACAAAGGCGATTTGGCCTCTCAGCCCGAGCTCGTCGATGGCTTCCATGGCATGCGACAGCTGACCTTTGCCGCCATCAATGATGACCATTTGGGGGAGTGACTCTCCTTCGTCACGCAAACGCTTGTAGCGACGGTATACGGCCTCTTTCATGCTTGCGAAATCGTCCGGACCTTGAACTGTACGAATGTTGAACTTTCGGTAGTCGCGTTTGGCGGGCTTTCCATTTCGGAAGACCACGCAAGCAGAAGCAGGGTTGGTGCCTTGGATGTTGGAGTTGTCAAAGCACTCCATGTGAACGGGGTGTTCCTTGAGCCTGAGGTCATGCATCATCGTTTCCATCAGCCGATCCTTGGCCGCGTCAGGGTCAACTTGTTCCATTTGAGCGTGTCGGTCACGCATTGCAAATTGTGCATTACGCAGGCTCATGTCGAGCAATTTCTTCTTGTCTCCACGTTGAGGGACAAGGCATTCTGCCCCCAAAACATCGACCTCCATCTGGGCAAGCACGGTGCGACTTGCGACGTCAAATCTGTCCCGAATTTGTGGAATCGCAGCGGAGAGGATTTCTTGGATGGATTCTTCGAGTCGTCGCCGAAATTCGAGAGTTTGGCCTTGGACCACCGCGCCGTTGTGGATGCGCATGAAGTTCACAAATGCTGACTTTGCATCGCAGACCACGCCGTAGACCTCCACGTCCGAGATTGTAGGGTGCACGACAGTGCTTTTGGTCTGAAATTTGTCGACGGCCAAAAGTTTGATTTTGAGTCGTTCCGCTTCCTCGAATCGCAAATCATTGGAAGCTTGCAACATGCTGCTTTTCAAAGCGTTTTTGACTTCGCCGAGGTTGCCTTTGAGTATGTGACGAATGGAGGCAACTCGTGCGTGATATTCCGCCTCCTCTTCTGTGGTTGTGCATGGACCGCAGCAAGTGCCTATCTGAGCACCTAAACAAGACTTCGTTTTTTCGATTGCGCCACCACGCTTGAGAATTTTGATGGATTCAATTCGACACGAATTGCACATCAGTGGGTAGAGCGATTTGACAAAACGAATTACAGTGTGCATCCCTTTGACATGCGAGTAGGGCCCGAAGTATTCGCTCCCGTCCTTTCGGACTTGTCTGGTGGGAAACACCCTTGGAAACCGTTCGTTTTTCAGAACGATGAAGGGATATGTTTTGTCGTCTTTGAGCTGGATGTTGTAGATGGGCTTGTGCTCCTTGATCATGTTGTTTTCGAGCAACAGGGCATCGGCTTCGCTCGCTGTGACAATCCATTGCACATTTCGAATCTTTTTCACCAACAATCGGGTTTTGCCGTTGTGGTCTTGTTTGGTGAAGTAGCTGGCCACCCGCTTTTTCAGGTTTTTGGCCTTGCCGATGTACAGCAATTTACCGTCTCCATCAAAGTGCTGATAAACGCCGGGCTCTTGGGGCATTCGATCGAGGATTGCTTGGATGTGCTCGGTGGTCGCCATCGTTGAACGAAGGTAGGTCGCGCAGTACTTTGCGGCATGGATTTGGTCACAGGTGCAACGGGGATTGTGGGAACGCCATTGGTTTTGAAGCTCCTGGCAAAAGGCCAAACGGTGCGCGCCTTGCATCGACCATCGTCCGACCGTGAACGGGTCGAGCGAATCGTCAAGGAGTTCGCGCCCGAGGCTGTGACGAGGTTGCAATGGGTGGAAGGAGATTTGACAAACCAGTCATCGTTGGAAGATGCCCTTGAGGGGGTGGCGCGTGTGTTTCATTGTGCAGCCCTTGTGTCTTTCCACTCGTCGGACAGGGACGCTTTGCGCCAAGTCAATGCAGAGGGCACCGCCAACTTGGTCAATGCCATGCTTCACTTGGGTACCCCACGGTTGATTCACGTGAGCAGCGTAGCTGCCCTTGGGCGCAAATCAGGAGTTCCTGCGGACGAATCCACGCTGTTTGAAGAACAACCCGGGACTTCGGCGTATGCGCGCTCCAAACATCGCGCAGAGATGGAAGCCTTTCGCGGGGCAGCGGAGGGCTTGTCAGACGGGTTGGTGGTGGTCAATCCAACGGTCATTTTGGGCCAAGGCGATTTTCGAAGCAGTTCTTCTGCCTTGTTTCGGGTGCTCGATCGTGGGCTGTCATGGTATCCAGAAGGAAGCGGAGGATATGTAGGTGCTGAAGACGTGGCGGAAGTATGCGTGCGATTGGGAGCAAGTGAGGTGCGTGGTGAGCGCTTTGTGCTTTGTGCAGAGCACCGCACTCATCTCGATGTCATGACTGCGATTGCGTCAGCTCTCGACCGAACTGGACCCACCCGTGCGGTCAAGCCATGGGTTGCGGGCTTGGTCTGGCGCTTCGTGTGGCTGACCGAACGCATCACAGGCCACAAGTCAATGATTACTCGTGAAAGTTTGGCAAGTGGCAGTGAGCACCAGCGATTTGATGGATCAAAAATCAAGCGGACCCTCGCCGAAATGGGTCAAGATTGGGATTACACACCCATAAATAAAGTCATCGAATCAACGGTGCAAGCGTATCGTCGTCAATGCGGTTCGTGAGCTTTATTTGGGCTTCGAAAAGGTTTCTCCTGGTTGCTTTTTACCTCCAAGTCTTTCAAAGCGTCAACCACATCGTGAAGCACACCAGTCATGGCCTCGGGGTGGCCCCACCACCATGTGTAACTTGAATCGAATGTGGCGGCACTTACACCAGTTCTAGCCCAAACATCATTGTACGCTTCTGCCAGTCTTTGACGTTCGTTGTCGTTGCGATACAGTCGCTTGTCGGCCACAGCTTCGACGACCTGAATCTCGGTCAATACGAGAATGAATTCGTCTCGCGAGAGCAATCCCTCTGGGGGTTTCGGGTGGGCATCACCACCCACGGGGCTTGGGCTGCAGCTCAAAGCGGCAAAGAGGAGCATTCCCCACCACAACGCAACACTCGGACTGAGACAAACCTTATCGATTGAAGGTGAGGCGCTGGCCTGCATGATTTCCATGAGATGTCAGGATTTGTCGACCATTCCAAACGCACTTGCCGTTGACCCAAGTTTCGTGCACTCGGCTTTTGAAAACATGTCCAGTGAAGGGCGACCATCCGCATTTGGACATGACGTTGTCTTCGCGGACAGTCCAAGGGTCATTGGGGTGAACCAAGACCAAGTCGGCCTTCATCCCGGGACGGATGAAACCACGGTTTTGCATGCGGAACAAACGCGAGACGCGATGTGCCATTAAGTCTGCGACTTTTTCTATTGAAAGGAGTCCATTGTGCACGAGGTCGAGCATGGCCACGAGGGCGTGTTGCACGAGCGGGCCGCCTGACGGTGCAAGGAAGTAACTTCGGTTTTTCTCATCCTTGGTGTGCGGTGCATGGTCTGTGGCGACCACGTCAATGCGTCCATCAAGAATGGCTGCCCTGATGTGCTCGCGATCCTCAGCTGTCTTCACAGCGGGATTCCACTTGATGTGCGTGCCTTTGCTTTCATAATCGGCGTCGCTAAACCACAAGTGGTGGATGCAGGCCTCCGCTGTAATGCGCTTGTCCTCCAGTTCTTTGGTGTTGTCAAAAAGGTCGAGTTCTCGGGCAGTGCTGATGTGCAAGATGTGCAATTGGGTGCCAAGTTTGGTGGCCAACTCCACGGCTTGAGAAGAACTTCTGTAGCACGCCTCCGCACTTCGAATCAGGGGGTGGTGTGAGATGGGAACGGTTTCCCCAAAACGCGCTCGAGCCGCGGCAGAATTGGCACGAACGGTTGCCTCATCTTCACAATGGGTAGCCACGAGTGTTGGTGCCTCTTTGAAAATTCCTTCGAGCACGTCAGATTCGTCGACGAGCATATCTCCCGTTGAAGATCCCATGAAGACTTTGATGCCACAGACTTTCTGCGGATTGGTCTTGAGCACTTCGTCGAGGTTGTGATTGCTCGCGCCCATGAAGAAGCTGTAATTCACGGGGCTGACTTCGGCGGCGCGGTTGTACTTGTCTTCAAGCAGACTCTGGGTTAGGGCTTGTGGCACGGTGTTGGGCATCTCCATGAATGAGGTGATTCCTCCAGCCGCCGCGGCTGCAGACTCGGTGGCGATTTCTGCCTTGTGTGTCAATCCTGGTTCACGAAAGTGCACTTGATCATCAATGCAACCAGGCATCAACCAAAATCCTGTGCAGTCTTTCTTTTCTGCAGCGCTTGCAACGGCTTTCACGTGCGCATCGTCGCCTTGTTCCGCCAGGTTGACACCTACAGCTACGATGTGCTCACCGTCGATGAGGACATCTTGAACCTTGACGGATCCGTCATTGACGACATGGGCATTGCGAAAGAGGGTGGCTTGACTCATGGAACGGGAGGAGATGGCGCGGGTGGGTTAAGAGGGTTTCGGGAAAAAGATTTTGTTGAACCGCATTTGCAGGACTCCGAGAAGTGCCTCGCGAAAAATGTTCATGCTCATTTTGGACGTCCCAAGCTCTCGATCGACGAACGTGATGGGCACTTCTTTCACGACAAAACCATTGCGCTTGGCCCGAAGTTTCATTTCGATTTGGAATGCATATCCGACAAATTGGACGGAATCAAGCTGGATGGCTTGCAAAGTTTCGCGTCGGTAGCAGACAAAACCGGCTGTGCTGTCTCTGACTCCCAGTCCAAGGATGGCATTGACGTAAATCGAGGCTCCGTAACTCAGAATCTTGCGATTGATGGGCCAATTGGCCACGCCTCCTCCTTTCACATATCGCGATCCGACCGACATGCCAGCACCTCCCTCGGAGCACGGAATGCGCAACCGAACCAAGTCGTTGGGGTCGTGGGAAAAGTCGCAATCCATTTCAAACACAAAGTCATAACCCTGTTCCAGTGCCCATCTAAATCCCGCGATGTAAGCTGTTCCGAGGCCGAGCTTCCCTTTTCGCTCCAGCAAGTGAACTCTGTTGGGGTACTTGGTTTGACATTGCTTGACCAACATGGCCGTGCCGTCGGGCGATCCGTCATCCACGACAAGCAGGTCGAAGGGGTATTCCAGACCCACAACAGTGTCGATCATGCGAACCACATTTTCGCACTCGTTGTACGTCGGAATGATGACCAAGCTGTCCTTCATGATTTCCAATTTAAGAGCACTTACGTGGTCATGCGGAGCATGTTCAACTCTTCCTTTGTCAAGTGTCGCCAATGTCCTCGGGGCAAATCTTTCTTGGTTAATGAACCATAAACGACCCGGTCTACTTTGACGACTTTGTGGCCGAGGTATTCCCACATGCGACGGACGATTCGGCTTCGATTGCTGTGGATTTCCATCCCAATTTCATGAGGGTCGTTTTTGACAAATGCCACCTCTTTCGCTTTGACGAACCCTTGGTCCAGCACAAACCCCTCTAGCATTTTCTCAAGTTCCTCGGGTTTGGCTTTCTTGGCCAAGGTGATGTGATAAAGCTCGCGGAGCCCCACCTTGGGATGGTTGAGGCGCTTGGCCAATTCCCCGTCATTGGTGAAAAGAATGAGACCTGTGCTTTCTTTTTCGATTCGGTCCACGGGGTATATCCTTTCCTTGCAGGCCTTTTTGATGAGGTCTCCTACGCTTCGACGACCGCTTGGGTCGTTCTCGATGCCGAGGAAGTTTTTGGGTTTGTTGACCAAAACATAGCGCATGGTTTCAGGGCGAATGGTGTCGCCTTCTACGCGAACGAGGTCATTCACAGGGTCCACCTTGAATCCGAGCTCGGTGATGACTTTGTCATTGACGCTGACCACTCCAGCACCAATCATCACGTCAGCTTCGCGCCGTGAGCATACGCCAGCTTGTGCGATGTAACGGTTGAGGCGCATGGTTGCGGTGGAGTCTGGCACGGGAGCAAAATTGAGCTTGGGCTTTTGGGGTCCTCTGCGTCCCGCGAATTTGCCCCCGGGGCGAGACACGGATGAGCGTTGTCCACCACGCGCTTTGGGAGATTTCGCGCTGCCACTTCGTCGGCCAGCACTTCCCTTGCGGGCGCCTCCTCGGCGGCCTTGGTCAGGGTTCTGTTTCATGATGACGCAAAGGTACGTCGCGGAACGAGGTCACCGCAGGGCACACCATAAAGTGCTGCGAGGCTTTGGTCGGGAAAATCCATCGAACGCAGAGGTTAGGTGACTTACGCGTGGCAAGCCCCCCGGCTCAATCATCACCCACCAAAGGTCAAATCGACAATCGATGTCTCGAAAGCCATTTTGCTTGATGTAAGCGTGGGCAGCGCGCACAATTCGTTGTTGTTGGCCTAGTGAGGGAAGCTGCGGCGTTGTCTTCAGTGAATCGGATGGAACAACGCACCCGGTCCGGCATTTGACCTCGTGGAAGATGATTTGCCCTGCAAGGGTGGAAATCACATCAATCTCACAGCGATGCCACCGCCAATTGCGCTCCAATATGCGGTGACCACGGTCTTCCATTCGCGTCACTGCAAAATCCTCTCCGAGTTGTCCGGTCCGGGTGCGGCTTTCCAAAACCATGACGCAATGTTCGCCACATTTTGGCTTGTAAATCAGCGCAATTCAGCAATGACACTCGGGAGTTGACTCACGGTCCGTAAGTCAGCGCAACACGAGGTCTGTCTTGCCGATGACCGTGGCACCCTCAAGAATTTCCACGAGATACGTTCCCGGGCGATAGGGCTCGAGGACGTTGTCGTTGGGATATTCGTAAAACACGCATGCATCAAGCCGTTCGCGGGCATAGTCAATCGTTCGCGACGCACTGAAGTCGTCGTTGCCTTCCGAATTTGGAAGCACGGCTCCCTCGTCGTCGGTGATCCTCAAATGCAATGTTTTGTCGCCCACTGGCGCGATGCGGTTTTCAAGTATGGTGAAGCACACGCGGAGCATGTCGCTGCGGTCTGCGCGGTCTGTGTCTCGCTGACGTCCGGAGGAAAGCACACGAACTCCCGTCGGGTTGAATTCGGCAACTTGCAGGGTTTGCCCAGCTTCCAACATGTCTTCCATGTTCTCCTGGCGCTCTACAAGGGTTGCGTTTTCCTGTGACACGGCTTCCATCTGCTCCTTCATGGCCAGGTTCTCGTCGAGCAGTGCCAAGTTCATCTGATTGAGGGAGTCGATGGTTCCGATGTATCCTTTCATGATGCTGCGCAGGGTCTCAGCTTCTTTTTTCAGTTTGGCAACCTCCCAGTATCCATTTTTTACTTTGGTAAGCAAACCGTCAATGCGCTCTTGCTGAGCAGCGAGTTCGGCCACCATCATGCTGTTTTCCGTTTCAAGCGTATCGTAGGAGAAGCGCATTTTTTCCAGGTCCAAGATGAGCTGATCTTTCTCCAGAGTAAGCCCGGCCTTGTCGCTGTTCAAGGCGCGAATGGCCGTGTTGCGCGCCGACAATTGAAAGCCCAAATACCCGACCGCAAGTGCGAGTGTGGCGACGACGATGAGCCAGGTTTTTTGAGACATTTCAGGCATGACGATGGGGTTTCAAGGGACGAAGTTCGTAGACGGACGACATGACACGTGCGCAGAGCACCGTTCACTCAAAGATGCACCGAGATGACAAGGCATTTCGACTGCAATTCAACGAGTTCACCACCCAATCATTGTGGGAAACTTCGCCACACTCAAGGCGGTCTCTCAGTTTTGGCGTACTTTATGAAAACCAAAAACCGCGCCTCATGATTCGTCAATTTGCCCTTGGTGGCGCCCTCATCGCTGCATTTGTCTCTCTCGAGCCCATTTGCGCTCAGGACACGTTTCAAGTGGGAAACACCACACTCACAGCCACCAATGTGGCATCAGGAATCCAACTTCCATGGGAAATTCTGTGGGGTCCAGATGATTTTTTGTGGGTGACGAGCAGGCCGGGAACCGTGTATCGAATCAACCCCGAGACGGGTGCGACGTCGACGGTATTGACCAAGTCGGTGACCAACAACGGCACAGGTGAGCCCGGGATGCTGGGCATGGCCATGCATCCCGAATGGGAGACGACCCCAAAAGTGTTCATCGTCTACACCACGGGCCCGACTTGGAATGGCACAGAACGCCTCTCGGCATTTGATTGGAACGGTTCGTCGTTGGTCAACGAAGAGATTTTGTTGACCCTTTCCGCTGGGGGCATTCACAATGGAAGCCGCCTGTTGGTGTTGCCAGACAACACGTTGCTGATGACCACAGGTGATGTGGGGGATTCCGGGGCGCACAGTCAAAATTTGAGCAGCCTCAATGGCAAAGTCCTACGAATCAATCTCGATGGGACTGTGCCCGCTGACAATCCGACGCCAGGGAGCTACGTCTACAGCTATGGCCACCGCAACCCCCAAGGTTTGGCGATGGGCCCGGGCGGCATCATTTACAGTTCTGAGCACGGACAGAGCAACGACGATGAGGTGAACATCATTCAGCCGGGACGCAATTATGGCTGGCCCAATGTTCAAGGGATGTGCAACACTTCGAGCGAGAACAGCTTTTGTGCCGCGAACAATGTCGTGGAGCCCATTGACACGTTCTCGCCTTGCGCGGCGGTGAATGGGTTGACGTGGTACAATCATCCAGCCATTCCAGAATGGCAGAATTGCCTGCTGTTGTCGGTGATGGGTGGGTTTGCACTCGATGACAAGCGCTTGAGCGTGCTGTCAATGTCTGAGGATGGCATGACTGTGACGGGAGAGACACAGTGGTTTGCGAGCTACGGTCAGCGCATTCGCGATGTGGCCGTGAATCCAACGACAGGAGCGGTGTACCTTGCCTTCAATGGACCTTCCTACCCAGGGTCGGGCCCCAACATCATCAAGGAATTTCGCAACCTGGATTACGTCCCGGTGACGAATGTCGCGGGGTGCCAATATCCGGGCGCGTTGAATTACAATGCCAACGCAACGCAAGACGACAATTCTTGTCAGTTTGCAGGCTGTACAGATCCCGAGGCGCTGAATTACGTGCCTTGGGCCAATGTGACAACGGAGTGCATGTACACGGCACCTTGTCCTGAGGACGTGAACGGAGACGGTGCGACGACCGTGGCGGACATGTTGCTTGTGCTCGGGGCTTTTGGCGATGCGTGCAACTGATCGAGTGAGACAACTGAATTTTAGACGATAACAACCAAACTGGAACGAATGACAAACTCAGTGAAACTCTTTGCGGCCTGTGCGGCTTTCTCGCTGACCTTGGGATTGCACTTCGACACATCTGCCCAATGCGGTGAAGGCCAATCGGAGGTCGTGGTGGAAATTTTGACGGACAATTATCCAGGTGAAATCACATGGACCCTGTCCAACGCCAACGGAGAATTGCTTTCTGGAGGACCTTACAACTCCTCGGGAACGTTTTACTCTGACTCGGTTTGCATTGACAACGCAGAGGAATACCCCTGCCTCCAGTTTGTGATCAACGACAGTTACGGGGACGGCATCTGTTGTGGTTACGGCCAAGGGGCATACACACTGTATTTGGATGGTGAAGCTGTGGCTACCGGGGGAAACTACGGTCAACAGGACATCGTGCAGTTTGATTGTGCGCCTGGTGCCACGTGCAATGATGCTGTGATTCTGACTGAGGGCGACTATGGTGTTGTCAGTCAATCGGGGGACAATTTTTGGTATTCCTTTACCCCACCCGCCAACGGCATGTATGAATTTAGCTCTTGTGGCGCCGCATGCAACACCACCCTTTACATCTACGACTATTGCAACATGGGCAATTTCGACGACACCAACGAAGGGTCCATTTACTACGATGACAATCAGGGAGGTTGTGATGAAGAGGCGACGCTGACCATTTTGTTGGAGGGCGGGGAACAGTACTGGATTCGTTTTGCTTCGTTGGATGGCAGCTGCGGAGGGTTTGATTGGTCGTTTGATTACGCAGGTCAGCCTACTGGATGCACGGACTCCACCGCCTGCAACTACAGCCCCTCAGCAGAAGTGGATGATGGCTCTTGCGTGTACGAGGGAGACCCGACGTGTACGGGCCCTGACTTGATTGTTTTGGGTGACGTGGTCTCAAGCAGTCTGTACAGCACGACCATGAACGTCAGCCAAACCGATTGCTACATCGAAGAGGGTTGTTTGAATGGATTTGGTGAACGCGAGCTCATCCGATTTACCACCCACATCAAAAACATTGGCGAACTCGATTATTACATAGGCACCACTTCGCAAGCTGAGGAAACAGGTCAGTTTGAGTGGGGCAATTGCCACAATCACTGGCATTATCAAGGGTATGCGAAATACGATCTCTATACCATGGATGGTGCTTTGATTCCCATCGGTTTTAAGAACGGATTTTGCGTGATGGATTTGGAGTGCAGCGACGGAGGCTCGTACACCTATGGTTGCTCCAACATGGGCATTGCCGCGGGGTGTGGCGACATCTACTCCAGTGGGCTGAGTTGTCAGTGGATTGATGTCACGGATGTGGAGGATGGGCAGTACCGCTTGGTTGTGCGGGTGAATTGGGATTACGATCCAGACGCCTTGGGGCGATACGAAACCAACACTGAAAACAATTGGGCAGTGGTTTGCATCGAACTCGATCGCTCGGGAGGAGATCTCGAGACCATCATTCTCACAGATTGTCCGACGTTTACGGATTGCGCCGGCGACCAATTTGGGACCGCCTTGCTCGATTGCAACGGGGAGTGTGGCGGGGTGGCGATCATCGGTGACTTGAATGATGATTTGACGCAAAACTTGGCGGACGCGGAGATGTATGTGGAAGGGATCCTAGGCAATGACTTGACGCCCGCCAACTGCAACGACATCAATGGAGATGGGGCTCTGACAGTTGCAGATGCAGCTTTTATGGCGGATTGCCAGTGGTGGAATGAAGCTCACACGGATCCCGACTCGACAGGTGTACACAGCCATTGTGAGTTTCCTGTGAATGACATCACCAACCCGTTTGACTTGACTCACCTGACCATTGCAGACGTCAACTGGGATGAGCAGTATCTCGACGTTCATGTGAAAAATCCAGACGCTCGGATTTTGGGATATCAACTTGAATTCGATGGGTTGCAAATCAGCCAAACGGCAAGCTTGGTCGAAGGCGCATATGCTGGGGTACCCTCGCACGCACCTGGAGGATCGCAGGTGATGACGGTGAGTTATGATGGCAGCACCATTCCGAAGAATATCGAATACGTGCCCCTTTTGAGGGTGTACTGGATTGGAAGCGCCAATGGCATGGTGTGTCTCTCAGGCTACACGGAGGTGGTCAACGACTTCTTGCAGAAGACAATGATTAACCTGGAGAACCCTTGTCAGGAGCAAAGTGACCAGCCGTGTCCAGGAGACATGGACGGCGATGGCTTGGTGTCGGTGTCAGACGTGTTGAATGTGTTGAGTGAATTTGGTTGTGAAACCAAATGTTCCATGGACATCAACGGCGATGGATCGACCAACGTGACCGACGTCCTTCTTGTGCTTTCGGCATTTGGTACAGCTTGCAACTGATTAGCGTTGCGACATCGGCTTGACTGAAGTCAGGCAAAAAGCCCCTCGCCTGATTCAGGCGGGGGCTTTTTGGTTGGGCCTTGGTTG
>DCBH01000100.1:50388-50834 GCA_002313415.1 Flavobacteriales bacterium UBA1112
CCTTGGTTGAGTCGGGGCCGGCAGGTTTGGGCGCAGTGCCTCAGGCCTTGAGCAGCCCCTTGTAGTGTTGCCAATTGGCAAAGACCAATGCGGAGTTCAGGGAGAAAATCAGCGACATGATGAGCAGGTGGCTAGGCACCATGAAAATTCCCCACATCAGCATCCCGAGGGCATAAGGAAAGGCCATGAGGGTGCCAAGCTGTTCGCGGCCCGGGAGGACGAGAAGCACGGCAGCCATCAGCTTCACAGCGCAGATGAAGGGGAGGAGGAATTGGGTCTCCAACATGGCCATCACGAATGCGGTGGCCTCAGGTTCGGGGTAGCCTGTGGCCATGATGGTGGGGTCGGCCAAAAAGACATTGTAGAGGTGCTTCAGGCCTGAAGCCAACAGAAAGAAGGCGTAGAGGTATTTTAATACGGCGTGGAGTCGTTTGTTCATGGGGTCA
>DCBH01000003.1 GCA_002313415.1 Flavobacteriales bacterium UBA1112
CGAACGAGGAATTTGACAAGGCAAAAGAGAATTTGGCCCTTGCAGCGGAACAAGATCCGACGAACGAGATTTTGTGGTTCAGTTTGGGCAGCGTGTTGGATAACCTTGGAAATGTGGATGAAGCCATCGACGCGTACAAAAAGGCGCTTGAGATCAAGGCAGATTATTTTGACGCCAATTACAATCTTGGTGCGTTGTACTTCAACCAAGCTGTTCAGGGAATCAATGAGGCGAATGACATGTGGAAGCCGCGGATGACCAAGTCGGAATCACAGAACCAGAAGCAGATTGAAGACGATGCAAAGGCATTGTTTATGACTGCCAAACCATATCTCGAAGCAGCACATTTGGCAGATGAAGATGATTTAGAGACAATGCGTTCGTTGAGAGACATTTATGCTCGAACTGGAGATGACGAAAAAATGTTGGATTTAACTGGTAAGATCAAGGCAGCCACAGGAGGACAGTGATGCGGAGATGAAAGAGTCATTTCCTTTATCACTTACCATAATGTATATTATCATTCAATAGGGGGTGAAAAACAGTTTTGACTCATTGGCGAAAAACATTGGTGTTGTTCGTTTTTGAATGGAGTGCTTTACTTTTGCGGTCCTGGAGGTTTGGCAGAGTTGGTCGATTGCACCGGTCTTGAAAACCGGCGTGCCGCAAGGTACCGGGGGTTCGAATCCCTCAGCCTCCGCTCGAAATAAACGCCCGCAGGATATGTGGGCGTTTTTCTTTAGGTATACATCATGTGGTTGTCGACACGTGGTTGCCGCAAAAAGTCAATGGCAATCCGAGCTTCCGCGCTAATTTGGCAGTCATCATTGATTGAGTTCAGTTTTCTTTCAAACACACGAATGCTCGGTTCAACTCTCCTTGCGCAATTTTTAGACATTCACGAACGGTGTTTTACCGAGAAGATGTTTTTGCTGGTATTTGGTTGTTGGTCATTTGGCAGTCTATGTGCGCAACACGAATGGTCTGGTGATGTGTTGATTCAGCGGCTGCCAGACGGTCAAGCATATGCAGAGATTCAAACGGCTTGGACATCTACAATTCAAACACCATCAGACAGTCTCACATTGACCATGTTGGCCATTCTTGGTGAAGACATTGTGTCTTATCAAAAAGATCAATTGTTGGCTCGCCCGATTGTACAAGATTCTGCGGATTTGCGCCACGTGCACGTCGCAAGACTTGCTGTACCCTCAGGTGGCGTGCGAATTGAATGGCTGGTTGAGCAAAAAAAGCGCGCCATCTGGTCACACCAAGCAGATATACGCGTCCCGTTGGGAGGCGTTCCTGAATTTACTGATGTGATGATTGTAAATACGCACGCCCCGGAGTCTGATTTGAGTCAAGCCAGTATGGTACACAGCGGTTTAGATTTGATTCCGCAAGTTGGAAATGTCATTCCCATCGATGCGTCATCTGCCAGGTTTTATGTGGAGCTGCATGGTTTAAAGGACGTAATTCCGTTGGATTCCTTGTTCCTTTTCAAGTTTGGATGGGCGAACGAAGATGGAGATTGGAATCCCAAAGCAACACGTTATGTCCGTAAAAAATGCTCCTCCATCGTTCCCATATTTGAGGTGTTGCCTTGTACGCCAACCGCACCAGTCCCCAATCATCCCTTGATCAAAATGGAGGCTCAAACGCGGGAAGGGAATGTGGTGGTCTCTCGTGATGTGTTGTTGGGAAATCGACGGGAACTTGGAGGTAGGGACGAGGTGAATGGCCGGGTAATTCGAAAGTCAACACTTCTTCCCTCTTTGGCGAACTACACCGAATTGAACATGGTGATCAAGTTGCTTGAAGATCACCTGCCCTTTGCCAGAACCAATGAGCAAAACACCATTCAAGAAGTTTTAATCCCTGCTGCAGACATGAGTCAAATGAAGCAGTATCTGTCGGGATTTTGGTTAGATAGAAGCGCATCCGTGCCGGAGGCAGAGGCGAAGTTGGCTCAATACATCGAGCGAATTGCTTTTGTGGACGACAAGTACGGCCAATGCAAATACGGTCAAGGCAGTTTGACGGAAATGGGCAACATTTACCTCCGGTTTGGCAAGCCCAATACGGTGGTAAAACGTCACCATGAGACGGATTACTACCCCTATGAAATTTGGCATTATCACAAAGCAGGGCGTTTCAACAACAGACGGTTTCTCTTTTTTGCGCCACATGTGGTTGGAGAGTGCTTTGAGTTGCTCCACAGTGACATGCTCGGAGAACGTCAAAACGACGATTGGTTGTCCCAACTGCGTTCTCGGGAAAATACGGTCAAAGTGACGCAATCCATGGAGAATCGTCTCAACCCTAGAGACACCTTTTCTGGGGAAGAACCTGAAGATTTGTTTTACAATCCAAGATAATGAGTGCCATTGCGCCTTCTGATGTTGCTGTGGTCATTTTGAATTGGAATGGTCGCAATCATCTTGAAACGTATTTGCCAAGCGTTTTGACACATACTCCCTTGGATTCACAGGTTTGGGTGGTTGACAATGGCAGTTCAGATGAGAGTGTGGCTTGGCTAAAAACTCATCATGGCGATCGGATTCAGGTTGTAGAGCTCAATCAAAATCACGGCTTTGCTGAGGGTTACAATCGTGGCTTGGCGCACATTGAAGCTGACATGTACGTGCTGCTTAATTCAGATGTTCGTTTGGATGGTCCTTGGATTGAGCCTGTATTGAAAGTGATGGATTCACGAGACTGGGATGTTGCAAGCCCACTGATGGTTCAAGACGAACGTCCAAGCATGTGTGATCACGCTGGCGCAGCGGGCGGGTGGATGGACAAGGATGGTTATCCTTTTTGCCTGGGTCGGTTGTTTCAAAGTGTTGAACCCGTGGATGATTGGTTGACTCAAAACCGGGAGGTTTTTTGGGCCTCAGGCGCGTGTTTTTTCATTCGAAAATCAGCATGGTGTGATTCAGGTGGATTTGATGGTTCCTTGTTTGCTCATATGGAAGAAATTGACTTGTGTTGGAGATTGAAAAACGAGGGCAAACGCGTTGGCTGTGTGGGCTCAGTTCGTGTGAGGCATCTCGGTGGCGGCACGTTGCAAACCAAAAGTCCATTCAAGACCTATCTAAATTTTCGAAACAACCTCATTGTGATGCTCAAAAATCGCGATGGGTTTTGGCCGGCGTTCATGTTTCGGAGAATGACTCTTGATGGCCTTGCTGCTTGGAAACATCTCGCAACAGGAGAATGGCGCCACTTTTTGGCTGTCGGGCGAGCGCATGGTGCATTCTATCTTCGACTCTTTTCCATCCTGCGTTCGAGAAGAATCTTGCGACGTTCGTCAACCCGAAATCCAAATGAAATCGGGTGGTGGAATCAAAGTGTGGTTGTGGCTTATTTCATAGGTGGGAATGCTCGGGCACGCGATCTCGAGTTGCCGGGCC
>DCBH01000002.1:0-8908 GCA_002313415.1 Flavobacteriales bacterium UBA1112
ACCACGATTGTCCTCGCAGTTCTGACTGTTTGTTCCCCGTCAAAAATTTGGGGTCAAATTGTGGAAGATGACCCAACACAACTGCTCCAACTCAACACCATTACCACGGCTGTGCCGTTTCTGATGATTGCCCCAGATTCCCGATCCGGAGCCATGGGTGATGTTGGGGTGGCCCTGTCTCCCGATGCCAACAGCATGCATTGGAATCCAGCAAAAATGGCCTTTTCAACCAATGAGGTGGAGATGAGCTTAAACTATGCCCCTTGGTTGCGTGCGCTCGTAGATGACATGAATTTGGCATACGTCAGTTCAGTACGTCGGTTGAACAAACGACAGGCATTTGGTGTGGCTCTGCGATACTTCAGCTTGGGCAACATCACCTTTACCGACGAGGTGGGGACAACCATTCGTGATTTTCAACCGGCCGAACTCAGCTTGGATGGTGGATTCTCCCAAAAGTTCTCCGATCGTTTCAGTGGTGGATTTTCTGCTCGGTTCATTCACAGCAATCTGACCGGAGGGACAGCGGTTCAGGGTGCTGAAAGTCGTCCTGGTATTTCGGTGGCTGCGGATTTGAGCATGTATTACGTGAACGATCAAGCTGATTGGGGAGAGAAGGATGGTACATTCAGCTTGGGATTGAACATGAGCAATTTGGGGGCAAAAATGTCTTACACAGAGACCGCTGCTCGAGATTTTATCCCGAGCAATTTGCGTATTGGAGCTGCATATGAAACCAAATTTGACGATTACAACAGCCTGACATTGGCGATGGACGCCAACAAGTTGTTGGTTCCTACTCAACCCATCTATGCTTTGGATGATCCATCACAAATCATCAGTGGCATGGATCCCAATGTGGGGGTAGCGACGGGAATTGTCCAGAGTTTTTACGACGCTCCGGGCATTGTGACTTTTGACAGCGAGGGCGAAGCCAATGTGCTTCAGGGGAGTCGCCTGAAAGAGGAGTTGCGAGAAGTCAATCTCGGCGCGGGGCTGGAGTACAATTTTGCCGATGTCTTTGCATTTCGCACAGGATACTTCTTCGAGCACTTTAGCAAAGGCAACCGTCAGTTCGTGACCCTTGGTGCTGGTGTGAAGTACACGGTATTTACCGTGGATTTGAGCTATCTTATAAGCACAACGCAACAAAATCCTCTTGCGAACACGCTCAGATTTTCGTTGCGCTTGCAATTTTCGGATTTGGCTGACTACGTCAATGGCGAAGAATGAGCTTGCGGATTGGCCACGGATATGATGTTCATCAGCTTGCAGAAGGCGAGACCCTCGCCATTGGTGGATTGACCATTCCGTATGACAAAGGTTCGTTAGGCCACAGCGATGCGGATGTGCTTCTTCATGTGATTTGTGATGCAATGCTTGGAGCGTTGGCATTGGGCGACATAGGCACCCATTTTCCCGACACTGACCCTGCTTACAAAGGAATTGACAGCAAAATTTTGCTGAGAGATACACTCAAGCTGGTGCAAGCTGAAGGATTTAGAGTGGTCAATCTCGACTCGACGGTGTGTTTGCAAGAACCGAAACTCAAGCCTCACATTCCGGCCATGCGAGAATGCATTGCAGAGATTTTAGAGGTCGACATCGGGTGTGTCGGGGTCAAAGCCACAACGACCGAAAAGCTTGGTTTTGTAGGAATGGGAAAAGGTCTGAGCGCTCACGCGGTGGTCCTTCTCCAAGCTCAGGACTGAGTTTCCTCAAAATGGTCTGGCTCTTGGTCAGCCGAGAAGTGAATCTTCAGATTTGCCGTGTCTCTGAGCAGATCCACCTTGCCAATCTCCAGGTGGACTATGGTCACTCCCGTCCTTTGTTCGAGGTCTGCAATCAATTCCTGGCGGCGTCCGGCATGGAGCAATTCGATGCGGTCGTAAATGATCATTTTGGTTGCCAGGTGTTCTACAAACCACAACCGCTCTAAAACGAATGAGAGAACCCAAATCAATGCATTGGCCAACGCGACCTCTATCCACGTGGCAGCGAGAGGTGCCAGAGCATTGATCACCGCCAAGGTGATGACAATGAACAGATACGTCATTTCCCGGATAGGCACTGTGTTTGTCCGGTATCGAATGATGCCAAAAATGGCAAACAGGCCAAGTGCAAAAGCGAGGTCGATTTCCACCGCTGCCAAAAGGCGACACAGGAGAAAAACGGCCGTGGACACCAACATAAATGTGAACACAAAGTCTCGTCGTTTGGAGGCCATGTGATAAATCAATCGCACCACCACGAGAGAAGAGACGAGGTTGAATGCGAACAACCCGAGTAGGGATTCCCAACCTGCACCGGGCAGAGCAGAACATAGGATTGCGATCAGGGATTTGGTCATCTCAAAATGGATTGCGGCGCGAAGTTCGGGCTTGAAGCGTAATGTTCAGCGCGAATGACATGGCGGATTGCGGACCGATAGTTTTTCAAATTCCTGTCGGGGTAGACGTGGGCGTGTCCCAGTACAAATTTTGACAGTCGAATGTTGCGCCCCAACAATCCGCGTCGACCTTCCTGGGCTCGAATGGCCTGAATCAGTTTCCCCTGATGATTGATGCTGCGCTGCTTCCACTCGACAACAGCCAAGCTACGGACTGGATTGATCCAGTCACTGGCAGCACCTCCTGACATCGTTGGTGCCTTGAATTGGAGTTTTTGGTCAAACGTGATTCGTTCTCCTTGATTCACGTGAATCAATGTGAATCGCTCAAATGAGCTTTCCAGTGTTGGAGCCAAATCACGGGCGAATGGAATGTGCTTTGCCAAAAACTGTTTTTCCCTTTCCGTTAACGGTGAATCCCAAGCGCAATTTGAGACGCGTCCAATGCGGTGTTTTACGGTTTTGCTGTGAACATCGCGCAATTTGACCTCCAAGAAGGCGATTCCCGTGTTTTCGTAATGGCGGATGCGAACCTTGTAGCGGACAGTCTTTCCCCGTGTGTGGTCTTCCAAGCATTGCCCGTTTGGAGTGTCGAAATACAGGTTGTTGTAAAGTGTGGACACCTGATTCTGAATGGTGAGGACAGCGTGTTCTTCGAGGATTTCGACGAGATTTTTAAGCCAAGCCTGGGGTACGACGTATTTGGAATCAAACCGGTCCATTAGAGCGACGTCGTCGATGGCCTCAAGTCCAAGTGGACTTCGGCTGCGAAGAAGTTGATTCAGCTGAATAGACAAATGTTCGAGTTCAGGAAGGTGATGCAAAAGGAAAGATGAAGGTACAACGCTTGGCAAGAGCAATGTTGCAACACAGCCACATAGGATGATGGAAAACATCCTCAAAATGTCCCTTCTCGCACTGAAAAAATGTGGCCTGAACGGGTTTGAATGCGCGCCAAGGTTTTTGTTGGGTGCAGAGGTCAGGCTGAACGCTATATTTGGGCGTTAAATCACATGTGATGGCAACTTCTCAACCTACTGCGACCGCAGCGGCCAAAAAGCCGAGAAAAGCAGGCCGAAAGCCCGCTGCGAAGAAGAAAGGAAAAGGTCTGAATAAAGACACTTACACCCGCTGGTTCCGTGAGATGTATCTCATGCGGAAATTTGAGGAACGATGCGGCCAGCTCTACATCCAACAAAAGTTTGGAGGCTTTTGCCACTTGTACATTGGTCAAGAGGCCGTGCTTTCGGGGATGCGCGAGGCCATCCGTCCCACAGACCGTGTTATTACGGCCTACCGTGACCACGCCCACCCAATTGTTCTTGGCACGGATCCCAAATTCGTGATGGCAGAGATGTATGGGCGCAAAACTGGACTGAGCAAGGGCAAGGGAGGATCGATGCACATGTTTGACAAAGAGCGTAATTTGTTCGGAGGACACGGCATTGTGGGAGGACAAATTGGTCTCGGTGCGGGCATCGCATTTGCAGACAAGTACCGCAAAGAAGACCACATTACTGTGTGTTTCATGGGCGACGGTGCAGCTCGTCAGGGGATGCTTCATGAAACCTTTAACATGGCGATGACTTGGAAACTCCCCGTCATTTTCATCATCGAAAACAACCAGTACGCCATGGGGACCTCCGTGGAGAGGACCTCCAATGTGACAGATCTGAAGACGTTAGGCGCGAGTTACGAAATGCCATCAGAAACTGTAGATGGAATGAGTCCTGAAGCGGTGCGAGATGCGATCGCAGCGGCAGCAGAACGATGCCGGAAAGGTGAGGGTCCGACGCTTTTGGATATTCGTACTTATCGCTACAAAGGACACTCCATGAGTGACCCGCAGAAGTACCGCACCAAAGATGAAGTTGCGAGCTACGTGGAACGAGACCCCATTTTGCATGTTCGAGACGTCATTCTCGACAACAAATGGCATACTGAGGAAGAGTTGAAGGCCATAGAAAAAGAAGTGAAAGCCCAAGTGGAGGATTGCATCAAATTTGCGGAGGATAGCCCTCTGCCTGATGCCTCAGAACTCTACGAAGATGTGTATTTGCAATCTGATTACCCTTTCGTGAACGATTGACATGGCTGAAATTATCCGCATGCCCAAACTCAGTGACACCATGACCGAAGGCGTGGTTGCAGAGTGGCACAAAAAAATAGGTGATGAAGTAGAAAGCGGTGAGTTGCTCGCCGAGATTGAAACGGACAAGGCCACCATGGAGTTTGAGTCTTTCCAAGATGGATTCTTGCTTCACATCGGAGTGGACAAAGGCGGTACGGCACCTGTTGACAGCGTTTTATGTGTGCTTGGCGACAAAGGAGAGGACATCACCGACCTGCTTGCCTCTGCAGCGGCTCCTGCTGAAAAAGAACCGGAGGCAAATGCCCCTGCTGAGGCCCCTGCCTCCGCGGAAGCTCCTGCCCCCGCTCCAGCTCCGGTACCTGTGGCAAATCCAGCCTCTACGACGAAAGCTCCAGCTCCTGTTGTGATGTCGGTACCAGATCCTGCTCCCGCCCCTGCCCCTCAGGCATCCAATGGCCGGGTGAAAGCGTCTCCTCTGGCCAAGCGACTGGCAGAAGAGCGAGGACTGAGCTTGGGATTGATTCCTGGATCTGGTGAAGGTGGCCGCATCGTCAAGCGCGACGTTGAAGCATTTGTTGGAGGTGTTACGAGTGCGGCTTCGGCGGTTGAGCGTTTTACAGAAATGGAAGTGTCTCAGATGCGAAAGACAATTGCGCGTCGCTTGGCAGAAAGCAAATTCACTGCACCACATTTCTACTTGAGCTTGACCATTGACATGGATGCCGCGATGACAGCCCGGCAGGCCATCAATGAACGCGGACCTTACAAAGTGAGCTTCAACGACATGGTGGTAAAGGCTGTGGCCGTGGCACTGAAGAACCATCCTGCAGTCAACAGCAGTTGGCTGGATGACCGCATTCGTTTCAATGAACACGTCCACATCGGTGTGGCCGTGGCCGTTGAAGACGGATTGCTCGTGCCTGTGGTTAGGCACGCCAATGCCAAGTCGTTTGGCGAGATTGGTGTGGAAGTTCGAGAGTTTGCGCAAAAAGCAAAAGACAAGAAACTTCAGCCAAGCGATTGGGAGGGCAACACCTTCACCATTTCAAACTTGGGCATGTTTGGCATTGAAGATTTCACGGCGATCATCAATCCACCAGATGCATGTATTCTTGCTGTCGGGGGCATTCAGAGTGTACCTGTGGTGAGAGACGGCTCTGTGATTCCTGGTCACACCATGAAGGTGACCCTCAGTTGCGACCACCGCGTGGTGGACGGCGCCACAGGGGCAGCCTTCTTGAATGAAGTCAAGAAAAACTTGGAGAATCCGGTTTTGATGTTGGTCTAACTAGGCCGGAGACGTAGCAATGGCTGAGGTTCTCCCATCCACTCCTGTCGAATTTCTCAAAGGCGTCGGGCCCAAAAGGTCCGACGCCCTTGTTTCAGAGTTGGGTATCAAAACATGCATGGATTTGATCCTGCATTTGCCTTTCAGGTATGAGGATAGAAGTGAGTTTCATAAGATTTCCGGAATTCATGGCGAGCACACGGCAGTTCAAATGTTGGGTGTCATCACGCAGGCGAAAGAGGTACGTGGCGGTCGTGGGAGTCGTGTGATTGCTGTATTTGATGACGGGGAGGCCACCATGGAGCTGCAATGGTTTCGCGGGGCTCAATGGATTATTAGGAATCTGCCCGTACAAAAGCAGGTTGTGGTTTACGGGAAGCCCAATTTGTACAAAGGCAAATGGAACATCGCACATCCCGAGGTCGAGTTGTTCTCTCATTTCGAAAATCGAAAAGGGAATGGCTTGCATCCGGTGTATTCGAGTACGGAGCGCTTGGGACGTCAGGGCTTGCACAGCCAAGGTTTGGCCAAGTTGATCCGCAACGTGATTTCAGCGGTTCAACCCGCAATCACAGAGACGCTTCCTGACCGTGTGATCCGTGAGATGAAGTTGATGGGACGTTCGGAAGCGTTGCACACAGTGCATCACCCCCCGTCCCCCCAAAAGGCTGAGCAAGCCCAGATTCGCCTCCGTTTTGAAGAGCTTTTTCTCCTTCAATTGACCTTGTTGCAGCACAAAAATATGGTGACCAAGGATCTGCCTGGTGTGCGATTTGCAGAGGTGGGAGAAGCCTTCAACACCTTTTATCACGAACGTTTGCCCTTCGAGTTAACCGATGCCCAAAAGCGTGTGCTCCGGGAGATTCGGGGCGACCTCAATACGGGCTGGCACATGAACCGCCTGCTGCAAGGCGATGTGGGGAGCGGCAAAACAGTGGTGGCATTGTTGACGGCCCTGTTGGCAAAAGACAATGGTTATCAATCTTCAATCATGGCGCCAACGGAAATCCTGGCCCAGCAGCATCTCGAAGGACTGAGGGAGATGCTTGGCCCGATGGACGTTCGTGTTGAACTGTTGACAGGCTCAGTCAAGGGCAAGGCTCGCAAGACGGTGTTGGCCGATTTGAAAACAGGTCACATCGACATTCTCGTCGGCACGCATGCGCTTATTGAGCCTACCGTTGTTTTTGGCAAATTGGGATTGGCAGTCATTGATGAACAGCACCGTTTTGGTGTTGCGCAAAGAGCCAAATTGTGGAAGAAGTCAAAGGTTGCGCCACACATTTTGGTCATGACGGCGACCCCCATTCCCAGGACCTTGGCTATGACGGCTTACGGGGACCTCGATGCAAGCATTTTGGATGAATTGCCTCCTGGTCGCAAACCCATACAAACTGTCCATCGGACCGATTCCGCCCGGTTAGGTGTGTTTCAGTTTTTGGAAGACCAAATTGCTGAGGGCCGCCAGGTTTATCTTGTTTACCCCCTCATTGAGGAGAGCGCCACGCTAGATCACAAAGATTTGATGGACGGTTATGAAAGCATTGTTCGACGCTTTCCGCCACCAAAATATCAGATTGGCATCGTTCATGGGCGAATGAAACCCGAGGACAAGACTTGGGAAATGGATCGATTCGTGAAGGGTCAAGCAAACATCTTGGTTGCGACGACGGTCATCGAGGTGGGCGTGAATGTACCGAATGCCAGTGTCATGGTCATTGAAAGCGCCGAACGCTTTGGGCTGTCTCAATTGCATCAACTTCGAGGCAGGGTGGGTCGAGGAGCAAATCAGAGTTATTGTGTATTGATGTCCTCTTCAGATCTTGGCCAAGACGCACGTCGCCGACTCGAGACCATGTGCCGAACAAACGATGGTTTTGAAATTGCTGAAGTGGACATGGAGTTGCGTGGTCCTGGCGATGTGATGGGAACCCAACAAAGTGGTGTTCCGGATTTAAAAGTGGCAGACTTGGTACGAGATCGCCCCCTTCTTTCAAGCGCCCGTTACTTGGCTCAAGAAGTGTTGGCTGATGACCCTCAGTTGGGCCGTGAGGAGCACATCGCCCTGCGGGAGGCGTTAGAAACTGCGTTGAAAGCGCGCAGCAATTGGGTTCGGATTTCCTGACAGCAAGTACGAACTTCGACTCATGCGAAATTGGGTTCTTCCTTTTCTGTCTTTGCTCTTTGCGGGTGTGGTCACTCTGGTGTACGTCACCAACGAGGGAGAAGCAGTTGAGGTCGCCAATCCCATGTGTTGGGCTTCGGATGTTTGGGAAGAGTGGGAGCAAATGACCCCCGGTGTGGCGGCTAAGAGGATTCCAAAAGGGACAACGGTCCCTCAAACTCGATGGGTGAGAAGCTTCATGAAAGAGTCGGGAGAACAGGTTTGGCATGCAGATTTGAAATGGCCAACTCTGTCTGCGGATTGGATTCAGCAATCATGGAGGGGTGGATGGATTTGCGGAACGCAAGCTTCCTTGGACTTGTGGGAAGACATTCCGGGGGAAATGGCTTCGCGTTGGAGAGAAGGTGACTTTGGTGCGTTGTTGTGTCGTACCAAATTTGGTTGGCAGCTTGAAGGTGATGGGATTCTAGTTTGGAAAGACAATCATGCGTCTTGCAAGTCGGTGTCGGAATCAATGCGCACAAGGTTGTTTGTCCCTGAGGGAGAGAATACTCCTTCATCATGGTGGTGCAGTCGCCGAGGTGAAGTTCCTTTCGGATTTTCGGAAATCGATGTTGCGGCATGCGATGCAGATGTGCAACTCTCGGATTGGGGAACACGATGGAATGGAGGTGGACGATGGCATGTGTTGCCAGAGTGGCGCGAGGATGTGCAGAGACTGGCAAATGAGGAAGGCTGGTCCGCTCATTGGATTGGTGATGACGTGGTCTTGAACGGATCGTCAACTTGGGATTGGAAAGTTGTGGACACAGAACGTGCTGGCTGCACAGATTCTTCAACTTGGATTGGTTCATTGACTCAAAACGGTGTGGTCATTTGGGCAAGCGAGGGAACTCCAACCTCCACGATGGTGACAGATTTGTCGATGGGCACCACGGCAGACGAGGAGGGGACCCTCGGGCTGGTTCGAAATCACAGAACTCGAATGGAAATGACCATCAAAATGAAAGAGGG
>DCBH01000002.1:9296-38526 GCA_002313415.1 Flavobacteriales bacterium UBA1112
ACTTTTGGCAGGTGGAGCACTCGAGGTTGACGTTTATGCCAATGGAAAGTACCAAGCCATGTTCTGTGAAAGCTCAGGGTTGCACTTGGTGGACGTCAAGGGTCGGGAAGTGTCGGGATTTCCGATCAAGCCGTCACGCGGCACTTGGACGGCATGGGCACTTGTGGACTACGATGCAACACGAAATTTCAGGTATCTCTTGGCATCCGAGTTCAGTGGTTTGGTGATGAACTTCAGGGGTGAGGGAGAAGTGACAACAGGTTGGAAGCATCGTCCAGATGATGGGATTGACGTGTCTTCGACGATTTGTCACCTACGTCACTTGCGACTTGGTTCAAAAGACTACATCTACGTGGGCCGAGCCAACGGACAGGTGGAGTTGTTGAATAGGAGTGGAGCTACTCGCGCCACCACACCTGTCAGGGTGAATTCTCAAAAGGCACCTTTGTTCAGGAAGGGCAAGGATTTGAAAGGCACATCGGTCATCTTCATAGACGGAGCTGGATGGGTCCGTGAGTTCACGCTTGGCGAAGGAGAAGAGGTAGGGCTGTCAGGAATCACGAGAGCAGATCGGATTGAACAGCGCGATGTCGATGGGGACGGTCTCGAGGATGTGGTCACTTGGTTCCGTGGTGAGCGAATGTTTTGGAACGCGAGAAATGAGCGTATCGAGTAAACCAAGGGCCTCTCAAGTTACCAGCCCTGCAATCAGATGGTTGAATCAGTCGGTCAGAACTGAACGGCTGATGACGATTTTTTGAACTTCGGATGTACCCTCATAAATCTGGGTGATTTTGGCATCTCGCATGAGTCTCTCCACGTGATATTCTTTCACGTAACCGTACCCACCGTGAATTTGAACGGCCTCTACAGTTTGTTTCATGGCCACTTCGGAAGCATACAACTTGGCCATGGAGGACGCCAAATCGTAATTCTCTCCAGCGTCTTTCAAAGCGGCAGATTTCAACGTCAGCAAACGCGCCGCTTCGACTTGAGTTGCCATGTCTGCGAGCTTAAAAGCAATGGCTTGATGCCTGTGAATTTCTTTGCCAAAGGCTTGTCGTTCCTTTGAATAATCGACGGCCAACTCCAGGGCTCCCGCTGCAATCCCGACTGCTTGTGCAGCAATTCCGATGCGACCTCCGGACAGCGTTTTCATGGCGAATTTGAAGCCAAATCCGTCTTCTCCAAGGCGGTTTTCCTTCGGTACTTTGACATCTTGAAACATCAAAGTATGGGTATCTGAACCACGGATTCCGAGTTTGTCCTCTTTGGCTCCGACTTGAAGCCCTGGCATGTCTCGCTCAACAATAAGCGCATTGATTCCACGGTGACCTTTTTCTGGGTCTGTTTGGGCAATCACCAGGTAAGTAGAGGCGCTGTTTCCGTTCGTGATCCAGTTTTTGGTCCCATTGAGAAGATAGTGATCACCCATGTCGACCGCTGTGGTTCGCTGCGAGGTGGCGTCTGAACCAGCTTCAGGTTCAGACAGACAAAAGGCTCCAATTTTTTGTCCCGTTGCAAGCGGAATCAGAAACTTCTCTTTTTGTGCTTCCGTGCCATATTCCTGCAGTCCGTAGCATACCAATGAATTGTTGACGCTCATGCAAACGCTCGTGGAGGCATCGATTTTGCTTATTTCCTCCATGGCAAGGACATAACTCACAGTGTCCATGCCTGATCCGCCATATTTGGGGTCCACCATCATTCCCATGAAGCCTAGTTCGCCAAGCTGCCTCACCTCATCAGCAGGAAATCGTTGGTCTCTGTCGCGCTCAATGACCCCAGCTTTGAGGACGTTTTGGGCGAAATCACGGGCTGCATCACGCACCGTAAGGTGTTCTTCTGTGAGGTTGAGGTTCATGGCCTACGTCCTTGCGTTTTGGTGTAAAAGTCCAGATGTCGGCATCACACGTTCATCTCTGTTGAGTATTAATTTCCGTGCCGATGCATGGCGAAGATAACAGCAGGTGCCCTCTCGACGGTTGGCATGCCCTTGGTCTCATGAGCGGGACGTCCTTGGACGGCTTGGATGTGGCATCAGTGAGGTTCTTTCAGGATCAAAAGACGAGAGCATGGTCATTCGCGTTGAAATCGTTTTCGACTTTGGCTTATCCAGATGTGTTGCGAGATCAACTTTGGAGTGCCATGGATGCGAGTGCAGAGGGCTTGATGCGACTTGATCACGATTGGGCACATTGGGCTGGACAAGAGGTATTGAGATGGATGAAAGATTCTGAAATTTCTGTTCCCCACGTCGTTGGATCGCATGGTCATACGATATTTCATCGGCCGAGTGAAGGCTGGACATGTCAAATTGGTCATGGAGCGGTCCTGCATGCCATTCTAAAAGCGCCCGTGGTGAATGATTTTCGGAGCCTCGATGTTGCGATGGGAGGCCAGGGCGCACCTCTTGTGCCTCTTGCGGACAAAGTGCTTTTCGGCGAGTGGGATGTCGCACTCAATCTCGGAGGCTTTGCCAATCTCAGCATGGAGTCCAAGGCAGGAGAGCGAGTCGCATGGGACGTAGGTCCTGCCAATTTGTTGCTGAATCGACTTGTTCAGACTGTCGGGTTGGAGATGGATGTCGATGGCCAAAGGGCGGCATCCGGAACACTGATTCCTGAACTTCTCGAGTCTTGGCAAATGCTGAATTACCACGCACAAGCTCCGCCAAAGAGTCTAGGCCGAGAGTGGCTTGAACAAGAGGTTTGGCCGCATGCTGAAAGGGCCTTGACATCGCATGGGCTGAATGACGTTCTTGCAACTGCGGTAGCCTACGCAAGCTGGGCCGTGGCTCGGGATATTCCTGTTGGATCTCGTGTGATGGTGACAGGGGGAGGAGCGTTCAACCCAACCTTGATTTCGGCACTTCAGCGGGAGACTGCAGACTCAAATGTGATCCTACACTTCCCTGATGACCAATTGATTCATGGCAAAGAGGCCCTCGTATTTGCTTGGCTTGGGTTGCTTCGATGGCTTGGTCAAGTCAATTCGTTGCCGAGCGTAACAGGGGCGCGATTGGCGACTTCGGGTGGCGCACTTTGGGGGAAAGGGCCGCGCGCGGTTTGATGGCCTGAATTCGCCAAATGGGGAGTTGGGGTTTGAATTACCTTCGCAAACGCCTTTGACATCATACCCATGAAAGACCTACTGAAGGATTACGAAAATCGCACACCTGAAATCGTATTTGCCTGGCAAGACAGTGAGACCGAAGCTCGGGGATGGGTGGTCATCAACTCGTTGAGAGGAGGCGCAGCTGGAGGAGGTACGCGAATGAGAAAAGGGCTGGATCAGCGCGAAGTAGAGAGCTTGGCGAAAACAATGGAAGTCAAATTCACAGTGTCTGGCCCTCACATCGGTGGAGCCAAGAGCGGCATCGATTTTGACCCCGCAGATCCTCGTAAAAAAGGAGTGCTTGAGCGTTGGTACAAAGCGGTGACTCCATTGCTTAAATACTATTACGGGACGGGTGGCGACCTGAACGTTGATGAAATCCATGAGGTCATTCCAATCACCGAAACCAATGGAGTTTGGCATCCCCAAGAGGGTGTGTTTACAGGGCATTTTCAGCCCAACGAAGCTCAAAAAGTTCGCCGAATTGGCAACCTCCGTCAAGGGGTGTCGCAACCAGTGGAAGACCCCCAAATAAGCCCAGATATTCACAGAAAAATTTGCGTTGCGGATTTGATTACAGGGTACGGCGTCAGCGAGTCTGTCCGACACTACTACGATTTGTCGGGTTCAAGTGTGGCCGGCAAGAAAGTATTGGTCCAGGGCTGGGGCAATGTGGGAGCCGCTGCGGCACTATATCTCGCGAAGTCGGGGGCTTGTATTGTAGGAATCATCGACCGTGATGGGGGGATGATTCGACCGGAAGGCATGTCTTATCAGGAGGTTAGGGAATTGTTTTTGGCCAAGGACGGGAATGCATTGAAGGCAGACAAGTTGCAGTCATTTGAGGAAGTGAATGCGGCCATTTGGGATGTAGAAGCGGATGTGTTTTTGCCATGTGCTGCCAGCAGACTTGTAACACTAAATCAGGTTGAGCGTATGGTCAATGCTGGGGTTGAGGTCATTTCTTCAGGGGCGAATGTGCCTTTTGCAGACAAAGAAATCTTTTACGGTCCCATTGCAGAATACGCCGACAACCACATGACGGTCATTCCCGATTTTATTGCGAATTGCGGAATGGCACGTGTATTTGCGTTTTTGATGAGCGATGAGGATGTGGACATGTCTGATGCGGCCATCTTTGACGACACGTCCAACGTCATCCGTGAAGCTTTGGCCAAAGTCAAAGAAACACATGCTGAATCGACGAACTTCACGGCCAAGGCGTTTGAGCGTGCATTGAATTTTTTGATGTGAGTTACCTGAATCTCGGTTCATCGTCTAGAGAACAATGAGCCGCATCTTGCCCTTACACTATTGACCATGGACATTTTTATTCTCGTCGTTTTTATCCTCGGGTACGCATTCATCGCCCTTGAGCACAACATTCGCGTCGACAAGGCAGCATCTGCATTGTTGACCGGAACCCTGTGTTGGGCCTTGTTCGTCCTCGGGTGGCACGAGGTCCCAGCTCACCTTGCAGAGGACTATCAGCTCTTCTCGGCTGAACACAATGGAACAGGACATGGGGGATTGGCGCAATTTTTTGAGCACAGGCTGCTTCATCACATGGAGGAAATCAGCAGCATTTTGTTTTTCCTCCTAGGCGCCATGACCATCGTAGAATTGGTGGATGCCCATGAGGGATTCCGCGTCATTACAGATCGAATTCAGACTCGGAACAAGGTCAAGATGCTTTGGATTGTTTGCATTTTGACTTTTTTCTTTTCGGCACTGTTGGACAACCTGACGACGTCCATTGTCATGGTTTCCTTGCTCAGGAAACTCATCAATGATCGCCAAACTCGTTGGTTGTTTGCGGGGATGGTGGTCATTGCTGCGAATGCAGGGGGAGCATGGTCGCCCATTGGAGATGTAACAACGACCATGCTCTGGATTGGAGGTCAGTTGACCACATCGACCATCATCACAAACCTCATTTTGCCGAGCGTGGTTTGCCTACTCGTACCACTCTTCGCGCTGAGCTTTCGGTTACAGGGAGAGATTGATCGTCCTGCATCAGATGAGGAAGAAGAGTGGGACCCCACAACTCCATTTGAGCGGAATTTGGTCTTCGCCGCAGGAGTTTTAGGCTTGCTGTTTGTCCCGTTATTTAAGACTGTGACCCATCTGCCCCCGTTCATGGGGATGATGCTGAGCTTGGGTGCCCTCTGGATGTTGACAGAGCGTTTGCACCATTCCAAAAATGTTGAAGAGAAAGCACACCTCACCGTCATCGGAGTTTTGCGAAAAATTGATACTGCATCAGTGTTGTTCTTTCTCGGCATCCTTTTGGCGGTGGCGTCTTTGCAAGAAGCGGGTCATTTGTTGTTTGCAGCGGACTGGCTTCGAACGAGCTTGAACGACGTATACCTCATTGACTTAGCCATTGGTTTGCTCAGTGCAATTGTAGATAACGTTCCCCTTGTTGCGGCAAGCATGGGCATGTATGATGTCGTCCCTTCGGCAGCGGTTACAGACGCATGGTCGAGCATGTTTGTGCAGGATGGCATTTTTTGGCAGTTCCTCGCTTATTGTGCCGGAACGGGCGGGTCAGCCCTCATCATCGGTTCTGCTGCTGGGGTGGCAGTCATGGGCTTGGAACGCATCGACTTTGTGTGGTATCTCAAGAAAATCAGTCTGTTGGCGATTTTGGGTTACTTCGCAGGCGCGGGGGTATATCTTCTCATGTTTGCCTGATGATGCTCTGGTCCGTGGCGGCGTTGTGAACCTGTTGCATTGAATAACTGCGGCTTTTGGGGTGGACAATGGGCCAATATTCAGTTGAACTTGGACGTTCAAACCTGGAAAGCTCTCCATTCATGCGATCGACCTTCACTTCTCTCCTGCTTCAAGCCACCACTGATGTGTTGGAAGCCGTTCCTGAAATTACAGAGGTGAAGGTCAATGTGCTTCAGCTTTTGATGGAGGGTGGTTGGTACATCATGCTTCCTTTGGCGCTGATGAGTCTGATCGGGATGTTTGTGTTTTTTGAGCGCTATTTGGCCATTCGAAGGGCAGATCAGGTAAGTCCCGATTTCATGAATCGTTTGAAGGATTACATTTCTCAAGGCAACTTGAGCAGCGCACGAAACCTTTGCTCGGACAGCAACACACCCCTTGGACGAATGCTTGACAAAGGAATCAGTCGCATAGGGAAGCCCCTGAAAGACATCAGCGTCGCCATTGAAAATGTAGGAAAGCTTGAGATTTATCGCCTCGAAAAGAACCTCAGTACGTTGGCTACAGTTGCTGGAGCGGCGCCCATGGTCGGGTTTTTAGGTACAGTCATAGGAATGGTGAATGTCTTTTTAGATATGGAAGCTGCAGGGACGGTTCAGGTGAGTGACATTTCATCTGGAACCAAACAAGCTATGGTGACGACCATTGTAGGTCTGATTGTGGGAATTTTGGCTTTCATGGCTTACAACCACTTGGTGAGTAGAGTCAGCAAGGTGGTTCATCGGATGGAGGCGAACAGTTTAGAATTCATTGATATTCTCGAAGAGCCTGCACGCAGATGAATCTTGGGCAACGCAACAAAGTCATCTTGTCGGGCAACATGTCTTCCATGACGGATCTCGTGTTTCTGCTTCTCATCTTTTTTGTCATCTTATCGACGTTGGTCAGCAACGGTGTGAATGTGGATCTGCCAACGTCAAAGGGGACCACATCCGTAACGTCTCGACTTACGGTGAGCATCCAAGAAGACGGATCGTACCACCTCAACGGCGAAATTCGTCCCATATCTCGTGCTGACCTTGAGCCCAAATTGAAGCTCGAAATGGATAAGCAAGCAGAAAAGGTTCTCTATCTCCAGGTAGATAAAAACGTCCCTACTGGCCAAACTGTAGAGCTCATTGGAATGGCCAAATCCAACCAATGGAAAATCATGCTGGGATCCAATCCGGCTCGCACGGAATGAGTCCCAAGACGCTTTCAATGGGCATTCAATTCCATGTCTAAACACGTACAACTTGAGGAAGCGCGACTCCAATTGGAGAAGAAAAATCGCCGAGAGGCTGCTCTTCTGAGTGGAACATTGTTCTTCCTTGTCTTGGCGCTTTGCTTCCTCCTGACGGCGTTTACCATTCAAGACCCACCACCAGGAGAACAATTTGTGGCTGTTGGTTTTGCTGATTTGGGAGTCACTGAAGAGGCAGGAGGAGAAACTGAAAGTGAGACTCCGAGCGAGGAGATTCAAGAAGCGGTGAAAGAGGTTGTGGCCTCATCTGTTCCAGATCCTGTTTTGGAGGAGGCAACAGAAGAAGTCGTGACCCAGGAGTCCAGCGAGATGATGGTGGATTCTAAGCCAATTCCCAAGCCAGATCCAGAGCCTGAGTTCGAGCCCGAGCCTGTTCGAGAGGATCGAACAGCACATCTTTTTCGGAATTCTGACAATCCAAGTATGGGTGGAGGGGGATCGCAGGGGGCGACTCAAGGCACGGGAAATGAGGGTGAGGAGGCAGGAAAAATAGAGGGTAGAGGAGTGGTTTCAGGTGATGTTGGAGAGGGTCTTGTTGGCGGTGGGAGCATGTTAGGCGATCCACGCCTTGATGAAAAGCCTCAAGAGGCAGGTACAGTGCGAATCCGGATTCAGGTGGATGCCGCAGGCAAGGTCATCAGTGCGAGCCCGGTGTATGAGTCCATCCTTACGACGCTAACGGACTCATATCATGTAAAATTGGCCCAACGTGCGGCGATGACCGCGCGCTTTGAAGGAAATGCGACTCAGAATCGCCGTCTGGGTTACATCACGATTACCTTCGATCTTGAATAACCGCGCCTATGATGAGGCTGTGAATGCTTTGTTTACGCAGCTCCCCATGTTTCAACGTCAGGGACCAGCAGCTTACAAGGCCGATTTGAGCGCAACTCGCTTGGTGTGTTCTTCTCTTGGCCATCCTGAGCATGATTTGAAATTTGTCCATGTTGCGGGAACCAACGGCAAGGGTACCGTTTGCCACATGGTGGCAGGCGTCTTGCAAGAGGCTGGATTTCGAGTGGGGCTCTTCACTTCTCCCCATCTGGTGGATTTTCGAGAACGCATCCGAGTGAATGGCCAATGCATTCCTGAAGCCTCCGTGGTTGAGTTTGTGGCAAAGTGGCAGGCCTCGGAAGGGGCTTGGGGGACCCCGTCCTTCTTTGAATTGACCCTGGGAATGGCTCTTTCGCATTTTGAGCAGACCCGTTGTGACATTGTGTTGTTGGAAACGGGGATGGGAGGACGGCTGGATTCCACAAATGTTATTTTGGCGCCAGAAGTTGCCGTGGTCACAAACATTGGACTGGACCACCAGGCTTTTTTGGGTTCTGAAATTCGCGACATTGCAAGAGAAAAGGCGGGTATTTTTAAGGATGGTGTCCCAGTGGTCTTGGGTCCCATGCGCCCCGAGGCTCAGTCTGAGATGCTTGCAGCGGCATTGAGATCGTCAAGCGAGGTTCACTTCGCACGCGATCTTGAAGCCATGGCGTCGAAGTACCTCGACGCTGAATCATCTTTTGTTGAACGCATGAATCTCAGCACGGCACTTGCGACAGTACAGGTTCTGAAGTCCAAGGATTGGACGATCTCCGAGGATGCCATTCGGTCCGGATTTGCAAACTATGCAAGGCTCACTGAGCAATTTGGCCGTTGGCAACAGATTCAAATTTTAGAGCAACCTCTGGTCATTCTCGATGCCGCCCACAATGAGGATGGTGTGGGAGCCGTGTTGAATGCACTTCGAGAAAAGATGAATTTGAGGGGAGGACAGCTTTGGGTGATTTGGGGTGCTGTGGTGGACAAAGACCACAGCACAGTCATGTCCATTCTTCCAAAAGATGCGAACTATGTGTGGTGCCAAGCAGACATTCCACGCGCCATGGCCACGCAAGACATAGCTGCCATTCGTCAGGAACTGTCAGGAATAGAATCTACATCTCCGATTGAGGCGCTTCAATATGCCTTGAACGCTGGGTCTGAACAAGATGTCATTTGGGTCGGGGGCAGCTTATTTGTGGTGGGGAATGTCCTGCGCGACGCGCCACATCAAATTGAAGGTTGGCCATGAAGTGCCGTGCTGCAGAGGTCGTCAAAAAAAAAGCCTCTGCTGAACAGAGGCTTTTTGAAAGGTTGTGATGTGGGCGGTGAGGGACTCGAACCCCCGACCCCCTCGGTGTAAACGAGGTGCTCTAAACCAGCTGAGCTAACCGCCCGGGGAGCGCGAAGATAGCGAAGTATGTTTGTTGGAATATGACTGACCTCGCTAGATCGAAGAAAGGCATCACTTTTTTTTGGAAATCATTCTTGCTGAGACTTATTGACAGTCCCCCATTGGCAAGCTGGTTGGGGACTTCTTGGAGACAAATTCATTCTCCGACGTTGTTTGAATGGGGAAAAGCCTTGCAGGCTAACCCTCGATATTGGCCACAGGCCTCGATTCAATCTGGACTTCATGTTGAAGCCATTGAATCATGGCGGTCTGAGCTGGCCCAAAGTGACGAAATCTTGTCGCGTCACGACCTTGGTGCGGGAGAGCGTCTCCGGGGGTGCAAACAAGTCGATGTTGCCCTGAGTGACATCGCATCTCGGGCATTGACCTCTAGGAAGGATGCCATGGCAATGTGCCGTTGGCTGCGTTGTATAGCTCCGCGAGGACGATTTTTGGAATTGGGGACGTCTCTTGGTATCACGTCAGCCCATGTCGCTTCGATTGGCTGGGATGTGGAAACTTGGGAAGGTTGTCCAAGTACTCTTGAGTTGGCTCGGACGGGTTGGAAAAAGCTGGGTTACCAAAAAAGCATCGTTTCAAAATGCGGCGATTTCAGAGATTTGGTGAGAAAATTGGATGGAAGCACTGCTTGGGACGTGGTGTATTTGGATGGGTGTCACGAGGAGGAGGCAACATTAAATTTGGTGGACAAGCTGGCACCCCACGTTCAAGTCGCGCTCGTCGTGGATGACATTGCATGGAGTGCGGGAATGCATCGCGCTTGGCTTGCGCTTCAAGACAGACGGCAGTGGCGTGTGAGTTTTTCCTGGCGCGGCAGGGGTTTTTTACTCAAGGCACCACACATGAAACAACAACGATTTAGGCTCACGTAATGCGAAGTGGATTTGCCTCTTGTTGTGTTCCTCGACTTGCAACTGAACGCGTTCTTCTTGCTACCTTGTGACTCCAAAGAAAAGAACGACATGAAAAGTTTGATGTTCACCCTAGGCGCCCTAGCGATGGCTTTCACGTTAACCGCGCAAGATGCACGTCTGTCCAGCGAACAGGATGCCCGTGGAGGAGTCTATCGCACCAACATACGCTCTGGGGAATTTTATGGCACGTTGGTCGCATTTACACAAGCCAACAATGAGTTGGTGAGATTCAACATTGACGACATTGTGATGCGAGCTACCCGAGATCAAGATTTTTTGAAAGCTGTGGAGAGCCTGAGAAATTTCCGTTTCGACAACGTCACTCAAGCGTTGAATGTCCTCGCTTCTCATGGCTGGGTTGTGAGATCTACAATGGTCCTCCGCGGTCGCCATGGCGATGAACAGCACTATGTCATGGCACGTCCAACAGACAACATTATGCCCATGTCACCATGGCTCGAACAAAGCGCCAAGGGACGTTCTGGTCAGAAGTAACCCCAGGAACCCGGGGAATCTGGCTTGTACGCGTCTTGGGCGCGTATGTGCTTCTGCAATTCAGTTGGTGGGCTTATTTGCTCGCAAGTACTGGAGGCACGCGTGAACGTTGGATGGTCCTCGGAGAAGGGTCGGTATTTGCAGCTCTCTTGGTTCTTGGATTGGTCCGTTTGGAAAAAAACTTTCGACAGGAACGGATGAGGCTCGCGCGTGAGAGAAATTTGTTGTTGGGCGTGACACATGAGTTGAAAACGCCGCTGGCGAATGTCCAATTGGGCGTTGACTCTTTGAGGCGGCTGACTTTGACGAAAGATGACCGTGCTGCGATTTTGGAAAACATGCAAAACGGGGTGCAAGATTTGGGTCATCGAGTAGAAGAAATGCTTGTCGCGACAAGGCTTCAGCGTCAAACAGATGTGCAAGCTTCTGCCTTTGATTGGGGCAGCATTTTGGATGATGCCGCCGCACGTGTTGCTGATTCAAACAAAAGCAGATTGCGGATACATCAACCTGATGTTCCGCAGGAGGTGAATGGTGATCGTGCTCTGTGGGTCTTGTCAGCGTCTAACCTCATCGAAAATGCGCTGAAGTACAGCGAAGGACCTATTGAGGCTGTGGCGGAAGTCCAAGAAGGCGAAGCAATACTCGAAGTAAAAGATGAAGGAAATGGCATCCCCGCCGTCGATCGAGAAACAGCCAAAGCCCCTTTTGTGAGACTCAAGGAGGAAGGCTCCGGTACCGGTCTTGGTTTGCATCTCGTTTCTCAAACGGCACTTTTACACGGGGCTCAAATGGACATGCTCCAACTCGACCCAAAGGGATTTGCCGTTCGTTTGGTTTGGCCTCAGTGAAGTACGGCTGTCCTCTACATTTGCTGGGTGAAAACGGCGCTGATTATTTTGGATGGTTGGGGCCTCGGCAAGTCTGACGGCAACAATGCGATTGAAGTGGCGAAGACGACTTATGTCGATGGCTTAAATGGCAGTACACCTCATGCGACACTGCTTACCGATGGGGAACATGTAGGTCTTCCTGATGGTCAAATGGGGAACAGTGAGGTGGGGCACATGAACATCGGAGCTGGCAGAGTGGTCTACCAGGACTTGCTGCGCATTGACCGGGCGGTGGCTGACGGTTCACTTGCGCAGGAGGAAGTCCTCCAATCCGCATTTCGGGCGGCGTCATCGCCGGGCGTGCGTCTCCACCTTATGGGGCTTGTCTCGCGGGGTGGGGTGCACAGTCATCAGGCACATCTTCACGCACTTATAGATGCAGCAGAGGCGATGGGTGTTCCTGATTGTGTGATCCATGCATTTACGGATGGACGTGATACTGCGCCGCACATGGGCATCGATTGCCTCTCCGATTTGGAGTCTCATTTGGAGGACAAAAAGACACAGATTGCGTCCGTTCATGGTCGATACTATGCCATGGATCGTGACAAGCGCTGGGAACGTCTGGCGCATTCATACCGTGCGCTCGTTGGGGAAGTTCCAAACCAATATGCCTCGGCAGCAACTGGCGTTCAAGTGCATTACGACGCCGGCATCACCGATGAATTTATCGTCCCTTTTCAGGTTGAGGGAGTGGATGGCCGTATCCGTCCTGGTGATGTCGTGATTTGTTTCAATTTCAGAACGGATCGCTGTCGACAAATCACGCAAGCCCTGACTCAGGAACCCTTTCCAGAGCAAGACATGGCTCCGCTTGACGTGCATTACGTTACCATGACCAACTATGATGAAGATTTTCGTGGTTTGCACGTGGTGTATGACAAGCCCAATCTGGTCAATACTCTGGGAGAAGTGGTAAGTGCTCAGGGCCTCACCCAACTGCGAATGGCAGAGACGGAAAAGTATCCACATGTGACTTATTTCTTCAGCGGGGGACGAGAGGCTCCCTTCCAAGGTGAGCGGCGCATCATGGTTGAGAGCCCTAAGGTGGCCACGTACGATCTTCAACCGGAAATGTCAGCGCAAGAATTGGCAGAAAAAGCTGTTGATGCCCTGAACACATGGCAGCCCGACTTTCTGTGCTTGAACTTTGCAAATCCCGATATGGTCGGCCATACCGGTGTGTTTGAGGCGGTGGTGAAAGCCGTCGAGACCACAGATCAGTGCTTGAAGCAGGTCATGGAAACCGCCAAGGCCGAGGGATATGCCGTGGTTGTCATTGCGGACCACGGGAATGCAGACGTGGCCCGCAACAGTGACGGCACGCCGCACACAGCCCACACGACTAATCCTGTTCCTGTGTGGGTGCATTGCCCCCAGAAGACATTGGTTCGAAATGGCATTTTGGCCGACGTTGCGCCAACAATCCTTCGATTGATGAATCTTTCACAGCCTCCAGAAATGACGGGTCAGTCTCTGGTGTAAAAGTGACGGTCAGTTTTTGCGAATCAAAGACAGTTGGCCTGTTTCATTGAGTCCGTCTGATCGAATCAGCACCCATTGATAGGAACCTTCTGGGGCATCGTTGCCGTTTAGATACTGGCCATTCCAAACAAGCTCAAATTCGTTGTCGTCGGCAGTCTCATCTTGAAAGACAACGGTGCCGTATCGATTGTAAATGATGAGTCTGGAGCCCATGAATCCATCCAGGCCTCGAATGCGGAAGTTGTCGTTGTCGCCGCTGCCGTCAGGTGAAAAGACATTTGGGACGACACAATCCCGCACGCGAACGAGCGCCTCGGTCTCATAGTCACATGTATCTAAGAGAGTGATGATTCCTTGCCAGATTTCGTCGACGTCATTGGCAGAAATGCCATTTAATTTCCAACGTTCTCCTACTGCTGTGGCGTCCACCGTCAGAGGGACACCTGGACTTCCTGAGAAGAAAGATTGACCATTGTAGAGCACATCTTGAATCAAAATAGCCGAGTTAAAAGCCGGGAAATCTTGTTGAGATCCGCCACATATTTCTGCTTCGGTCATGACCGGGTAAAGCACTTCCTGTGCAAATGTGAACGATTTACCACATTGGTCAATGACAACGAGTTCGATGTTGTGGTTGGGGAGAAGCATGCCGTCGTCGTCGGTCATGGCAAATAAGGAGTCAAAAGCCAAGGTCCAATTGGCTGGGTCGGCCCACGCATTGTTCCATTCGTTGTTGTCCCAGACGTATCTGAAGGGACCGTAACCCGAGATATCATCGTAACCAAGTAATTGAGTGCCGTCGGCGTTTTGACAATCCAACTCACTTGCGGTGGCTTCAACTGGAATGGGGTCGAGAATGACCACTTTGGAAGTGGTCGAGATCAATTCGCCACACCCATTGATGTAGTCGTAAGTGATTTCTACAAATTCGACACCCTCATCGGCACCGTCGTCCACCACGCCAAGTGTAATTTCACTTTGCGTCTGACCCGGGCTCATGATGACCTGGTCGAATGTATCGCTGTAATCCAATCCGGAAATCGCCGATCCATCAAGAGTCAAGTAAAGGGTGTCCAACATGTCGGCTTCTACATCAGGTCGAATGACGGTGAAACGCGCATCGTTGCACCCCTCGATGATGACGGCATCGATGACCGTTTCTTCCCCATCTACTGTGACAATGGTTTCGTTGTTCGCAAACCACGCACCAAAAGGAAATGACTCCCCGTTGGGGTAATTGAAAACCGAGGGCAGGCCGATGGACTCTTCGTAGGGAACGAGGTTTTCAAGGCCTCCCGCTGAGAATGGAACTGCATCCGCTTCCAGATTTACCGCATTTGAGCTGAAGGACCCTGCCTCAAGGACAACAAATGATTCGAGAGCTGTGTCTGAGCCATCGGCAATGGCAAGTTTGATGTGGTAGGTTTCTCCGCATTGGACAGCAGCAGCAGCGGTGAACGTGGATGTGAAACCGTTGGTGCAAATGTCGTAAGGTCCAGTACCCGCGCTTCCGCCAGGATTGTCGATGTAATACTCGCTGTTGGTCACATTGTTCACGGAGCTGATGGTCACAGGCAGCAAGGGATCCGATTCGGGAACCTGCGCGATGTTGATGGCTCCTCCTGGGAACGCTGCAGGGGAGGCATAGGGTCCCGAGATGCCAGGACCACTTAGGAAAAACGCAAAAATGTCGTTGTACGGAGAGTTGACATAGGTTAGGTATTCATCAGAACCAAAAACGTAGTTAAATGCAATGCTGTCTCCTCCAGCTTCGAAATCAAATTCGAGAATGCACAAATCATTGACGCTGCTCACTGAAAAAGGTTGCCCGATCAAAGGAGGAACTGAATTTGCCACGTTGAGCAAATCAGCATCTGTCCCGCCACCTAAACAGTCTGCACAGGGGGCATCACAGAGGGCATTGTCCGTATTCAACATCAGGCCCGCGTCGACGGAGAAAACGTTGCTTCCATTCTCCAAAAAACCCAGTTGCGACAGCCCACCGGTGTAGGTGATGTTGGTCGCGGTGACACCCTCACCAAGTAAAATTTCTTGAATGTATGCTTCCGGGTTGTTAAAAGGCTGGGTGATTGTCACTTGTCCCCACAAATCCAGGGAAAGAACTAAGGTTGCTGCGACCAGACTTGGGGTTTTAAGAAATGAGGTCATGAGCTGGTTTCCAGTGTCCCTTGCGGGCGATTCAATCCAAACTTACAAAAGTGGGCAAAGGTTGTTTGCGAAAGCCGGTCCTAACTTCGCACCATGAATGGTGGACAACCTCTGATTGATGCACGTGATTTGCGCAAGACGTACCATGTTGGAGATCAGGTGGTACACGCGTTGGATGGCTTGGATTTGAGCATTCAAGCCAATGAATACGTGGCCTTGATGGGCCCCTCGGGGTCCGGGAAATCTACGCTGATGAATATGCTTGGGTGCCTCGACCGTCCGACTTCTGGGACGTATGTCCTCAACGACCAGGATGTGAGTCTATTGAAAGACGATGCACTGGCGGACATCCGCAATCGTGAAATCGGTTTTGTGTTTCAAACATTTAATTTGCTGCCCAGGTACACGGCCCGCGAAAATGTCGCATTGCCAATGGTGTATGCCGGGACTCGCAAATCGGCAAGAATGGCACGTGCAGAAGAGGTGCTTCATGAAGTGGGTTTGGGCGATCGGATGGATCACCGACCCAACGAGTTAAGTGGCGGACAACGGCAGCGTGTGGCATTGGCGCGGGCCTTGGTCATGAAGCCGAGCATCATTCTGGCTGATGAACCGACCGGGAATTTGGACTCTGCGACTTCTCAAGAGGTAATGGAGTTGTTTGGCGACATTCAAAAGGCGGGGAACACGATAATTATTGTGACTCACGAGTCAGAAATTGCCGCCTATGCTCACCGCACGGTTTGCCTGAAAGACGGACGAGTTGAGTCAGACGAATGACAAGCGAAATTCCTGCTTTCGGCGAGGGGAAGCCGGGCGCTCTGTCTTTACTTTGTGTGTGGACCCTGACAAGTAGGGAAAAGCCATTGATATGACGGATTCTCAGACCCCCAAGCGCACGCGCATCTCTCTTTTGTTGAACGACTCCATGGTTGGACAAAACCTTCGCGTATGTGGATGGGTTCGAACTTTCCGTAACGATCGTTTTCTCGCTGTCAATGACGGATCCACGCTTCACAATTTGCAGCTGGTGGTGGACAAGGAAACCACGCATTCTGAAATTTTGAAGCAGCTTCATACTGGGGCAGCCATCGAGGCCATGGGTGAGTTGGTTGAGAGTCAAGGAGGAGGGCAAGCGACAGAACTCAAGGTGACGACATTGCGAATCCTCGGCGGGGCAGATCCAGATGAGTTCCCAATTCAAATGAAGAGACACAGCTTGGATTTTCTCCGGGAAAAAGCTCATATGCGCTTCAGAACCAACACATTTGGAGCAGTGTTTCGAGTGCGTCACGCACTTCAATACGCGGTGCACACGTTTTTTCACGAAGGCGGATTCTACCAATTGCACACACCCATCATCACCGGAAGCGATGCGGAAGGAGCGGGGGAGATGTTCCGTGTCACAACTTTGGACTTGGACAATCTCCCACGAAATGAGGATGGGACTCTAGATGTGACCCAAGATTTCTTTGGGAAGGAGGCCAATCTCACGGTAAGCGGGCAGTTGGAGGCGGAGCTCGGAGCCATGGCCCTGGGACAGGTTTATACTTTCGGCCCAACCTTCAGAGCAGAAAATAGCAACACATCTCGCCACTTGGCTGAATTCTGGATGATTGAACCGGAAATTGCCTTCGCTGATCTTCAAGACGACATGGCTTTGGCCGAAGACTGCTTGAAGTACGTTTTGACGTATGCCTTGGAAAATTGCGCCGAAGATTTGGCTTTCCTTGAAAGACGCGAGTTGGATGCAGAGAAACAGTTGCCGCAAGCGGAGCGCCATGAACACCCGCTTCGCAGTCGTTTGCAGGCAGTGGTGGATGCGCCTTTTGAGCACTTGACTTACACGGAGGTCATCGAGGTTTTGAAGAATTCAAAGCCCTACAAAAAGAAGAAGTTCAAATACCCTGTGGAGTGGGGAGTGGATTTGCAGAGCGAGCACGAGCGATGGCTTGTCGAGAAGCATGTGGGTGGACCTGTCGTTGTGACTGATTATCCCGCCGGCATCAAGGCTTTTTACATGCGAACCAATGACGATGGTAAGACTGTGGCCGCGATGGACGTACTGGTCCCAGGAATTGGAGAAATTATCGGGGGCAGTCAACGAGAGGAACGCTTGGATGTGCTGAAGCGGAAATGCGCTGAGTTCAACATCCCCGAAGAACATGTGTGGTGGTATTTGGAAACCAGGAAGTTTGGTTCAGCTCCACACTGTGGTTTTGGCATGGGTTTTGAAAGACTTGTGATGTACGTCACCGGCATGACGAACATTCGCGACGTCATTCCCTTCCCAAGAACCCCGCTGAACGCAGAATTCTAACACATGCTCAAACAGAGTCTTCAGCAAAAGCTTCTCCAAAAGCTTTCTCCCCAGCAGATTCAATTGATGAAGCTGTTGCAGGTGCCGACGTTGGAGCTCGAGGCACGGATTAAGCAAGAAATGGAGGCCAATCCAGCTTTGGAGGAGGGTGTAGATCGCGAGGAGATGCAAGACGACTTGGACCCACAAGATGAAGAGACGTCAGAATCCTTGGAAGATTTTGACTTTGATGAATATCTCGATGACGAAACCCCGGATTATCAATTGAGTATCCACAATTACGGTGCAGATGTCGAAGACAAGGACATTCCTTTAGGCAGTGGCGCGTCGTTCAGGGAATTGTTGGCAGATCAGTTGGGTTTGTTGGATGTTTCTCGAGAACTGCGCGCACTGGCGGAACACGTGATTGGTCACCTCGACGACGCTGGGTATTTGCGTCGAGATTTGGAAAGCATTGTAAATGATCTTGCGTTCACTCAGGGTGTCGATGTCCCTCAATCCCGGCTGGAGGAGGCGTTGGCGGTGGTTCAAACGTTGGATCCTGCTGGAATAGGTGCGCGAGATTTGCAGGAGTGCTTGGCTCTTCAGATCGCGCGGAAGCGAGAGGAGAAACCGGCGGATGACCCCAGACAAAAGCCCCTTCAACTTGCCTCGGCCTTGCTCAGTGAACACTACGAGGCCTTTACCAAAAAGCACTACGGCAAACTTCAAACTGCATTGAATCTCAGTGAGGAAGAGCTGAAAACTGCGTTGGACGAACTCACGCGTCTGAATCCCAAGCCGGGCAACGCAGGAAGCGAGTCCACTCGCGTGGTTCACCATGTGATTCCAGATTTTCTGCTCTCAGTCGATGGGGATGACATTGTCTTGCAGCTGAATGGGCGAAATGCACCTGAGTTGCGAGTGAGCCGCACGTACCGCGAAATGATGGACACGTATGCGCAGGGTGGAAAGCAGGACAAGTCGACGCGTGAAGCGTTGCTTTTTGTCAAGCAAAAAGTTGATGCTGCGAAGTGGTTTGTGGATGCCATTGCGCAGCGTCAAAAAACCTTGACACAGACCATGCAAGCCATCGTGGAGCACCAGCGTGCCTATTTTCTCAGTGGCGATGAGGTTGATTTGAAGCCCATGATCTTGAAAGACATTGCCGAGCGCATTGATATGGATATCAGCACAGTTTCACGTGTGGCAAACAGCAAGTACGTTCAGACACCGTATGGCACCCTCTCATTGAAGTCGTTTTTCTCTGAAGGAATCAGCACCGACAGTGGGGAAGAGGTCAGTTCTCGCGAGGTGAAGAAGATTTTGAAAGATGCGATTGACGAGGAGGACAAGCGCAAGCCACTTTCGGATGAAAAACTCGGTGTCCTTCTCAATGCCAAAGGTTACAACATCGCGCGACGCACTGTGGCCAAATACAGAGAGCAACTTGGACTGCCTGTGGCACGACTTCGTAAAGAACTGCAATGACGAAGCTCGCCAATCTGGTAAGTGTGGTGTTGCACCCGCTTTGCATGCCTTTGCTTACTCTGGGCTTGTTGTTGGCGACTGATGGGTATCTCACGCATCGCATGGCCCTGTTTTCCTATCTCTTTGTCTTGCTGTTGATCAACACTTTGGCGCCAGCGATTTCGATGTTTATTCTTAAAAAAAGAGGAATCATCAGTGATTGGGATATCCGCATGAGACGTGAGCGGCCTTGGCCCTTTTTGTTGGTATTCGCCTATTACCTGATGGCCTACGTTTTGGTGGTGAAAAGCACGGCGGTCGAGGTTCCATTGTTCTATCGAAACGTATTGCTCTCGCTTGTCGTGGCCATTGCTTTTGCATGGATTGTCACTTGGAAAATCAAAATCAGCATGCACATGCTCGCTCAAGGCGGCATCATGGGTGTGTACCTTCATGTGGCGATGACAGACCAAATTTGGAGTCTCAGTTGGATTTCGGCTCTCATTCTAAGCGCGGGTCTTGTGGGTTGGAGTCGACAGCATCTGGGTGCACATACGTCGGGTGAATTGTACCTGGGCTATGTCCTTGGTGTCACTTCGGTGTGGTTCACTCTCTTTTAAGCGTCTGCTGCCATTTCCAAGCATCGGCCAGCGAAGTCTCTAAACTGCGCTTGGTTGTCCACCCCAATTCTTCACGTGCCCGAGAGGCATTGGCCCAAATGGATACCACATCTCCACTTCGTCGTTCTCCCATGACGTAGGGTACAGCCTCTCCAGTTACATGCTCAAATGCCTTGATGACTTCGAGCACGGAAGCTCCTTTTCCGGTTCCCAAATTGAATGGACGTACCACCGAGGACGCAGTCTTTTGGGCAAAACACCACTGCAAGGCTGCGACGTGCGCCTCTGCCAAATCCATCACATGCAGATAATCGCGAATGCATGTGCCGTCAGGAGTGGGGTAGTCGCCACCGAAGACTGTTAGACGGTCTCTGACTCCTGCGACGGCTTGAGTTAGAAAGGGAACCAAATTGTTTGGTACTCCCCGGGGGAGTTCTCCGATGATGGCGCTGGGATGAGCGCCAATTGGATTGAAGTAGCGCAAGAGTGCAATGCGTTCTTGGTTTTGAGCGGCGGCGTGGTCTCGCAACACTCGTTCGGAGGCTTGCTTGGTCCATCCGTAGGGTGATTCGGCTTCTTGGAATGGAGTGCCTTCATCTACCGGGACGTGAACGGGTTCTCCGTAGACAGTGCAACTTGAGGAGAAGACAATGTGCCTGATTTCAAATTCTCTTGCCACATGCAGGAGTGTACCCAAACCTCCCACGTTGTTTGAAGCATACATGGCGGGATGATTTACGCTTTCTCCTACAGATTTTTGTGCGGCAAAGTGGAGGATTCCTCGAATTGGATTTCCCGCTTCAATGAAATCTTGAAAAAGGGCATGCAATCGTGTTGCATCTCGCACATCAATGGTATGGAAGGGAACCTCTTGGCTGCAAAGCTTCTGGATGCCCCTAACCGCCTGCATGTTGGAGTTTTGCAAGTTGTCGACGAGCACAGGCGTATAACCAGCATTTTGCAAGGCCACTGCCGAATGGCTGCCAACGTATCCTGCGCCGCCGGTCACCAACACATGGGGCTTTTTGTCTTGGCTCATGCTGCGAATCTACATCGGACCTCTGTGGATGTAACTTTTTTATGCTGGAACTCGTAGTCCCACACATGAACCGGCACTACGACCTGACATATCTCAACCATGTGTTTCACGGTAATGAGTCAATGGTTCATGAAATTGTCCAGCTTTTTCTGATTCAAGCCCCTCAGTATGGGCACGACATGACTTCGTGCATTCGTCAGGCAAGGTGGTCTGATTTGCACCCTCTCGCTCACAAGATGAAGTCAAGTGTGAACATGCTGGGCATGGCAGGCCTGGTTACCCTCATTTTAGACATTGAGCACACGAGTAAATTTGGAAAAAACCCTTCCAAACTTCCAGGGTTGGTGTCTGAATTGACCAGTGAAATGGAGGTGGTATGCGAGGTCCTTTCAAAAGATTTGAGAGAAACGTCGCTTGGCCGTGAGTTTCAATCAAAACGCCTGCGTCGCGCATAATATTCGCAGAGCCTGAGCGTACCTTCGAAGCATGGAAGCATCGGAGGAATCGCTTTTTCAATTGTCTCTTGAAGAGTGCCGATTGCGGTTTTCACATCCAATCCAAGGAGTGGATGTCGTCCGTCCATGCACAGTTGGTGATGGCGTCGAACAGTGGAGCTCAGATCAAGTTGCCAAGCTCAGTGAAAGTTGGGATGGCAACATGGCAGATCAATGTGGGTTGTGGGTTCCGGCTTCTGGGGAAGCCACTCGCATGTTCAGTTTTTTGCAAACCGATGAGCAAGCTCAGGTCAAATTGTGGGAATCTGTTGATCGCATCGCTTTCGGAAAAACATGGAAGGCAGCGGTTCAGGCTCGATACGGCTCCATGAAAACAGCAAGTGCAAAACAAGCGTGTGAGGTGTTGTGGCATGAGGTGGATGAGGGACGTATGCCTAAGGGAATCGTCCCATTTCACTGCGATGGTGACGAAGTGGAAAATGCATTTGACGCCCACATTGCCATGTGGGAAATGCTCTTTCCGGAACGAGGAAAAGTGTGGTTCACCGTTTCTGATGCCAAACAACATGAAATTGAAAAGCATTTGTCGGGAACCAACGTTCATGTGCGCTGGCATTTGCTGCAACAGGACCCCAAAACAGATGTTCCCATTTTGACAAATGGTGGGGATTGGCTGACAGATTCTGCGGGTGAAATTGTCCGTCGTCGAGGTGGACATGGCGCCCTGCTTCCCCTAATTCAGGGATTAAACGTGCCGATGCTTGTCATTCGCAACATTGACAACGCTCCATCTCCGAGCTTGCGATCCTTGCGCGTGAAGTGGACTCGCGCGATGTTATCGGTTTCTCAGGTTTGGTCTGAGGAACGGGAGCGCCTTTGTACTTTGTTGATAGGGAAATCAGTGGCTCCCAAGTCCGTTGTTGAATGGTTAAATGCCTCCGGTGCTGGTCTTGATCTCAATGCAGAGCTTTCTACGTCAGATGCTCAGGCTTGGTTGAATCGTCCCATGCGTTTGGTTGGTGTCGTACGAAATGAAGGTCAGCCGGGTGGCGGCCCGTATTGGGTTCGTATTCATTCAGGTCTCGATGCCGGTTTGATTCGTCCACAAATCGTCGAATCCATTGAGTTTGGTGAACAGCATAAATCTGTCATGAAAAGTGCAACACACTTTAATCCTGTGGATATGGTCTGCATGTTCCGTTCAGGTCAGCAGTTGGGACCTTACGTTGATTCGTCGCGGTTCATGATGGCCACCAAGACAGTACAAGGGCATTTGGTCAAGGTGTTGGAATATCCAGGTCTGTGGAATGGAGGCATGTCTGGTTGGCTTACGAGGTTTGTAGAAATTCCCTCTTCGTGTTCTCAACCCGTGAAGACGGCACTGGATTTAATCGACCGGAAATAATTGCAAAAAAAACGGCCCGAACCTGATTGGGTTCGAGCCGTTTCGTTTGCTGTTCAATGTTCTTGAGGCGGGGAATTAGCGCTTCATGATGGTGACGTTCTTGACGCTGTCTCCTTGGATCACGCGAAGGGCGTAGTAACCTGGGCGCTCGATGTTGCGAGTTTCGAAGGTGATTTCTCCTTCGGCGTTTTTCACGTAAATCAAGTCTGAGCGCAATACGTTTCCTGAAAAGTCCAGGAGTTGAACGATGGCTTTGCCGTCGGTTGCATTTTCAACACGCACGGAAATGTGATCAGAGAAAGGATTGGGAAAGGTCGTGACCTTTGCGGCTTGAATTTCAGCTCGGGCAGGAGTATTGTCTGACTCAGCGATGTAAGCTGTGAATTCCAAATTCCCTTCGATTGTCGCACCATTGCGCTTGCATACGCCTTCACGACCAAGAGAATTCGTGTGCAAAGAAAGGCGGTGATTCTCCAAGGTCTTGATGCCGAACATCAGCTGCTCGCCCTGATCGACGCGGATTTCAAGGGGAAGATTCAACACGCCATTTTCGATGTTCCGATTGTAGATGGTCTGGGTGTAAAGGTCCTCTCCTTCTGCATTTTTCACAAAGAAGCGTCCTTTCAATCCATCAAAAGAGGCCTGAATCCCGACAGAGATGTGTTCTAAGACACCTTCTGAGCATGCTGAAAATGTTTGTGTAGCGGAGTTGCCATTGCCGTTCAAGCGGATGCGGTTGTCATGTCCAAAAACCTGAGTCTTACATTGACCTTCCAACGCACGATCTTGCGGCGTGTCTTCACCACGTCCCTGGCTCATGGCGTCGACGTCAGACAATTCGCGACTGGCAAAGCCAAAGAATCCAGCCAATTGACCACGAACGGGTTCTCCATTGTTCCAAAGGGTACCCATGGGACCGTGATTGTAACGAAGGGCAAGAGGCTTATCCTCTGGAGCAGTGATTTGAATGGAGTAGGTTTTACCTGCCTTTACACCGGCGTTGAGGCTCAATGTGAGGGTTTCCGAATTCAAATCAGACTTTGAAAAACGCGTCATGTCCACGACGTTGCCGCGGAAATCCACGAGCTCCACTACGTAAATCGCGCCATCAGTGGCACCTTTTACAGTGATCTGAGTTTCTTGAAGTTGACCAGTTGTACAAGCCGTAAACTCTTGCGTGACAACTGCACCTTCAAAACCGAGAGTGCGATTGTGCTCTTCCACTTTCACAAAGCAGTCGAACAATGAAGTAGGCGCATCGTTTTGAGCGCTAGACAAAGCGGCTTCCTGAGCGAAGAGGTTGCCGGTAAAAAGTGCTGCCGCGGCAGCGAAGGGGTAAATAAACTTGTTCATCGGTATAGAGATGAGAGGGTTGAAGATTTTCCCCCTGTTACGTCCCCCGTTCCGATGTGGTTACAATTTCATGTGTGTTTTTTCAAATCTCTAGCAATGACGTGGCTTTTGGAGCTTCTTTTGCGACGTCGTTGGTGACGACAATCGTGGTCGTTTGCAGCGAAATCTCTTCCAAAATGTTCTGAAACCACGAGATTCCATCATTGTCCAAGTTGCTTGTTGGCTCATCAAGGAGCAATGCGTGGGTTTGAGTCCCAAAAGCCAAAGCAAGGGCCAAGCGCTGTCGTTGCCCTGAGCTCCATTGACCCAAGGTGACATCAATTCCAACATCGAGACCCGAGGATTCAAGGAGCGCATTCCAACCTAAGTGCCCGGGACGCTCGAGCTTGAAGATTCCATGAAAGTCCACGATTTCCTTCAACGTGAGGTATTTGGGAAAGTCCATCCATGGAGCAGAAAGAGATACAGAGGTCATCCAAGACTCCGGAGCGATGGTGTTCTGTCCAACCTGAAAAGTCAGTTGGCCATCATCTGGTGAGACCTGACCGGCGAGAAGGGCAAGCGTTGAACTTTTCCCTGATCCATTGGCGCCGAGGATGGCACAAGGACCTTGGAGAGACCATGTTGCATTTTCCCAAATCACCCTCGAACCTCGTTTGAGGGTCAATTGATTTGCTCGGAACTGCGCGAGGTCAGGAGAAGTAGCCATGGATTTAGAACGGGCCTCTGACGATTCCCTTGTCGGAATGTCGGATGAACGATAAGACAACGTCTTTGTCTTCGGAAGTCGGAAGCTCAAGTTCAGCAGCCTTGACCGCTTGCGACATGTTGTTGTTCAGGACGTACAGGGTCCGGTAAATGTCCTCAATGGCTTGAATTCGGTCAATGTCAAATCCGCGTCGACGTAGCCCAATTCCATTGATTCCAATGTAGCTCAAGGGCTCTCGGGCTGCCTTGATGTACGGGGGTACATTTTTGCGCACCAGTGATCCTCCGGCAATGAATGCGTGTTCCCCTATCCTGACAAACTGCTGTATCCCTACCATACCCTCAATGACGACGTGGTCTTCAATGACGACATGTCCTGCAACATTCACGGAGTTGGCCAAAATCACATGATTTCCTATTTGCACGTCGTGAGCCACGTGAACGTATGCCATGATCAGACAATCGCTGCCAACGCGAGTTACCATGTGATCTGCGGTTGCACGGTGAATCGTCACGCATTCTCGAATGCTGGTGCGATCACCAATTTCAACGGTTGTGGGCTCACCCTTGTACTTTAAATCCTGAGATGCGGCGCCTACTGCGCAACCGGGAAATAATTTGCAATCTCGGCCAATTTTGGTGTTGCCAACGATGGTGGAGTTGGGACCTACCCATGTTCCTGCTCCGAGTTGGACGTCAGGTCCTATGAAAGCAAAGGGTTCAACCACAACATCGGCCCCAATCTGGGCAGAATCGTCGACGTGGGCGAGACCAGAAACTTGAGCGGTATCGTGAATCATGATTCTTCTGTGGGCAAGCGGTCGCGCACAATTTGGGCAAGCATTTCCGCCTCGGACACGAGTTCCTCACGGACGTAGGCTCGCCCTTTCATGTTGACCAGCCCCCTTCGAATGGGTGATACAAGCGTCAAATGAAAGATCAAGGTGTCTCCAGGCAAGACTTTTTGCTTGAATTTGACACCATCGATTTTCATGAAGTAGGTTGAATAATGCTCGGGATCCTCGACCGTAGACAAGGCAAAGATTCCACCAACCTGTGCCATTGCTTCCACCTGCAGTACCCCTGGCATCACAGGATTATTTGGAAAGTGTCCTTGAAAAAAAGGCTCATTCATCGTGACGTTTTTGACGCCGGTAATGCTTTTTTCATCCATGTCCATGATTCGGTCCACCAAAAGGAATGGATAACGGTGGGGAAGTATGGCTGTGATGTCATTGATGTCCAAGAGGGATTTACGGTCGATTTGGAAATCAGGCAGTTCTTCTTGTGCTTCTATGGCTTCAATCAACTCTTTTGCAAAGGCGATGTTGGTGGTATGTCCAGGCCGTGCGGCAAGCAGATGCCCTTGTATGAATCGCCCAGTTAGGGCCAAATCACCAATGATGTCCAGCAATTTGTGTCGCGCAGGTTCGTTTGGGAATCTTAAATCTGATGGATTGACTACGCCAGGCTGATCTGCGGTTCCCTCCAAGGCATCTCGACCTAAGGCTTTGGCAATGTCATTGAGCTCCTTTTTGCTATAAGCACGTTCTGCAAGAACAACGGCATTGTCAATGTCTCCGCCTTGAATCAAGCCTTGTTCCGCCAGAGACGCGACTTCTTTTAGAAAAACAAACGTGCGACACCCAGCAATCTCTTTTTTGAATGCGCTTAAATTTTCGAGACGTGCATGTTGAGTGCCGAGAACTGGGCTGTTGTAATCCACCATGACGGTGGCTTTGAATTCAGCCTCTTCCAGAGGTAAAATCATCATCTCAACACCGCCGTCGACTTTGAAGCTGAGGTTTTTTCGAACCCTGAAAAAACGACGCTCAGCGTCTTGCTCTGTACTGCCAGCCTTTTCAATTGCCGAGATGAAGGGCAATGCTGATCCGTCCAAGATGGGTACTTCAGGGCCATCAAGTTCGAGAATGGCGTTGTCAATGCCTGAAGCATACAGGGCGGCCAAGACATGTTCAGTAGTGTGAACGGTGGCATCCCCAACTTGCAGCATGGTTCCCCTCCGTGTTTCACCCACATTGGAGACATGTGCTTCTAAGGATGGTTCCCCAGGCAAGTCTTTTCGAACAAACACATATCCCGAGTTACATTCTCCTGGGACGATGTTGAGTTTGGCTCGTTTGCCTGTATGAAGGCCTATGCCCTCGAAGTGTATGGCTTTGGCCAAAGTGTGTTGACGAGTTGACTTAGTCATGGCTGCAAACCTACGTTAGCTCATGGAAAGGTCAACCCACTTCACTTTGCTTGGATCGCTGGTTTTCAATGGCCTGTTCGATGGCTTCGAGACGGTCGCCCAACGGAATACGCGCCAATCGTCGCAGGGAAATTTGAAATTTTTGGAATTGCTTCACGGGAATTGCTGGATTTCCTTGATAGGTCAAACCTTCTTCAATAAGACTGGCGGAAACACCGGACTTTGCCGCAATTTTACTTCCTGCCGCCACGCTAAGATGTCCTCCAATGCCAACTTGTCCACCAATCATACAACGAGCTCCTACGGTTGTGGAACCAGCGATTCCCGTCTGAGCCGCGATGACCGTAGCCTCTCCAATAACTACATTATGAGCAATTTGAATGAGGTTGTCAAGCTTGCAACCTTTTCTGATTATTGTGCTTCCGAGCGTGGCTCGATCAATCGTAGTCAATGCCCCAACTTCGCAGTGGTCTTCGATGACCACATTGCCCGTTTGTGGAACCTTTGCGTATGTGCCGTCTTCCTTGGGCGCAAAGCCAAATCCATCTGATCCCACCACAGCTCCCGATTGCAAGGTGCACTGTTGGCCTACAATGCACCGATCTAGTACTCTTGCTCCACTGTAGAGCACGGTGTCATTTCCGATTCGAGCGTCTCGTCCCACATGGGTTTGTGCGTGAAGCTCGACGCGGTCCCCAACGACTGCCCCGTGCTCAATGACCACCGAGGGTCCTACGAAACATCCTTCACCCAAGACCGCACCTTCGTCGACAAATGCCGATGGATGAATTCCCTCTTGGCGTTTCAGGATAGCGTCGTAGGCTTCCAACAGGCGGGCAAAAGCGCGATAAGGGTCTGAAACTTCGAGGAGCGTCAATTCCTGAGGTAAAGGCTGGTTGGCCTTAAAACCATTCGATACAATGACAATGCTCGCCTCGGTAGAGTAAAGGAAGCGTTCGTAGTCTGGATTGGCTAAGAAGGATACCGATCCCGGCCCTGCCGATTCGATTTTGGCGAGACGCTTCACTCGAACATCTGGGTTCCCCTTTACCTTGCCGTCGAGGAGGACAGCCAATTCGGAAGCAGTTTGTTGCATCATGGTGACGTGGCTCTTTGGGAGAATTTTTCCCAAGAACGCACAAAAGCGCTCCAAGTTGCCTCAAAGCTCTTCTTTTTCCAATGCACAGGCCAAAGAATGTGACCAACGCCCCTCCAGGCCACATCTCGAATTTCGTTTCCAACGTTTTTCTTGTCATGTGCCATGTAATTCCAAAGCTCTTCTGCCGTGAAAGACCAATTTTGTGGCAGTGGAACTTGAGTATGTAAAATGGCACTGAGTTTTTTGGCTTGCTCATGGGACAATTCTTGACAATTTCCCATCGTCCAAACTCCATGGGAAATTTCGAAAAGGGTGAAATGCAGACCCAATGCGACGGCTTCTCCATGCAACCAAGGTTCGGATGTCCCCGACGTATACGCTTCGACTGCATGTCCAAGGGTGTGCCCAAGATTGAGGATGCAGCGCACTCCCCGCTCTTCTGGATCGTCCGCTACGATTTGACGTTTGACATTTGATGATTTGACAAATAGGGTAGACCAAAGGTCAAATTCCTCCTTGTTTTGCGGGGGCCACGAGAGGGTGTGGGCGCAAAGGTCATCAAAGGCTTCCAAATTTAAGAAGGCATGCTTGGCAACTTCAGCCAGTCCTGCGCGGAAATGACGCGGCGACAGCGTTCGCATCCACTGCGCGTCAATGTGCACAGCCAAGGGCTCAGCAAATGTTCCCAATTGATTTTTGGCGCCGCCCCAATTGATGCCAGTTTTGCCTCCCCATGCGGCATCAACAGCGGAAAGAGGGGTTGTTGGGATGTGAATCAGCCGAACACCACGTTTCCAAATGGACGCAGCAAATCCGACTGCGTCACTCAGTGCACCTCCGCCTGTGGTGACCACCACGGATGAACGCGTAAGTCCCCAATCCTTAAAAATTTGCAGCAAATTCTCAACTTGAAGCCAAGTTTTTATCGGTTCACCACCCTCAAGTCCCAATTCCCCGCACAGGTCAGTGCATGAGGTGAGTAGCTTGGTACGGTAATGACCCAACAATTCTTGGTCAAGGCACTTCTCGTGAATCCAGGCCACGCGGTCGGGTTTGGAGAGTTGGAGTGCCTCCTGCCAGTCATGAGAGTTTAATTCTTCGCCATTCATCGTCCAACAAATGTCCACAAAAAAAGGCTGCAGCTGCGCAGCCTTTGTTGTGGTACCACCGGGATTCGAACCTGGGACACACGGATTTTCAGTCCGTTGCTCTACCAACTGAGCTATGGTACCTTTTTAAGCGAGCGCAAACATACACAACATTTTAGATACGTCTCGAAGTT
>DCBH01000002.1:38864-39286 GCA_002313415.1 Flavobacteriales bacterium UBA1112
TGGATGTTCTGAGAAAAGCAAAAAGAGCCTGCCATTGGTTTCTGCCCGAATGCATTTTGAAATTATGTAAAAAAGATTTGTGAGCTGAATAAAATGACAAAAAAAAAACAGGAGGCAAAGCTGAATTTATATGGCATGAGGCAAGTGAATACAATGCCTCCTTATGTTATTATGTATAGTGAAATGGCGCGGTGGTGAATTGTTTCGAAAATGGGAGTGTAAAAGTTTGGTTTTACACATCAAGTGGTTGCTTTTTTACGGTGTCGAAATGCGCGTCAAAACCGCTTTGACTGTTGAATTGAATTCTTGTTTTTAAACCAAATTAAAATCGCCATGCGTACACTCTTAACTGTCCTTGCTGTACTTTGTATGACAGGGTTGCAAGCCCAATTTTTGTCTCCCGGAGTATTTGCGCCAGCACC
>DCBH01000053.1 GCA_002313415.1 Flavobacteriales bacterium UBA1112
TTTGGCCCATCCCAACTCAACTTCAACATTGACTCAGGAGAGGCAGAAGGACGTGCTTCGGTGCATGCCCATTTGCAAGAAGGTGCCATGCCACTTGTGCTGAACCTCAACTTGGAAGGGAAAGAACAATGGGAAGCCCGCGCGGAAATGGACGTACAAGATGGCCGATTCGCTTCCCTGCAAGTTGTAGCGAAACCACCGAGAGCAGATGCCGGTTGGACATGGGGGCTCTTGGAGACTGTGATTCCATTTGGTGATCAATTCGTCTCGTTGAAAAATGGCCCTGTCTTTTTCAGTCCAAATTTTCTTTCGGAAAAAGATTCGGACATCTTGCTTGGCGACGACGTGGGAGAAGTTACCCTGCATCTCACACCGATGTCTACAAGCCTTCCTACCCTTGACATTCGTGGAAACCTTCATTCCAAATGGGCATCCAAATGGCTCCCCAGTTTTGAATCCAAAAACACCCAAATTCGGGGTCAAATTAAGTGGGATTCCTCTCAGCTTTCACCCCTTTCAGGCACCTTGAACCTGGAAGCTCAAGACGTTGCCTGGAAAGCCATTCAATTCTCCTCAGTGCGCTCCACAGCCCAATTCAAAAGTGGCAACTTACGTGCCGAAGTGGCTGCCGATTTCCCTGCCTCCCAAACGACAATACGAAGCAACGCCTCTTGGAGTGTGGAACAATTTGATGAGGTGCAAATGGATGCAAACATTGAAAACTTGCCCTTGGAGTGGTGTCATCCATGGGTGGATACCACTGCAGCCGTCCTGTCGGGCAGCTTGGATGCCAACCTTGAAATGTCCGGACCCTGGCACACTCCTAGATTGTCTGGACTTGGAAAACTAGACACCCTCGTCGCGCGGATACCGAGTCTTGGGACCTCTTTTGGAGCGTCAGGTGAGTTTGATGTCTATTCAGATGAAGTGGTTCTGAAATCTTGCCTTTTGTCCGACAGACTGGGGTCTACTGCACGTGTGGAAGGAGCGCTTCTTCACGATCAATTTGAAGATTGGAACTTCGACATCTCCATGGTAGATACACCTCAGGAAATGTTGATCATGGATTTGCCGACATCTTCAAAATCACCAGTCTCTGGCGTTCTGGTGGGTCAAGGAAGCTTGGATGCATTCTTTTGGAACAACCGTCTGGAGCTAAGGGGGGACGTTTCAGCGGAAGCCTCCACGGATTTTAAAATGTCCCTGACGGACGGAACAAATGAGAGCTGGGAAACTTGGATGACATTCAAAACAACTCCCGCTTCGGGCCCTGCATCCTCTTCTCCTGTAGAGGACGAGCTTGGTGTTCTTTTGGACTTAAACATCCAAGCCAAGCCCGAGGCCAAAATCACCATTTTGACAGACCCTAAAAATGATGCCAACCTCGTAGGGAGTTCGCAAGGAAGCATTCATTTGACTCTGGAAGACTGGGAAAGGTTAACCTTGAAAGGTTCGCTGGTTGTGGTGGATGGCCGTTACGATTTCGCGTTGGGATCGTTGCTGAGAAAGCAATTCCTTGTTGAGCCTGGAGGGTCATTGTTTTGGAGCGGAGACCCCTATCAAGGTAGGATTGATCTTCATGCGAAATACGCCACACGCGCGGACATTCAGCCACTTCTCGGCAGCACAACAACAGGAATCCAGAACGAAGACATTGATGTGATTCTTCATCTAAATGGGCCTATGCTGCGACCAAACATTGCTTTTGACATCGTGGCGCCGCGTGCTCCTGCACTTGTGTCTGAGGCCCTCACCAACGCGATTCTAGATGATTCCGAACGCACACGCCAAGCCATTGCATTACTCAGTTTGCAGGAGTTTCTTCCCCAACAAATCAACACACTTGAATTGGGGACCACGGGGCTTCAGGAGTACAGCATCGACATTGTCACGTCTCAACTTTCGCAGTGGCTAAGCAAAATAAATGAAGACATCGACGTAGGTATACGATACGACGCATCTTCTTATCTCAACCCCTCATCAGTCAGTCAAGATGCTTTGCAAGTTGCCTTGAAAGCGTCGTTTTTTGAAGATAAACTCGAAGTAGAAGGAGCCATGGGTTCGCGTGATGTCACCCAAGAGGCCTTGGGAGATGCTCAACTTCAAAATGTACGCGTGCTGTACAATCTGAACGAAGAACATGGAATACAACTTGCCGGATTCTCGTCGTCTCAATCCTCAGCCACACAATCCGGAAATACCACGAGTCAAGGCGTGGGCATACGCTGGCATCGATCTTTCAATTGGACTTGGCCTTGGAATCAATCCAAAACCACTTCTCGAGACAACAACGAGTCAGAGTGACCCATCTGCACCTCTTGGTGCTGCAACCAGCAATCGATGAGCCACCCCTTGGCCACTTGAGGATTTCGAAAAACGCGAAAAGGCACCTCGGAAGAGAAAAACATCCATCGGATTTTATGTCGCAATGCGGTGATTCCAGAGGGAACGACCGCTGCGCGAGCAACAATTCCATTTGCAGCTTCTTGGGTCATCCAAAATGAAAGCACTTCTTGGTCAAAAACCTCTATGTCTGATGGGATGAGGTGCAAAACGGTGCCCGCGTGCTCAGGGCACAAAGACCTTCTTTCCTCCTCGATGCGAATCGCCGCGTTTTCATCCAAAAGGTGGTCAGAGCAATGGGCGACAGCACACATTCCTGAAGCCCAAGTGTACTCAGCTCGTTCAGACGAGCTTTTCAATCCATGTTCCATGCCCTCAATATGGACAGGTCATCGCACGTATCGCATTCCCACAGGACAAAAGTGTTCACACGCAAATGGGTATTTCTTGCTCCGACGATGCTTCAATCGCAACTGTAGTCGCTGATGCCACTCGGTGCAGGTGAGCAAAAATTCAAGGCCGCAGTCAGGTCACCCTCTTGCATGTGTTGAATGGTTTGCTTGGTATATCCCAAGCCATACACCCCCACAGTGCTTCTCGAACCCCAAAGTCCGACACCACCTATAGGCTCGCCATTCTCGTCAATCACTTCAATGTTGGTCCAAGTTGGACGATCCTGTACGATGCTGTTGGTCGTTTCGTTGACATCCAAATAGATGGCCAAATCTTGGTTTGCCACTTGCAACACAAAGTCGAATGCCCGTTCCATTTGGTATTCGCTGTCGTATCGGCCCAGCACCCGACGAATTTGTGGATTTGCCTCCAACCTCGTGCTCATTTCACCAAACAACCTCTGACACTCGAAAGGTTCATCAATGGTTTGGAATCCATTCAATCCGCTGACTGAACGCGTCCCTACAGAAAGTGTCAAAGACTTGTCTCGAGTGCTGTCGAGTACTGTCAATGCTGCGTCAGCGTAGTATCTCTCTTCAAAATGAACGACCAAAGACGCCGTGTAGAGGCTTGCACCCGGTGATGTCGTCCACTTGAATGGAAAATTGGGGTAGGTGGCCGAACCATCCGGGTTCACTGCAGCAAATCCCATTTTATAACTGGGCAGATTGGGGGGAGGCTGGTTGATGGACCCGACACTCGACTCTACCATGGTGGTGGTTGCCTGCGCTTTTTTTCCATCTGGCAAGTCCAACTCAAGACGGTAAAGCATGTCGTCTTGCAAGGACTCTATTGCCGTCGAAGCATAATATACGCGTTGGGTTGGACCATAAAAGATGCCCGAAATGTCTTTGTTGTCGATCAATGTGTCGCGCAATGTCCACTCTCGTCCTGTCGGTAGCTCAGTGCCCACAACTCCCCCAGAACTCGAAGGAATCAATTCGACAATGCGAGCCCCCACGCTGCCTGCAGGGTACTCAGAGCTGTCGGAAACCTGTGCCGCCAGCAATTGGTTTCCCTCGCCAAGCCACGTTCGATTCACTTTCACCCATTGGGTATCCGCTTCCAAGTCGAGCAACCCATAAACGACGGGGATGCTGTCGTAAGGTGCCGTCAAATTTACCTCCGTGCTGCACCCTACCACGAAAGCCAACATTGCTGCAGCCACAACAGAACCCAATCTCCACGCATTCAATGTTTCCTTTCCCATGGATGTAAAATTAGGCCTCGCCAGGCATTTGAGGCAAGGTCAACAGGAAAGACATGGTATCTATCCCATCCGCGTAGTCGTGAAGTGCAGGACATTGGTTGTCCCCAAATGACGCCACGCGGAGTCCAGCTGCTTCCAACGGTGCGCGGCATACATTCTCATTGCGCATGGTGACCACCTGGATGTCACCTGCACGCGCGACCAGTTTTGATTGCAAAGTCGGCGCATCCTCGTATCGTTCGATGTACAGGGTCCCGATTGGCGACACCAATTTGTCATCTTCCTTGACCAACAAAAAACCATTTTCAATGACATCCTCTTTGTTGAGCAACCAAACTGCCTTGTGATAGTCGTAGTTGTTGGCATATTTAGAATGTTGGGCAAGGTGACCCCAACGTACCCATTGAGCAAAGCATCGATCGAGGTCAAATTCCTTAGGAAGCCACACCTTGGTCACACTTCGACAGCCCATGCCAAAGTGAGCAAAAATGTCTTCGCCCAACTCGTCCAATTGCACGTCTGTCTCCAAACCGTCCAACACGGCGACTGAGGTACGAGGACCGCGGATGACGTGTGGCAACTTCCCGAAATACGCCTGGAAATAACGGCTGGCATTGGCCCCACCTGTGGCAATGACCGCATCCATGTTTTGCATGAGGCCGTCGTGAAACACAACAGCCTCCCCGACATAGGGGTCAAACTCTGCCCATTTGGCAACCACCCACCTTGGCAACACTGCATCGTCTTGAGACGTTTTGACATGCACCTTGTGGCCTGATAGCACGGCACACATGACATCATGCCATCCGACAAGTGGCAAATTGCCCGCCAAAATCAATCCCACATCAACATTTGTCTGTGTTTGTGGGAAATCATAAGGCTTCGTCCAAATCTCGATTCCTCTTTCCGACAAAGCACGCCCATGAGACTGAAGCGATCTTTGAACGCTCGCCTCGGTAAACCATCCATTTTGAGCTAGAGCAGTTCGCTGAACCTTTTCATCGAGGTGAGCTTCGTCGCGAAACCATTGGCCCAACTGAACAAGAGAGGACAAGAGTGTGTTGGAATCGTACATTTGTAATGTAAAGGTACCTGCCATGGCCATCATGATTACAGACGATTGCATCAATTGCGGTGCATGCGAACCTGAGTGTCCCAACCACGCTATATATGAAGGTGGTTCAACTTGGTCATACGCTGATGGCACAGGGTTCCAAGGTCGTGGAGAACATCCGATCTCTGGAGTCGTTGACGCGACTCGAGTGCATGAACCGGTAAATCCGGATGTGTATTACATCGTTACAGACAAATGCACTGAGTGCGTGGGATTTCATGACGAGCCACAGTGCGCAGCTGTTTGTCCAGTCGATTGCTGTGTGGATGATCCGGGGCATCGAGAATCAGAGGCAGACCTGTTGGCAAAAAAAGCTTTCATGCACTTGTAAGAATCAAGGCGTTTTGGCGTTAGGTTGCCAACATGAAGCACCTGCCCTTCTCATTGTTCATCTCTTTAGGAAGCCTGCTCACGTTTGTTGGTGCATCTCTGCCGCAGAACAGTCACGCACAAAGCCCCGAGTGGGCCAGAATTGCTGCCGCACAAGAAAGCTTGGCACGAGCGCAGACAGAGGAAAATCGTCTTGCTCTTCACGACCAGTTGCAAACCCTTTGGGTGGAAGCACTTTCCACTGGCCATGCATTTGATGTGGATTGGAGTGAGTGGAACAATGCCGTTGTCGATTTGGGGCAAAATGAAGAACGGTTGTTGGTCTTCACTTGGAATGTCGAGCTCGACGATCGCACTCAGCGCTACGGCGGATGGATTGCAATGGCCTCATCTGCAACCGAGTTGGGGTACGAATTCGTCATGCTTAATCACGACCGAGACATCGACCCACAAGACTCAGGTCGAATGCACCGTCACGACCAATGGCAAGGAGGGTTGTACTACGATGGCGTGCTTACACGAGATCGCAAAAATCCCGTTTATACGTTGCTCGCATGGGATGGCGCTGACGCTCTGACAACGCGGAAGTGGGTAGAAACAGTAGAGCCACGGAACGGTCGTTTGCGCTTTGGAGCACCGCGCTTCAATACACCTGAGGGATTGTTGAAACGCGTGGTTCTGACATATGCCGATGCCGTTCAAACCACCCTGCGTTACGAAAAAGGAGAGGAACGCATCGTTTTTGACCATTTGGCGCCCAACGATCCAAGCTTCAAAGGCCAATTTGCCTTTTACGGTCCCACATTGAATTACGATGGTCTTGAATGGCGCAAAGGTCGTTGGCACTTCTCTCCAGACATTCAAGTCCAAAATGGAGACGACAGCTCACCTCGCGATTACCGAGACCCTTCTCGCCGAGGTCGTCAACGTTGATGCCATTTTTAACTCATTTCCATCCCATGACGTCGACCCCATTCCTGCGCTTCCAACGATTGACAAGTTTATCTCTCGCGCTTTTGATTTGCATGTCAAGTGTTTTCGGCCAAACCGAAGATTCTAATGACTCCAGCAATGGAGCTCAAATGATGGAAGAATTGGTGCGATTAACCATGGTTCCCTTGGCCGATACTCCAATAAATTTTGATGGCAGTTTTGCTTACGAATTGACCCAATCAGATCAGACCACTGTGGGAGAATTGAGGTGGGGCAACAGTGGGAAGACCATCATGTGGACCGATGAATTCGATAAAAAAGGCCTGTACACACTTCAATTGGATCCCAGCAAGCCTCTGGCGACATTGACCATGATGAATGAAGAAGGGCATTTCTTGACCTCTGAAATGATGACCCGTGCCAATCTGTGGTCAGAAAATGGGACACCGCCGCCCTTCACAAAGGAACTCAAAATCGACAGCAGAGCCGAAGCCGACACCCTCCTCGGATATACTTGCATGAAGTACAGAGGGAAATCTGGAAAAGAGAAGGTCGCGATTTGGATTGCCACCGAAAGCGTGAATCTCAGCAAAGAAAACGCCTACAGCCTCCGCACAGCTTGGGGACATTGGCTGAATTCACGGGTGACATCCAAGGTGTTGCGCGGCCTCATTCTTCCAGATGGATTGCCCTTGAAAGTGGAATGGGGTGAGAGCCAAGAAGACGGACGTTTGCCCAACGTCATGACCATTTTGACACTCAATGCCTCGGCAGCATACACTTTGAATGCGCCCCAGATTTGGATGCATGTGCCAGGACGCGACATCAACGAAGTCGCGAGAGAACTGCGCGACGAAAAGGGTGCAAAAGACACCAAAGACTGACGATACCAAAGACGGCTCATCCCGAGGAAATGGTTTTACTCGGGCCTGCGCCAAGAAGCCTGTCCCAACCAAACCTCCGTTGCTCCTGACCCATAACGGCGAGGATCTCCATCTCGAAAACTGCAATCTGGATGATGTTGCTCCAATGAGTTGCGAATTTGATGACGGAGAACACCTTGTCCCACTCCGTGGATGAACACAATTCGACGAAGCTTCTCGCGCTTGGCGATGTCCATCATACGGTCAAAGTGATTCATTTGTATTGCAATCTTCGCCCTGTCTGGAATGCCGCGTTGATCATCCACCAACTCGTGAATGTGCAAATCGACCTCCATGTGGGCATCCCGGCGAGCCATGCTCGTGGCTTGGGCATTTTGATAGCGCACCTCAAAATCTTTTTGGAGCTCCCGCATTCGCTTCTCTCCAACCTCTTGAGTGAGCAACTTGGCCACATCAGGGATGGTGTCGCCGTACTGTTTTGCTTCAACTTCAGGATCAGGTGCCAGAAGGAGCTCAGATTGGTCTACGGAGCGCTCAAAACCATGCTCGTCCTCCACCAAAACCGTGTTGCCTTCGACTCGAACAACGGTGGCACTGCCAACGTCATTCAGGAACTTCACAAGTTGTCCTGGCTTCAATTCCTTCATGATGCGTCTTTTTGAATGACCGCTTGACACGTCACCGCGGGGCCTTGATGAAAGGGTCCCTCGTCCAAGATCTGAGCACATCGTGCATGCCATGTCACAATTGCATCGTCAAATGCATCCGCAACGTCCTCGTGAAACGTGGTTTCATGGAACAGCATGTCCATTCGCTTGGGTCCACCTGAGGACAATTCCAACTGGTCTTGGTGAAATCCTTCGACAATCATACATCCTCCTGGTTTGACCCATTGCCATGCTCGCGCGTGAAAGTTGGAGCGCAACTCAGGAGGCATGTGCGCAAATACCAAAGCCACCACATCAAATTGAGAGGCTGGGACAAAATCGAACACATCGGCCACTTCGACTTGAATGTCGACACCGCGAGAAATGGCGAGGGCTTTGGATTTTTGAACCCCCACAGGACTGACATCAAACGACGTGACATCCCATCCTTGTTCCGCTGCGTACACGGCGTTCCGTCCTTCTCCATCGCAGGGCAAACAGAGGCTTCCTCCTTTGCGCAGAGCCAGCTGCGAAGCAAAGAATACGTTGGGCTTTTCTCCATACACGGTGACATTGTCGCCATAACGTTGATCCCAATGATTCATGCTTCTAAGAAAAGATACGAGCGGCTACCTTGCACCATGATGAAGTTGAAAATGTCCCTAATCGCATTAAGCCTCAGTCTGCTGACTTCCTTCGTTGGAGCACAAACGGCAGATCACCGCACCGACAGTTCCCTCGTTCGCAATGTTTTCAGTGAAGTCCTCGCCCACGGGGAGGCACACGAAAACCTACGAATTCTGTGCAAGGAGATAGGACATCGACTGAGCGGTTCGCCGAGTGCGGACCGCGCCATCATCTGGGGCCAATCTGTCATGGAGAGGTATGGGGTGGATACTTCATACGTCATGCCTGTGGATGTTCCTGCGTGGACTCGGGGAGACATTGCCGAAGCAACGGCCACATCACACGAAGAAGGCACCATGCCTTTGCACATCACGGCATTGGGAGGGTCGGTGTGCACACCAAAACAGTCCTGGATTGAAGGGCCCCTGCTGGTGGTGCGTCATTTGGATGCACTCGACACGTTGGATGCCAAAAATCACATTGTCCTGTTCAATCGCCCCATGGATCCGCTGCTGATCAATACAGGTGCGGCATACGGAGGAGCGTATGATCAACGTGGCAGTGGTGCCTCTGCAGCCGCGAAAGCTGGAGCCATTGGTGTCCTCGTTCGCTCCTTGACACACGCCCTCGACACCTTACCTCATACGGGATCGCTCCGTTACAAAGAGGACGTATCTCGGATTCCAGCTGCAGCCATTTCCACAGTAGATGCATCTGCTTTGGCCGAGGCATCTCAATCCTCAAAGCACCCCATTCAAATCCGAATGCGAATGAATTGCAGAGATCTGGGCATCCGTGAGCAAGGGAACGTGGTTGGCGAGTGGCGCGGAAGCGAGTGGCCACAAGAAATCATTACCCTGGGCGGACATCTCGATTCATGGGACATTGGAGAAGGTGCCCACGACGACGGTTCTGGCGTCGTTCACACCTTGGAGGCGCTACGCGCGTTGAAGTCCATCAATTACAAGCCTCAACGAACTTTGCGCTTCGTGTTGTTTATCAATGAGGAAAATGGCAACCGTGGAGGCAAGATGTACGCCAAAGTCGCATCCGAAGAACACCTCAAGGGCTTGCGACATGTGGCAGCCATGGAATCCGACGCAGGAGGTTTCGTTCCACGCGGCGTGAGAATGGATGCACCAAACAGTGGGGTCGACCTCGTTCGGAGTTGGTCAGAAACCCTTGAGCCTTACAACCTTCATTACTTCGGCCGCGGCGGTGCTGGCGTGGACATTGGACCACTAAAAAAACTGGAACCCCGTCCCCTGCTCATGGGGCTTGTCCCTGATGGGCAGCGGTACTTTGATCTTCATCACAGCAGCCAAGACATTTGGGAAAATGTCCACAAACGCGAGCTTGAACTCGGTGCAGCCACCTGTGCCAGCATGCTTGTTTTGCTCGATCGAAACCTCCCTGCCAAATAAATCTTACTCGCCAGTCTGACCAGCGACAGGTACAGACCAAAATGGCACGAACTGAAAGTCGCCATACTCACCGAGAGTCCCGTCGTAGGAGGGGAAGTGAATGCCCAAATCGTCCAAGTACCAAGAGGATGGGAATGGCAACCCAATGTGATCGTTGGCGTAGTGCCACAGACCATCAAAGAAGGGCGCAGACTCTGCAACAATTGCGGCGTCGCCAAATTCAATAGAGTACACCGCGAATTCGGGATTGTAACGAATGTCAAAAAAGACATAATGACCATCCACTTCCTCACCTGAAGTGACTGTCATTCGGCCATCTGGCAACGTGAGACGGTCAAAAGAGGTGATGGTCCCACTGCGTTCGACGAGGTTGAACAAAGTCACAGGCTCAGGGCATTCTGGCATGAAGACTTCTGCACTGTCGTATATGCTAAATGCGAAGTACAAAGAATCCAATTGTGCGTTGCCATTGAGAAGATCTGCGAATAGCGTTTCAAATTCAGTGCCTTGATAATCACATGCCACAGTCATATCTGGTCCCCACTGAGTGTTGAAGACCGTCAGAAATTGAAGCATATCCTCCGCATTGATTAAGCCATCCCCATCAGCGTCAGGCTGCCAGGGCTGAGTGGTTTGCGCAGAAACCAATCCCACAATGAGGAGAAAAATGGTTGTGAAAAACGTTCGCATGAGTTCTAATTTGGGCCACACAATATACATAATATTGAGAGCGGCAAAAAAACATGCAGCCAAAAAATCCCCGCATCAGAAATGTGTTTTCCTATTCCTTCGCGGCACGAATGCGGGCAATCGCAGTAACATGAGCCTCAATGTCTGATCGATTCATTCGCTGTTTCCTGAATTGCCCAACGTGATACCGTTCTGCCTGGTTGTCGTAAAAAGGACTGAACGCGTTGCCCGATTGGCCTGTGGGCAAAATGCTTTCGGAGTTGGCCAAGTCTGCAAAGTCAATTCCAATGCGCATAGATGGGCCTGAGAAGATGTCGTAATTCACTTCCTCTTTCAGTTTAAACTCATACTTGTTCAATGCATCCTTGGCGGAGGGCAACATGTACGGTCCCACATTGAGAAAATCTCCTACCAGAGGCGCATCCTTCATTGCGTGCTGATGAACGACTTGATGGAGACGTCCGTATTGCCATTTGCTCGAGTTGGAGCCCAATGATTTTTGCAGATCCAATTGGGCTGCAGACCATGCACGTGCGACGATGTCGGATGCTGTCTCAACCTCTTCCGTGCGGACATCGTCCCACCATGGCGACTGAGGTTTGGCCAAAAGCTTTGGAAAAGCGTTTTCACTGACAATGGTTTTGTGCCAAGTCTCGAATTTGTCCTTGGCTTGTTCCGTGCCGACCGCTTGTTCAAACTCGTCATACATGGCACCTTGGATGGTTCGATACATCCACCGGTAGTACATCGTGGGTGCGATGTCATCTACGAGATGTCCGCCGTCCCAACCTTGGAGCTCCTCGGACACCTCCACCCCTGCTTGCTGAGCGTAAGCAAGGAGAAGACCAGCATTGCTTTCATACACGGGCGAATGGTGATCCAATTGCAAAGCCTGGGCCTCTGACAGAGTCCAGTCATTTTTAGGTGCCGAAAATGCGTCCATGATCGCCCGGGCACGCGTATTCCCCGCATAGTAGTGACCTGGCAAGTCGATGCTGTCGTTCGCTGCCGGTGCGTTGTTTGCAGAATAGACAAACCCCGAGGAAGGATTCACCGATTTGGGATTCACATCAAAGCCATGCCACGCAGTCACATTCAGATCGGGATTGGTGCCATCGAGGGTCACCTTTGTATCAAGTCCTTTGGGTCGGACGGGCAGCTTGGCACTGGCCCACCATCCGATGTTGCCCTTTTTGTCGCCGTACATCATGTTCAGTCCAGGTGCATGAATCAGCGACGTGTTGGCCTCAAAGCGCTCGAGGCCTTCTTCTCTAGAAAACCCATAAAAGGCCTCGTGAATCCGATTTTTTGGGTATTGCGTGTAGGCCCACCACATCGCCAGATTTTCTTCAATCAATGGTCCGTGGTGGGTTTCGCGCACCTCGAAAGTGACAGACGGCTTCCCAGCCACCTCAATCTCTTCACTTCGAATCTTTAAGGGGAGCCACTCTCCCCCGTGGAGGTAGCGATTGTTTTCCAAGGTTTCACGATACAAGTCAAGATCGTCATTTACGCACATCGTCATGCCCCAGGCATGATCTGGCGTGTGACCAATGACGGGAAATGGCAGTCCTCCGATGTGGTTACCGTAGTACTCCAATTCAGGTGTCACGACATGTGCTTCGTACCAAACGGAGGGTGACGCGAATGAAATATGTGCATCGTTGCAGAACAAGACCTCCCCTGATTTGGTGCGATTGCCGCTCAACACCCAAGCGTTTGAACCCAGCCATTGTGGAACTGGGCGCAAGTCGTCGAGGTCATACACACGTTTGGCAAGCCCAGAAACGTCCTGTGATTCTTCTCCAGGTGGAATGTGCTGAAATCCATCTTGATTCCAATACACATCTGCGATGAGTGTCGAATCAAGGTTACGCGCCATCCAATCGAGGATGGGCTCAGTTTTCAGATGAATGGCAAAGGAGTAAGACATGTATCCTGTAGCACAATACATGTCATGCAAGTCGAATGGTTCTGGCTTTGCATTGATAAGTCGGTACTCAAGGGGAAGCTCACCTGTGGCAATGAAAGCATTGATGCCATCGAGGTAAGACTGCATGGCCGTTTTCACAACAGCAGCGGTGCTATCTGCATCAACTTGCCGAATGGTGAGATAAGCCGCTTGGCTTATCCCCAATGAGCGCAAATATTTGTCATTTTCAATCATATCAGGTCCAAGGAGTGCCGAGAGCTCACCGCCTCCTGCACGGCGAAGCAAGTCCATTTGCCACAGGCGTTCCATGGCATGGACATATCCAAGGGCATGCATGGCGTCAGACTCCGAATCCGCATAGATGTGGGGCACGGCCATGTCGTCAAAAAGGATTTCAACATCAGCCATGACCGCCTCCGTAGCGAAATCAAATCCGTAATCTGGAGCAATCGTTTGCGTGGTGATGTAAATCAACGTCAACAACGTCGTGACCGTCACGGCCATCACAAGAATGATCGTTTTCATGTTTAAAAATGCAATAATTGAGGCATCAAACCCGCCACAAAATTAATGAGGTACTGAGTGGATTCAATTCAGCGCAAACAAAACACCACCAATGACAGCATTGATCATGAAATGGTGTGCACTAAGGCTGAGATGACAGAAAAAAACCCACCTCCAAAGGGAAGCGGGTTTTGTCAAAAAGTGACCCTGTAGGGATTCGAACCCCAAACCTCCTCATCCGTAGTGAGGTGCTCTATCCAGTTGAGCTACAGGGCCTTGTTATCCATGACCACCAGTCAATCGGAGGGCAAAGATAGACAGGCTTGTTTCCCGACCAAGCGCCCTCAAAAAAATCTCGTAAAAAAGAAATCCGCACCGGCAAGACTTCCGTGTTGCCACTTGGTCTTTGCTGCCGATGCGGATCCTCCAGGCCCTCCCGTGATTGCTCATGGAAGAAACTTTCCCCTGCCGAAGCCAGGGAACCAACTACGCTTTTCACGTCGCTGCTGGCCCTCCGGGTAACTCCTCACCGCCCTTATTTGCGACCGAAGTCTCAAAATTGGCTCGAGTTGTTCAGCACCACCTCGCAGGATTGTTTTACAACAATCAGGCTTCCATGATCTTCCAAAGAAGATTTTAGCGTACGGGTTGCCCCGTCCGGGTGGGCTGCTCGCGGACCAAAAAAATGGTACCACGGTGGATTGTTTGCCCTTTGGTCTTTCAACACCCCTCTTCCGAAGGGCATTTGGTGAGCCTTGATTTCATCATTCTGATGAACCATGAAAGTCACGACTCTCCCGACAAGCCTTTGCCTGCCAGCGACAAGAACCTTTGACAGGGACTG
>DCBH01000044.1 GCA_002313415.1 Flavobacteriales bacterium UBA1112
TTTTTCCGCGTTCATTTTTCGTTCTCAGGATTTGCTGGATTGAAAAATGTGCATCTTTAAAACATGAATCGCTTCTGCTTTGTGATTATTGGTTCGATATGTTGGATTCAATGCCAGACTCCGGAGGAAAGTGTCCTCGGTACGTTTGCTTTGGATGCCGAAGTGGGATGCACTGACTGTGTTGAATTGGGGCCGCAGACCATGCGATTTGATGAAGATGCGCCTGAAGGATTGTTGGGAGGATATCGTTTTGAATTCGGAGAAGATTCCTATCACCAGGGGCATTATGAATTTGTTTACTTGGAGACTTCCAACATCTTGGTGTTGTATCCTGAAACCGCGTCCATCGAATATTCGGGTCTTGTCGGAACCACCCTGCAGTCTGAGTATCGGGTCGGACAAAACGCCATCCGAGAGAGGTGCAATGGATTGCTTGATTGCGTTTGGCGAAGAGAGGACGGTTAATGCATTGTATTGGACTTCGCCGCAACAAGTACATGCACTCAGGGTGTCCCAAATGTTGGTTGTACACTCCTTCTGAAGACAATGCAACAAAGCGGTGACCTGACACAGCCGCTCACCTTACCTTCGCAATGAATCTTACATCATGATGTTTCAAATGAACCTTCGAACCCTCGGTTGGGGAGTAGCCGCTTTTTTCATGACTTGGTCTATGCAAGTCGACGCTCAATCCTATCGTGGACGTCGCGCAGGCAGCGTGACAGCGCGCGGATCCGTGGCCAACTGCAACATGGCAGGAAGCGTTTTTATGGAAGTCGGCCGAAACTTCAACATGGTCAATGGGGGGCGATGTATTCTGAACGGCTCGCGCTTCGAGAACAGCGAGCCTGCGGGAGATATGGGCCCCATTGTGCCACTTGACGGTTTGGATCTGCGTCACTCGCAGTGGGTGGCCGTGGATTTTTTGACGCCTCCCTCTTTGCGCTACACCAATGCCAGTCAGGCGAATTTTTCCGCCATTCACATGGACGGGGAGCCCGTAGAGATGGTGGACGCGACAGGTTTCATTGCGACCAAGACCAAATTTCATGGCGCTCAAATGGCGTCATGGTACGTGCAAGGCGCTTCTTTTGACGAGGCGGACTTCAGCTCTGCGATGTTGATGGCTTGGACCACCGATGGGATGTCTTATGAAGGATTGTACGAGTTGGCTCCAGAAGGAATGCGTGCCATCAGTGCCGAGAGCGCGCGATTTGAAAATTGCGTTTTGGAAGAGTGCAACCTTTCCGGAGGCAACTTTGAAGACGCGACGTTCCTGTTGACCAAGTTCACGGAGGAATGCATATTCAACGGCGCCAATTTCACCAATGCGATGTTTGACCAAACAGATTTCCTCGAAGCCAGCCTGAGTGGTTCCAACATGAACGACAGTCGCATCGATCAGAGCTCTTTTGAAGATTGCAACCTAACGGGAGCACAATTGGGCAGTGCGATGATTCGAAATACGTCCTTCAAAGGAGCCAACATGCGTGGGGTGTCCTTTGACCGCGCGATGGTCGATGGTGCAGATTTTACCGGAACGGACCTCAGCACGTGCAACCTCACAGGAGCTGTGATGAAGAAGTTGGTCGGAACGCCTCCGCCATTGCCACAAGATTTCGTGGTGAAGTCCTACCAGGATGAGGATGTGGACGCCAATGGTGACACCCTCCGCACTGACGTGTACGACATTGTGATCAATGAGAATCGTTACAACGACGGCTTACGTGAGAAAGATTGAAGAGTCGGATGGACTTCATGCCATGTGATGGGCACGATTCAATTTGCAAACAACGAGGGCAGCCATTGAGCTGCCCTTGTTGTTGACATTAATCCTGTTCTTCAGAGTCGGGGCATCAGCCTTCGACCACCTCCACTCGAAAGGTGTCGCCTTGATTGATTTTCTCGACGACATCGAGGCCCTCTGTCACCTTTCCAAAACACGTGTGGTTGCGGTCCAAATGGGCCGTGTTCTCCCTTGAGTGCACGATGAAGAATTGGGACCCGCCTGTGTCGCGGCCCGCATGTGCCATGCTGAGCACACCCTTGTCGTGGTATTGGTTGTCTCCATCGAGTTCGCAGTCGATGGTGTACCCCGGACCTCCGCTGCCAATGCCTTGTGGGCATCCTCCTTGGGCCACAAAGCCTGGGATAACACGATGGAACTTGAGGCCTTCGTAAAAGCCCTCTTTGGCAAGTTTGACGAAGTTGGCGACTGTGTTGGGAGCGTCTTTCTCAAAAAATTCCACGGTCATCGTGCCGTGGTCGGTGTGAATCTTGGCGTTCATGGCACAAATATGCATCACGCCCATGCATTACCCCATGAAAGGAACATCATAAAACATTGGAGATTTGAAGCCTTCGATGACCTAGCCATTCCTCGAGTCTCTCAGAGCTGTGGAATCTTGAAGTGCCGATGCTCAAGGTGGAGGATATGCCCAGCCGATAACCAACACGTATGTGTGCGCTTTGAGCACCTAGACGTATGTGGTAAGCCTAGGCGAACCCATTACGATTGCAACAGTCCATTTCAGCAAACAAATCTGATACGGGTGACGTACCAATTTTAATGTGTTTGACGTTTTGTTTTAAAACCTCAAACAATGAACGTTCGTAAATCTGTAACTCTGGTACCTGCTTTTTTTGTTGC
>DCBH01000012.1 GCA_002313415.1 Flavobacteriales bacterium UBA1112
TTTGCAGGATGTCAACAACAGCGCTGGGTCAAAGGAGGTCTCGACCTATGTCGCTCCGAGAATACTTGCCGTCAAATGTTACTTCATTGGCCAGCGCATAACTCTTTTTCAATGCATTTTCAGGGTTTGCAGCCATGGCTGAGCAGGCGAGGATGCGACCACCGTTGGTCACCATATTCCCCCTTGACCGGGACGTTCCTGAATGGAAAAGAAAAGCGTCTTTATCTAGTCGTTCGGGCACGGAGATGACCTTCCCCTTCTTATATGTACCTGGGTATCCTTCAGACACCAGCATGACTGTGGAACATGTGCGAGGGTCGATTTGCAAGTGGTACTCACTGAGTAAGCCGGCGCCCATGTTTTCGAAGAGGTGGAGCAAATCACTTTGAATTCGCGGTACAATGACTTCCGTTTCAGGGTCTCCCAATCGGCAATTGTACTCTACCACGTACGGATCGCCCCCGACCTTCATTAAACCGAAAAATAAAAATCCATTGTAGGCAATGTCGTCCGCGGCTAGCCCTTTCACTGTCGGGATGATGATTTGGTTGATGGCCTTCTCATGAAATTCTGCATCCATGAATGGTACGGGGCTGACCGCTCCCATACCACCTGTATTCGGTCCGGTATCACCCTCTCCAATGCGCTTGTAGTCTTTGGCTGAGGGCAACAGATGGTAGGCCTTGCCGTCGGTCACAGCGAACATGCTGCATTCAATGCCATCCATGAACTCTTCGATGACCACTCGCTCTCCCGCAGAACCGAAAGATGCACCTGAAAGCATGTCTCGGACCACCTTCTGGGCCTCGTTGAGGTCTTCCGTGATGATGACTCCTTTTCCGGCTGCCAACCCGTCCGCTTTGACCACGTAAGGAGGTTCCATTGTATTGAGGAAAGCGATGGCATCCTCGACCTCTGTTCCCTGAAATGAGCCATATCGGGCAGTGGGGATGTTGTGTCTGCGCATAAATTCCTTGGCAAATGCCTTACTCCCCTCGAGTTGGGCTCCTTCTCTACGGGGTCCAATCACCACGAGCTCTGGGTGTTTCCCGCAGTCTAAAAGATGGTCTACAAGCCCGTCAACGAGGGGCGCTTCTGGACCCACTACGACCATATTGATGCCGTGCTTTTTAATGTTGCGGCTAACGGCATCATGGTTGGACACGTCCAATTTGAGGTTGCTTGCCAGTGCCGCTGTCCCGGCATTCCCCGGAGCCACGAAGAGCTGGGTGAGAAAGGAGCTTTGCGCAAGCTTCCAGGCCAGGGCATGTTCTCGACCTCCAGAACCAATCAACAAGACGTTCATGCAGCCAAAAGTAAGCCAGTTCTAGAGGTGCAACAACGCGGGTTTTCCACAACGAATACGCACTTGCCACAACGTCAAGTTGGAGTTGAGGGCTAACTTCGGCCTTGTGCTAAGTGCAGTCATCATTGCCAAAAACGAATGTGCCAACCTTCCTCGTTGCTTGAGGTCAATTCAAGAGGTGGCCGACGAAATTGTTGTTGTTGATTCTGATTCAACTGATGACACCCCAGAAGTTGCAAAATCCTTTGGTGCGCGTGTTTTCACGCGTTCTTTTACGACGTATGCTGACCAAAAAAACTGGGCGACCAGTCAGGCGACTCATCCTTTCATTTTGAGCTTGGATGCTGACGAAGCTCTGAGTGAGTCACTCTTGGCTGAAATCCGCGATTGGAAAAAGCGTACGTGGAACCAACCCTCTGCATGGGCAATGCCTCGATTGACAAATTATTGCGGCACCTGGATTCATCATGGGGGGTGGTACCCAGACCGAAAAATTCGGCTCTGGGCAGCAGGTTCAGGTGAATGGAAACCCTCGAATGAAGGCGGGGTATTGCACGAGTCATGGATTCCAAACGCAGGCGTGGAGGTTTTTGATTTCGACTCGGATTTGCTCCATTACAGCTATTTCACTTCTGCGGACCACCAAAGGCAATTGGCCAAATTTTCTCTCCTTGGAGCTCAAGATGCTTTGAGGTTGGGACGAAAATCTGCGTTCATGAAGCCGTTCGCTAGAGCTGCCTTTCAGTGGTTCAAACAAGCAATTGTTCAAGGGGGATGGCGTGACGGACGAGCAGGCTTAGAAGTGGCGAGATGGAGCGCGATTGCTGCATTTTGGAAATGGACTTTGGTGAGGTCGACTCTGGAGCATCAGAAATGGAAACGGGTGGCTTTCGTTCGCACTGACGCGATTGGAGATAACATTTTGACCTTGCCTCTGGCGGGCGCCCTTCGTAGCATGTTGCCCCATGTGGAAGTGGTCTGGGTTTGCAGGTCATACGCTCAGCCTGTCGTGGCCAAATCCAAGCTTGTAGATGTGATCCGTATTTGGGACGCAGGGAATATGGCCCCCACGGAGGAGGAGGCGCTTTTTGAAGATGTAGATGCGGTGGTTTTCGCATTTCCTGAGCCGCGTCTGTTGGCAGCTGCTGCCAGAGCTGGAGTCGATGCTAGGGTGGCCACGGGTCGTCGCTGGGGGACACTTCGATCAGCCAATCGTCACGTTTGGCGTTCGAGGAAGTGGGTGCCTGAGCATGAGACCTCACAGGGATTGCGATTGTTGCACGGATTGAATCTTCCAGCTCGATGGCGCTTCCCTGAGCGGTGCGACTGGATGGATCTTTTGAAGTGGAAAGCGCCAAGTCAAAGCGGAAGTTTGCCCAAACACCTCGGTGATTCTGTTTTGCTTCATCCGGGCAATCACGGTTCTGCCAATGGCTGGCCCTTGAAGCATTTTTGCACTTTGGCGGAAACTTTGAATTCTCAGGACATTCCTGTGATTGTTACAGGCTCTGACCAAGAGCGTGGAGGGATGGCCTCTTGGTTGGAGAGGATGAGCAGTAAGAAAGGTTTTATTGATGCCGTCGGACTTTGGACCTTGTCAGAATTGATGGATGTTCTGGCCGATGTTGGGTGTGTTGTTGCATCGAGTACAGGCCCATTGCATATGGCCTCAGCACAGGGTACGCCAACGGTGGGTTTGTATCGAGCTGAAGCTCCATTTTGGCCCGATCGATGGGGACCCATCGGAGGCGGAGAAGTTTTGGTGTCTTCAAAACTCAATGAGAATGGCGGCCTTGATTTGTCGGTAGATGAAGTATTCAATGCGATTCAGCGAGTACTTGCATCGAGATCAATTCAGTCTTCCGGAGTTTGAGGGACTTGGGCACCGAACAGGGCGAGAAAACAGATTACGATGCCGGCTTGGGTTTCCCATGAGTCCTCGAAAAAGCAAGACAATGTGATCAGCAGCCCTCCCCAAAGCGCCTGTCGCGA
>DCBH01000059.1 GCA_002313415.1 Flavobacteriales bacterium UBA1112
GCATAGTTGCCGTACTCGGCGCCCACATCCATCAAGATGACGTCACCAGCTTTGCACTCGGCAGAATTCTCGATGTAGTGGAGGACGCACGCGTTGAAGCCCGAGCCGATGATGGGGGTGTACGCGAAGCCGCGGGAGCCGCGGCGCAGGAATTCGTGCATGAACTCCGCCTCAATCTCGTACTCCATGACGCCGGGCTTCACGAATTGCAAGACGCGGTCGAAGCCCGCCTTGGTGATGTCGCACGCACGCTGCATCTGGTCGATTTCCGAGGCCTGCTTGAGGGCGCGGATGGAATGCAGGATGGGCGCGCTGCGCTCGATTTCGTGGTTGGGGTATTTGGCGTGAAGGGCCGCGTTTTCACGGTCCGTGCGGGTCTCGACCGTGAGGCGTGCCCGCGTGTGTTGGTTGTCGTTGAGATAGAGCGACTGCGCCTCGGCCATCAGGCGGTGAAGCGTGCGTTCGAACGCCGTCGTCCATTGGACGTTGGCGATGCCCGTCTCGGCGGTGGCTTGAGGTTTGGTGAGTTTGGCCCCCTCCCAAATCGCCAACTCATCGTTGGTCTCCAAGGTGAACAAAATCTCGCGGTCGGCGGGATTGTGTGCGTCGGGGAACAGGAGCAGCACCGTGTCTTCTTGGTCCACACCTGCGAGGTAGAAGATGTCCGCATGCTGCTTGAAGGGCAAGGTGCCGTCTGCGCTTGTGGGGTAGATGTCGTTGCTGAAGAACAGGGCGAGGCCACCGGGCTTCATCTGCTTCATGAACGCTTCTCGGTTCCGGGTGTAAAGGTCGGAGGGGAGTTTTTGGTACCGCATGCCCCGAAGGTACAGCGCGCGCTACCTTCGCAGCATGAGCGAACGCATTTCCACCTCCAACGCCCCCAAACCCGTCGGCCTCTACCCCCACGCTCGCCGCGTAGGCAATCTCCTTTTTTTAAGCGGTGTCGGTCCACGCACCGCAGGCAGCGACTCCAATGATAGTGGCGTTCCAGGATTGGAATTGGACCACAACGGCAACTTCAAGGCTTTTGACTTTGAAGCTCAAGTCCACAGTGTCTTCGCCAACGTCAAGTCCATCCTCGAAGCGAGCGGAAGCAGCTGGGAACAGCTCGTCGACGTCACCGTCTTCCTCGTGGACATGAACCGCGATTTCCACACGTTCAATCGCCTGTACGCCGAGTACTTCGAGGACAACCAACCGTGCCGGACGACAATGGAAATCAACCGGCTTCCAACCCCCATTGCTATCGAACTGAAGTGCATCGCCACAGTGGAGTGAGCCCCTAAGGGGCACGCGAAAAGACAGATGGACGCGTTGGAGGTTCGTTGACAACCCTTGTAACAACCTACTGAAATGCGGCTTGCAAGGGGAAGTCCCTTTCCGAACTTGCAAGCATGTCCACGGAATCGAATAATGACCACACCTTCGACCCCACAATTCTCGATAAGCTCAATCAGCTTCAAAAGAAATATGCGGCCATGGGGCAAGACCTCAGCAGCTACCTCGACGGTCTGCTGTACGCCGACTACCGGACATACTGGGATTTGATTCACCTCGACACCTTATTGAGTCTGCAACGCCCACAGACCCCAATTCCCGATGAAGTGGTATTCATTGTTTATCACCAAATCACAGAACTGTACTTCAAACTGTCGCTTCACGAATTTGAGCGAATGTCGCAAGAGGCGAGAGAGAACAGCGGCGCCGTTGGCGAGGCCTTTTTGCTTGAGCGCGTGCGCCGTGTGAACCGCTACTTCGAGGCCCTGACAACGAGTTTCAACATCATGGTCGACGGCATGGACCGCGCTGAATTCATGAAATTCCGCATGTCCCTGTTGCCCGCTTCAGGCTTCCAGAGTGCGCAATACCGGATGATTGAAATTTGTTCCACTTCCTTGGACTGCATTGTTCACCACAACCTGCGTGACCAGTACGCCGATCACACCGTGGACGACATCCCCGAACTCATGGCTCACCTGTATTGGCGAGAAGGTGCAGTCGAATTGTCGAGTGGCGACAAAACATTGACCTTAAGGCAGTTTGAGGCCAAATACGACGAGGAACTCGAGAAGTTGGCCCGCGACATGTTCAGCTCAAATGTCCGCAAGCTAGCCAAAGACATAGAAGGAGGACCGTCCAAAGATCTGATTGACGCTTTGCGCTGGCTCGACGTCAACGTGAACGTCAACTGGCCGCTCGCTCATTACAAAAGTGCCGTTCGTTACCTCCACAAAGACCCCATCGACATCGCGGCCACAGGCGGGACCAATTGGCAAAAGTATCTGCCACCAAAATTCCAAAAGCGCATTTTCTTCCCTGAGTATTGGAGCGAAAAAGAGCGTGCTGAGTGGGGCAGGGGATGGGTCGTCAAAGAGGTGTTTGGTCAAGGCTCATGAAGTCGTCGTCGAGTGAGGCATGGGCGTTCTTATTCTTGGCCATGACAGCAGCTCTTGCCGTCGGGTGTGCGGGCGGTTATGATGGTTCATCCGCAGGCGGAGTATTTAGCAACAGCGCATCAACGAATCCAAAAATGCGATTTGGGGTGCTTTGGGAGGACATGCTCGTAGATTCTGGCAGAGTCAAGTCAGGCCAAAGCTTGTCACACCTGCTCGATCCTGCTGGAATTGGTCCAGGGCGAATTGCGACTCTCGCAGCCAACAGCCGCCAAACTTGGGACGTCCGCAACATGAAAGCTGGCCAACGTTGGTGGCTGGCGTCAAAAGCGGTCCGAGACAGTGCTGAAGCCGAGCCAAAAGTGGTGCCTCGGTGGTTCATCTACGAGCGCAACCCCAAAGACTATGCTCTCTTTTCATTGGCTGACACACTTGGGGTCCGCCTTGATTCCTATCCCGTAGATACCGTTTATGCGCGTGCCCAAGGCGTCCTCGAAAACTCATTGTACGCGGACTTTGAGAACATTGGTCATCCAAACACCTTGGCCGTAGCCTTGGCCAGTGTCTACGCTTGGACCATCGATTTCGTTCGCGTCCAAGAGGGCGACTCGTACGACGTCATTTACCGCATGGAAATGGTGAATGGTGCTCCCGCGGGTATGCCTGTGGTACTGTCCACTGTATTTACGCATTGGAATCGTCCGATCGAAGCATACCGTTTTGAACACCCAGACATTGAAGGATACTTTGACATCGAAGGTGGGTCCTTACAAAAAGTATTTCTGAAGGCTCCCGTCGAATTCAGTCGCATCTCGAGCCGCTACAATGCCAAGCGGTTTCACCCGGTCTTGAAAAAAGTAAAGGGCCATTATGGAACTGACTATGCTGCCCCTGCTGGAACGCCCATCATGGCTGTTGGTGATGGGGTCGTCACCAAGAGCAGCTACACCTCGGGCAACGGCAAATATGTGAAGATTCGTCACAACAGCACTTACGAAACTCAATACCTCCACATGTCGAAACGGGCCGTCAAAAAGGGACAGCGCGTCAAGCAAGGTGAAACCATCGGTTATGTAGGACAAACGGGGCTCGCCACTGGACCACACGTGTGCTTTCGGTTTTGGAAAAACGGAAAGCAAATCGACCACCTTCGGGAAGAATTCCCTCCCTCAGACCCCATCGATGCTGACCTCCAACAAGCGTTTGCGAGGGAGGTCGTGCGACTTGAAGATTTGAAACGTTCACTCCAACCCAATGCCCAGCCCGTTAAGCCTGACGGGCTGAGATGACTTCTTCCAAAATGGTTTGCAACTCCGTCCGCTCCTCGCCTGTCAGGGCGGGAATTGCCTCTGAATGGTAGTACCATTTCAAAACTCGCTGCTTCATTTCCAGAGGCACGAGCCTTGCGAGAAGTTGCTTTAAACCAGAAGATGTCAAGGCCCTGTTGAGACCCTCATATCTGGACAGTCCCGCCACATTTGCATCCCCACCCTCTTCACCCAACATCAAGTCCAGTGGGGTCAGGCCGAGCCAGACTTGGAGGTCGTGCCAAGTTTTTTCGTTGCGAAGGGCTCCTAATTCGAGCACGCGAAGTTGGTCGCCGGGAAAAAGCCTCCGCCAGCGATTGATTTGGGCCTCGTACAGGCTCAGCTCTACAAAAAGCTCGCTGCGCCCCCAGGAGGGGTCCGGATGATTCAAATCAGCCCTCACCGCATCCACCACGGACCCTTTTACGAATCCGTATTTGCGCGCCATGAGGTAATGAGAGAAAATCCGCTCCACTGGGTCGCGCAAGCATACCACAATCTTGGCAGCGGGATGAGCCTCTTTCAGCGCTTTTGGCGCCGAAGAAGACCACAAATAAGACGTGCTGCATTCCCCAATGACCCGATGACCATCATTGGCCCCTGAAAACAAACGTGAATAATCGCTTACCTCACGAACAAACCCCACCTGCCTCGTAGGCAATGGATCCGATTGTTTGAGGTAATCTGCGATGTCCAGCTTCGTATTGGCTTGGAAGGCCCTCGAAAAACGGCTTGGGTCGATGTCTGCCCTGCTGTGATAATTCGGCTCTTTCAACGGGCTCAGAAATACTTCGGGATGTGAATTCAGTCGAGCATACAACGTCGTGGTCCCGCACTTGGCCGCACCAATGACAAAAAAATTAATGCGCTTCAACACGTCTTGGATGGGCTGACTCATGTTGTTGTGGTGTTTTCTCCTCCTCGAATGGCATCCCAAACAGACAATCCCAACAACCGCTTTACAGCAAATGCCGCAGCGACGTTCCAAAGAACCATGCTTAGGGCGGTTGAGACGGCCGCACCTGTAATTCCAAATCGAGGTATCGCCCAAGCGTTCAACACCAAGTTGCAGAGTGCAACAAACCACAGAATGCGTTGCGCCGACCGCTCATGCCCCGTCATATTGAGCAAATACATGACAGGACCACACAACGCATTCACCACCTGACCCAAACCCAACCATACGAGACACGCTGAACCCGTCACAAACACCTCTCCAAACCATCCCATCCACCACCTTGGTGCTGCCACCAAAATCACAAATGCTGGGAGGCTAAAAGCCACGTTGAGTCGCGTCGTCTGACGCAGAATTGCCCGAAGCCCTTTGTCATCCCCTGACGCGTGTCGCTCGGCAAAAAGCGGAGCAGCATAACTGTTGACCGCTGCCTGCACCAGCGTCACCACGGCCGCCATGCGAAATGCCACGCGGTAGATTCCCACCTGGTCCTCTTCGAGAAAATGACCCAAAAGCAACGTGTCTGTCCAACTCATCACCAAGAACATGGCAGAGCCCAACAACATGGGCCAACCCGTACTTAGCATTGACTGCCAACCCCACTCAGCGGGGAAGACCCTCATCTGCCTCCTCGCGGCTTCCCCCGTTTTGGGCAAAGACAAGACCAACAGCGTCAAACCCAATGCCGTGCTTGCTCCAAGTGAATATGCATAGGCAGGCACGACGCCCAAACCCATGATGACCATGATTCCCACTGCGACAGCAGCCACAATTCCCGGTTGCAACAAAGCATAACTCCTCATCCTTGAAAGGCCCCGCAACGCCTCAGACGAGACCCCCCAAATTGTGAAGATGGGAATTCCTGCCACGACCCATGGCCATGTCGTTGCCAACAACGGGTCCCCTAACCACAAGGTCAACGAGGGCGCTGCATACCAAATCACGCATGCCAACAGGGGCGCAGCCACCAATCCCGTCATTGCCACCACACGCAATACAAGTGGCCACTGAATCTCTTGCACACCCTTCACGCTCGTCGAAGCCATCCATTTGACAAGCACACCGTCAAGTCCCAGTCTTGAAGCCATGGCGGCCATGGTCAGCACTGTCAAAGCAAGTTCAAAACGACCGTAAGCCGCAGGCCCCTCATACCTGCTAACCCACCACGCCAAAGCATAAGCCGATGCCGCGCCAATGAGCTTCACAGCCAACATGAGGCCAGAAGCGCGCAAGAGTTTGGACGAGGGTTTTGACACGCTTCAAAGGTAGACCTCCCGTACCTTCACCGCATGTCGCTTCGGCAGGTCCTCGAATCTCACGCTTGCGCCCACTTCATTCGACGCGCCTCGTTCCACCCCGAGGACGCGATCCAAATATTTAGCTCCCCAAGAGGAGGAAGCACATGGCTTATGTCTCTACTAAGTCAGTTGCCAGGCGTGGCCAGTCTCTGGGAGCCTTTTCATTCGAAAAAAGGTGTCGTTCCAAAGCACTGGGGAGCCCGCCCTCACCCTGATGCCTTCAGCGAAGGTGACAGCGCGATTCTTGGTGAAGTCCTTGCCGGCCATCGCGTCAATGCTTGGACCTGCTCTCGAACACCTCTTCAACAAGCAAAAAACGCTTCACAACTCCTCATCAAATATGTTCGAGGCAACCGTCTCCTGCCATTCATCCTTGACAAGTGGCATCTGAAGCACAAACCCATCCTCCTCATGAGGCATCCTTTGGACGTAGCGATTTCCCAATTGCGTGCTTTTGGCGAACGTCCTCGCGATGTAAGGGTGAACAAAGTATATCCCGGCCACACAAAACTTCAGGAGCGCTGGGCAGAATTAAGCCAAGTGGCAGACCCTTTGGAGCGCCATCTCCACCTCTGGTGTTTGCTCAACGCCACATTGTGGGAGGACATGTCTCGAGACCACCGCGTCATTGCCGTCCATTACCACGACCTTGCCATGCAACCAGAAAAAGAGCTTTATCGAATCATAGAAGCCCTCGATTTGACCTCTGCTCGTGCCCGACAATCAACTCAGAATTTTGTTAGCTCATTGGACCCGAGCAAAACAAGCGACACTGATTTTAAAGGCGACTTTTTGGCAAACAACCACGACCAGCTTTGGAAGAATCTTGGCGCGATTGACGATGAACGGAAAGCCATTTTACAAAGTGTGCTAGATCAGCATGGCTTTTCCATGTACAGCATGAGTGATGTGGCCCCGCAACGAGCTTAGGTTTTGGCAACAATTAGCCTTTTGCCATAAATACCAAACCGTACAACTTCATTTGCTTGACCATGGATTGAAGGCCATTGCTTCGTGTGGGGCTGAGGTGAGTGTTTAGTCCTATCCTGTCTAAAAAGAACAATTTGGCCGAGGCAATGTCTGATGCTGGAGCGTTGCTGAGAACACGAATCATCAAGGCGGCGAGACCTTTGGTGATGATGGCATCGCTGTCCGCAGTAAAAATGACTTCACCATTGATACCCTGCTTGGCATTAAGCCAAACTCGACTTTGACATCCTTTGATCAAGTTGTCGTCCACTTTGTCTGCTGGATCAAGAGCATCCAGCTCCTTGCCCAAGGAAATGATGTATTCATATTTCTCCATCCAGTCGCCCATCTTGGCGAACTCATCTTCGATGTGCTCTTGACGCTGGTCAATCACTGATGCCATGAAGTAAAGGTACATGCAGGGTGCAAGGATGACCCCGCACGGCGTCATCAAATTGACTCAACGCAACATCGACGACGCTCGGGCCACGCCCTCTGCCAGTCTGTCGATTTCGTCTAAGGTGTTGTATGCCCCAAACGACGCCCTCACTGTTCCAGGAATTCCAAGTTTATCCATCAAAGGCTCTGTGCAATGGTGTCCGGTCCGCACAGCAATGCCAAGTTGATCGAGCAACGTCCCCAGATCATATGGATGAATTCCATCCACAAGGAATGACACGACACCAGCTTTGCAGGGGGCCGTGCCATAGAATCGCAAACCTTCAATGTCACCAAGTTGGGCGTGAGCGTGCTGGGTCAATTCATGTTCGTGCGCTGTGATGGCCGCCACCCCGACGGCGTTCATCCAATCGATTGCAGAACCTAGGGTAATTCCTCCACTGATGTGGGGCGTTCCCGCTTCAAATTTGTACGGCAACTCGTTGTACGTCGTGCCGTTTTCAAAACTCACACTCCCAATCATTTCACCACCACCTCGGTACGGGGGCATCGCATCAAGCAAAGCCTCCTTGCCGTACAAAACACCGATGCCTGTGGGTCCGTACGTTTTGTGCCCACTGAACATGTAAAAGTCCACGTCAAGATCTTTCACATCCACCTGCAAATGAGGTACTGATTGTGCGCCGTCCACCAACACCGTTGCGCCTGCGGCATGCGACCGTTCAGTCCAATACTTGGCATCATTGACTGTCCCCAACGCATTGGATACGTGAGTAAAAGCCACGAGTTTGGGTTTTCGAGCAAGGTGCGCATCAAACATCTCCGCATCCAAAGTGCCATCCTCGTTCAATTCCACAACGTGGATGTCAAATCCCATTTCCAGCGCCAACATCTGCCATGGGACAATGTTGCTGTGGTGTTCCATCCGTGTCAAAACGATGCAATCTCCCGAACCAAGGTTGGTCCTGCCCCACGTTTGGGCCACAAGGTTGATGCCGTCGGTCGTGCCTCCAACGAAAAGGATTTCTCGTGTGGATTCTGCCCCGATGTGTGCGCGCACCTTTTCACGTGAAGCCTCATATGCCTCGGTGGCTTCCTGCGCCAAAGCATGAACGCCACGGTGAATGTTGCTGTGCGTCTCGGCGAGATATCGCGACTGAGTATCAATGACCGATTGCGGCTTGTGTGCCGACGCCGCGCTGTCAAAGTATGCCAAAGGCTTGCCATTCACTTCCCGAGAAAGGATCGGGAACTGAGCACGAATGGCCTGGACATCAAACAGGGAGCTGGTCATGAGTACAAGGGTACGAAGTGCGAGGCGAAACGCGCCTCACAGTTTTGTAAGTCTTAAAAGGTATTCATGGTTTCCATCCCCTCCTCGAATGGGAGATTCAAGGGTACCAAACACAGAAAATCCACACTTCGAGGCAACATTTTTAACCTCTTCCAAGGCCTTTGCACGCAGGGCCGGATTACGCACAATGCCTGCGCGGCTCAAGTTTTTTCGACCCACTTCAAATTGAGGTTTCACCAATGCAACAACCGGCGTTCCTGGCTTAGTCAGTGAAGCTATGGTTGGGAAGATGTGAGCAAGTCCCACAAAAGAAACATCGATGACCACCAATTCAGGCAACCCGCCCATCACAGCATTGACTTCCGTGGGCGTCAAATCCCTCACGTTCGTGGATTCACGGACAATCATGCGGGGGTCGTCGGCCAAACTCGCGTCGAACTGATTTCGTCCTGTATCCACACCGAGTACTGCCCGAGCTTCACGTTCAAGCAAAACATGGCTAAATCCGCCAGTTGAACAACCCACATCAAGAGCAAGCCTGCCCCGAACTTGAATGTCCTCCCACTCGTCCAATGCCGCGACCAACTTGTAAGCACCGCGCGAAACCCACGGCATGTCTTTTTCATTCAATTCAATTGCCACTTCTGAAGAAAATTTCTTCCCCGGTTTGGTCACTTTCGTTCCCTCAACAAGCACACCGTGTTCCGAAATCAGTCGTTCGGCTCGAGGCCTTGACGCGACGAGGCCCCGTTCCACGAGAATCTTATCCAAACGCACCAATGTGTTGTCCAACATGGTTTGGGATTACATCCAACCGTGACGTTGTGCCAAAAGCCTTTTCACTTCCTGTGCGACCTCCTCCTGGCCAAACCCCTCGAGGACATCGCCCACAAAGGCCTGTACCATCAATGCTCGAGCCGTGCGGTCCTCAATGCCACGGGATTTAAGATAAAAAAGTGCCTCTTCGTCGAATTGACCCACAGTGCATCCGTGAGAACACTTTACATCATCTGCATAAATCTCAAGCTCGGGCTTCGCATTGATGCTGGCCCCCGCGTCGGCCACAATATTCGCGTTTTGCTGATAGGCATTGGTCAACTGTGCATCCTCGCGGACAAACACCTTACCATTGAACACTCCCGTGGAACGTTCATACATGATTCCTTTGTAAAGCTCGCTTGACGTGCAATGCGGTTTTGTGTGGTCCATGGTCGTATGGTTGTCGACATGTTCCTGTGCTTTAGGCAGATAGGCGCCATGCATCATTGTATGTGCCCCGCTCCCTTGCTGAATGACATTCAATTCGTTGCGCACCCAATGTCCTTGAACGGTGACGGTGTGAATTCGAAACGTGCTGTCTTTTTCTTGAACAACATGCTCATGAGCAAGGTGATACACTGCGCCTTGTTCGTGCTGGACCTTGTCTAATCCCAAACGCGCCCCGGAACCCACTTTCGCCTCAAACACAGCATTCACCATCCCACTGGAGCTTTCTGAAGCAGAGGACCACAGCACCACTTCAGCATGGGCATTTGAAGCAATCTGAACGCGGTGGCGGGGGCAAGAAGCCACGTTTTCTCCAAGAGTGTAGTGATGTGCAAGAATTGGTCGATCCAACACCACGCCCTCATCAAGACTCAGAAAGAGACCGTCCTGAAAGTGCGCGGCATGGACTGCCCCGATCCATTCTCGAGTATGGTAATGAGACCAATCCTCATCTCCAGCTTCGATTCGACCCTCTGCCAACGCTTGGGAGAGTGGCATGCAGACCACGCCTTCGGCAATTGGAAAATCGCTCGCCTCCGTCACAACATGACCGTTCAAGAACACGATGCGGTAGGCATGCAGACCGGGGATGGGGTTTGCAGGCTCTCCCTCTGGCCAGCCTTTGGGAACAGGTGCCGTCGTTACAGGCTTGGCCAACATGGGTGTCAAAGAACTGTATTTCCAACGCTCAGACTTTCGAGTTGGCACAGGAAGATCTGACATTGCTTGACGGCCAGAGCCTGCCAACAAATCCAATCCCGATGACGCTTTAAGCCCTGCAACGAAAGCCTGCGCCTTGTCACTAGCCAGAGACATCAGGCGGTATCTTCTTTAATCCAGTCGTAGCCTTTGGCTTCAAGCTCAAAAGCAAGTTCTTTGGGTCCTGATTTCACGATTTGACCGTCGCTCAATACGTGGACGTGATCCGGGACAATGTGATCGAGCAAGCGCTGATAGTGTGTGATTACGAGGAATGATCTACCCTCGTGACGCATGGCGTTTACGCCTTCTGACACAATGCGAAGCGCATCAATGTCTAGGCCACTGTCCGTTTCATCGAGCACCGCCATTTTTGGCTCGAGCATGGCCATTTGAAAAATCTCGTTGCGCTTTTTTTCTCCGCCTGAAAATCCCTCATTCACACTTCGATCACGCAGGCGACCCGACAATTCCACCAAGGCAGATTTTTCCTCCACCAACGCCAAGAAGTCTTTTGCCGAAATGGCATCAAGTCCTTGGTTCTCTCGCTTCGCGTTGATTGCCGCCTTCATGAAATTGAGGTTGCTCACCCCAGGAATCTCCACTGGGTATTGGAACGCCAAAAAAAGACCTTCTCGCGCTCGTTCGCTCGCGTCCAATTCAAGCAAATCTGTTCCATCAAAGTCGATGGAGCCCGCCGTCACTTCGTAGTCTTCTCGACCGGCAAGTACCGACGCCAAAGTTGACTTGCCCGAGCCATTGGGGCCCATAATGGCATGGACTTCTCCAGGGCCAATTTCAAGGTCCAATCCCTTGAGGATGGCAGTGTCTTCCACCTGTGCATGAAGATTCTTGATGGTGAGCATTAGCCTACGGATCCTTCGAGTGAAATGGCAAGAAGCTTTTGGGCCTCAACGGCGAACTCCATGGGCAGCTTGTTGAGCACCTCCTTCGCATAACCATTGACAATTAAACTGATGGCTTGCTCTTCTTCTATTCCGCGCTGAAGACAATAAAAAATTTGATCTTCCCCGATTTTGCTTGTCGTTGCCTCGTGTTCGACTTGAGCTGTGGGATTTTTCGTTTCGATGTAAGGGAAAGTGTGTGCACCACAACGGTCGGTCATCAGCAAGCTGTCGCACTGACTGAAGTTTCGCGCGTGATCCGCATTGGGCATAATTTGAACGAGCCCTCGGTAACTGTTCTGAGATTTCCCTGCTGAAATTCCTTTCGAAATGATGGTCGATCGCGTCCGTTTCCCCAAGTGAATCATCTTGGTTCCCGTATCCGCTTGCTGCATGTTGTTGGTGACCGCAACGCTGTAAAATTCACCCACACTGTCGTCACCTTTCAAAACACAACTCGGATACTTCCAGGTCACTGCGCTGCCCGTCTCAACTTGCGTCCAACTGATTTTCGACCTGGCGTGACAAATGCCGCGCTTCGTAACAAAGTTGTACACGCCGCCTTTGCCTTTTTCGTCACCAGGATACCAATTCTGGACCGTGCTGTACTTGATTTCAGAATCGTCTAGCGCGACCAGTTCGACAACTGCAGCGTGAAGTTGGTTCTCATCGCGTTGAGGGGCTGTGCACCCTTCGAGATAGCTGACGTAACTGCCCTCATCTGCAATCAACAACGTCCGCTCAAATTGTCCAGTACCGCTCTCATTGATGCGGAAATAGGTGCTTAACTCCATGGGACACTTCACTCCCTTCGGGATGTAGCAAAATGAACCATCGGTGAAAACGGCAGCGTTCAACGCCGAATAGTAATTGTCTCGCACAGGGACCACAGAGCCGATGTACTTTTTAACAAGCTCTGGATGCTCTTGAACTGCCTCGCTCATGCTGCAGAAAATGATTCCGAGATCGGCAAGTTTGTCTTTGAATGAGGTGGCCACGCTTACACTGTCCATGACAAAGTCCACCGCAACTCCACTGAGACGCTTTTGCTCCTCGAGTGAAATCCCCAACTTGTCCATCGTCTTGCGCAACTCGGGGTCCACTTCGTCCATGGAGGCAAGCACCTTCTTTTGTTTTGGTGCAGCGTAATAACTGATGGCCTGAAAATCGGGTTTCTCGTACTGAAGATGAGACCACTCAGGCTCTGTCATGTCTTCCCACGTTCGAAATGCTTTTAGACGCCACTCCAACAACCATTCGGGCTCGTTCTTTTTGGAGCTAATCAGGCGAATGATGCTCTCGTTGAGACCTGCCGGTGCTTTGTCCGAGTCGATGTCTGTGGTGAAGCCAAATTCATATGCTTTTCCCGTAACCTCTTCTAGAATTTTATCTTCTCCTTCGTACGCCATGATTGTCGGTTTTCAAAGAGAGAAACTCTCTCCACAGCCACAGGTTCGATTGGCGTTTGGATTGTGGAACTCAAAACCCTTGCCGTTGAGCCCCCCACTGTATCGCAGCTCTGTGCCGACGAGATATAGAAAACTCTTCTTATCGACGACCACTTTGACACCATTGTCCTCAAACGACTGGTCTTCATCGGTCATCACATGGTCGAAATCCAATTGATACATCAACCCACTGCATCCCCCTCCCTTGACCCCGACGCGCACGAAACTACCCTTGGGCGTTCCAGCCTCTGCTAGCAGGCGCTGAACTTGGTCTCGTGCGTTGTCATTGACTTTTATCATCTGCGGAAAACCTCTAGACAAATCCCCTATTTGGGGGATACAAAGATACGCCATGTGGAAAGAAACCACGTACGCTTGAGGTACGGTTATCGGCAACCGCGTTGCATCTTTGGGCCATGCCTGGTGTTCGCAAACCTCAACCCCGTCGATCTCAAGCGCAACTCACCACGCAATTCACCTCGGTAGTTGGAATGTCATTGACACTTTTTATGCTTGGAATGATTGGACTCACAGCGAGTTTGGGTCATTGGGCTGCGGGGCAAATGAAGCAGCGTGTTCACGTGCAAGTTTATCTCCAACGAGAGATGAGTCAAATCCAAATTGACCTAGCTCGACTCACACTAGAAGCCGACCCTAGTGTGGCGGGTGTGACCTATCTCGACCCCGAAGAAGCCACGCGCAAGCTCGAGACCGAATTGGGGGAATCCTTTGTGTCATTCCTGGGTTATATCCCGCTTCCACCGGTAGTGGATGTCGCAGTCAAACCCGAATACGCCAACCCCAGCTCCATGAAAGATGCTGTCGGACGATTTGAAGCCACCGATGGTGTGGCTGAAGTCGCCTGGAACGGTGATTTGCTTCAAACCATGCAACATGGAATTGATCGCTTGTTGCCCTTTTTGATTGGTGCTGCAGGATTGTGTTTGATCATCGCCTTGGCCCTGCTCAACAACACGATTCGGCTGACCGTATTTGCTCGGCGCTTCTTGATACGCAACATGCAACTTGTGGGGGCAAGACCCCAACTTGTTCGCCGTCCCTTTGTGCTCCAAGGGCTGTATTTGGGTGCGACTTCGGGCCTAATTGCATTCGCGTTGACATTGGGGGTTCTGACATGGTTACAAACACAACTAGGGACCATGAATCTGACTTGGATTGGCATCGTTGCATCCTTCTTCGTCGCCATGGGTGGCTTGTTGGGTGCTGGATTCAGTGGTGTTGCCGTGAATCGCTATCTGCGCTCTGACTTGTCCCAATTGCATTGACTCTTGACCTCGAACACTTCAGTCCTTTCAAGAATCGTATTTTCGACCCATGAACAGCGCCCCAAACAACACCGACAATGTGTCTCGCTTTGCATTCGGCCGCAGCAACTTCATGTGGTTAGGCGTGGGCATTGTCTTGCTCATTGTGGGCTACATGCTGATGAGCGGAGGTGGATCAAATGACCCCAACATATTTGACGAAAGCATCTTCAGCACACGTCGAATTACCCTTGCTCCGGCTGTGGTCCTTGCGGGTTACGGTGTGATTTTCTTCGCCATCCTGAAGAAGTCTTGACTTGGAAGCCCTGTCGTACTTTTTACTGGGTCTCGTTCAAGGGTTGACTGAATTCCTGCCTGTATCCAGTTCAGGGCATTTGGTACTAGGCCAGACCATTCTGGGGCTTGAAGAAGAAGACCTGTCCTTCTCAGTGCTTGTACACGCAGCCACTGCCCTTAGCACATTGGTTGTCTTTCGGAAGGACATTGGCTCCTTGTTTCGAGATGTTTTTCGAAAAGACGATGCTGGATCGGAGGCGCGAAAATATGGGTGGCTTTTGGTTTGTAGCGCCATTCCTGCGGCAATTGTAGGGTTGGGATTCAAAGACGCCATTGAAACCCTGGCCACACCTCGATTCGTTGGAGCGATGCTGTGCGTCACGGCTGGAATTTTATTCCTGTCCCTACTCAAAGCAAAAGGGTCAAATCAACTCAATACTGGCCGCGCTTTGGGCATTGGTTTGGCACAAGCCTGCGCAATTCTTCCAGGAATAAGCCGCTCCGGATCCACCATTTGTGTTGCCCTCATTCTTGGAATTTCGCGCGAGGCAGCTGCAAAGTTTTCATTCTTGATGGCTCTCATACCCATAGGCGGGGCCACGGTACTCACCTTGAATGAACTCCTCAGTCAGCCCGGCCATGTCGACACCTGGAATGGTCCGTGGATGGGGTACGCTGTTGGAACCGCTGCTGCCTTTGTGAGCGGTTGGGCTGCTTGTACATGGATGATTCGATTGGTAAAGCGCAGCAATTTGGCAGGGTTTGGCGCATACTGCTTGACCGCAGGCATCCTCGCACTCGTCTTAGGATAATTCAAACAATGAATATGAACCACTCTCTTTCGCTTCTTTTTGGCGCCGCTTTCTTTGCGTGCACTGGTTGTGTAGATGTGACCTTCCCTTCGCCCATGCCTGAAAACCGCCGAGAACTCAACTCCTTCCCTTCGTCTTGGCATGGCACTTGGATTGCCTCAGATCAGAATACCCAGGCCACCGATGAAGATGATTTTCTCATTGTTGCTGAGGACCGAATCCTTGGCTCGAACGATGCAGAGGAACTCGTCGTAGGAGAAGACATCGTGCTCAAACGCCTTGGTCGAAAGCGAATAATCAGCTTCCCCCAAGAATCTGGCAATCGCTATTCTGTGGTGGTCGCACAACGCTGGGGAGATGTTTTGGAAGTCAGAGCATTTGACCCCAAACAAGACGGAGCCATAAACACCTGGAAAACCATACTCGGCGCAGACCAAATCAAGGAGATTTATGAATCTGACGGGCAAGAGCTGCAGCTTGAGGAGGTGCACCTCAACCCGAAAAACACAAGGCAGTTCCGCGCCTTGTTGCGCAGCGGAACATCCAATTTGGTTACCTACATACGTGCGGAATAGCCGCGTTGGCTCAAAGGTTCAAGCAAATGACAATTGTTCTTGCTTAACGCACAATGCTGATTGCTCTCTCCAATCTCTCAGAAACTGCGCTCCAATTCACCAAGCGCAGGAACGCTTGAATGTAATCCTTCCGACGATTTTGATAATTGAGGTAGTACGCATGTTCCCAGACATCCATGCCCAAAATCGGTGTCCCAGTCTGAGCCACGCATTGAGTCATAAGTGGGTTGTCTTGGTTGGGCGTGCTCGAGACTTCAAGCTTGCCCTCGCCATTCACCATTAACCAGGCCCAACCACTTCCAAACTGCGTTGCACCAGCTTTTGCGAACGCGTCTGCAAAGGACTCTACCCCTCCCAAATCTCTCAAAATCAATTCCGCCAAAGCGCCCTCGGGAGCGTCGGGACCTCCCGGACGCAAAACCTCCCAATACAGTGTGTGATTGTAGTGTCCACCCCCATTGTTTCGGAGGGACGCGTCCTCGGCCGACACCCCTTGAAGAAGAGATTCTAGACTGCCGTCGTTGGCCAACGTAAGCCCATCAAGAGCAGCATTCAACTTCCGCACGTACCCGGCATGATGTTTCCCATGATGTATTTCCATGGTCAACGCATCTATGGACGGCGCCAGCGCATCCAGGGAGAAACCGAGTTCTGGCAATTTGAAACTCTCTGGGCCAAAGGTGGTCATTGCCGTTGATCCAGATTGAGCGTCTTTAGGTTCACAACCCATCCATGGCGTGAGCACCAAGCCTGCACCGGCCGCACCAGTGATTTTAAGAAACGTTCGCTTGTCCATGACACAAAGATGGCCACGAAAGCGTTTCCAAATGAGGTGTGCACGTCTCTGTGTGGACAGAAGGCCGTCCAGCAACGCGAGCACACTCTTCAGACTCGCGAATTTTACCTTGCCGATGGACCTCACCTCTTTTTTCAAAGCCCGACGCCGCATGCTTCTGGTAGCTATGGGCATTCCTTTGGTAATCTGCCTCACTGTGGTCCTTTTGGCTTCTCTTCGCGGCGAAGAGTGGAAAGCCCGGGCCATCGAAGCTGTCAGCGCCCAACACGGAGGACACCTTGACGTCCATGAAGTGACACTCTCCTGGTGGAATGGTTTCCCGCACATAAGCGTGGATTTAGGCGATGTCGCTTTCACAAACTCACACCAAGACACCCTGATTCAAGCCAGTCGAATCGGTCTCGAGATTGAAATTCTGAGCCTCATTGGCAAGTCTCCAGACATTCATACCATCACTCTCGAAGATGGCCAACTCCATCTTGCTCAGGATCGTCGGGGAACCTGGAATGTCAGCACATTGCTCAAGAGTCCTGAAAAGGACACGTCGGACGAGCAGGCGAAACTTTCACTGACCTCTGTCAGGCTGAAAAACATCGAACTTACCCTTGCATTGGATCAAGAATTCTCTGCCTCTGCGATGGTGCATCATGCAAAAATTGATTTGACCGATTCGCTGAATTCTTGGCGATGGACGATGGATGCCGCGGAAGTTGAAATTGCCGCCAGCAAAATGCCAGAGCTTCAATCCTTTTCACTCTTCACACAGGGAGTCTCAACGAGAACGGAGGACGGTCTTTGGAGTCTTACAAGTGATGTCGAAATGGCGGGGACAACAATTGAAGTCGCAGCAACCTACAGAAATGACAACGATTGGCAAGCCCAAATGTTGGCACCTCGCGTCACCTTGTCTGGAGTAGAGCGCCTTGTTCGGACATACCCCTGGCAAGGTAAACTTTCGTTAGAACACAATTTTCAACTGGAGGCACACCTCAACCCCGCAAGCACCCACTTAACGTGGTCCACAACCCCTGCGTCGTTTCAAGTCGCCCCGAGCCTCACTGGCCTCACCATGGCTTTGCAAGGGGCTTGCTCAGGGCGTGGGGAAGTTCTCTATGAACGGGGCGTCTGGAACTGGACTGTGGACGAGGTGCTGGCAAGTGGGTCAGGCTGGTCTCTCGAGGGGAACATTCGTCCCAACTCATCACACCAGTACTTTTTCGAGGGCTCCCTCGAAATCGATGTTTCCACGCCATGGGAAGCGTGGGTGCCAAATCTGTCCCAAAGCGTCACAGCTTTGCTCCCTCAATCGGGCACCGCAAGAGCAAATGGCAACATCGTCGTTGATTTGAATGGCGGCACCTTGTCACCACGAGGAACCTTGGCTTTGTCGGACATCTCCGGCAAGCTAAATGGGCAACAGTACCTCGTGAATGCCCATGCCATGGATTTTCGCGGACCGCTCCTTTCATCGGATTCCGTTCACTTGTCGTGGGCGGGCAACGTTGGTGTCGCAACTCTGAACGATTTGAGTTGGAAATCTCTATCCAGTTTTGAACCACTTCGTGGGAAAATTGATGTAGCGGCAGAATCGATCAATGTTCCGCCTTTTTTGGCTTGGTGGAATCACTTGGACCGAGATGCATCGCAAAGTGCCCAATTGCTTCCCGCCGGTTCAGAATTGACCCTTCACGTTCAAAGTGATGTTCTCGAGTGGGATGCCCTGATGTGTCGTCAACTCGACGTAACAAGTAAAATTGAACACTCTCGATGGACCATTTACAGCGCGCGCTTCCAGGGCCTCGAAGGAAAAGCACATGTCGAAGGTGCACTTGCCCCAGGTCGAGCTGGCTGGCAGCTCACCCTTCGAGGCACGGCAGATGACGTGTCGCTGCCCAAACTGTTTTCGACGTACAACAACTTTGGTCAATCCCTGCTTCGTTACGACCACTTAAGCGGAGCCATTTCAACCGCCGGGAACCTCGGCATGTCTTGGGGTTTAGATGGCTCCTGGCATTCTGAGCACTTCACCGCGAGTCTCGCAACCACCCTTAATCACGGGAGGTTGACTGAGCTCGAGGTCTTTGAGGAGGTTGCCAACTACCTTGACGGCCACCGCCTAATTGCCCCTCTGGTCGACCCTGATGACCTTCGTGAACGTTTACGAGACGTCGCGCTCGAGCCTGTTGAGCAGCGCATCGATGTTCGTGGACAAATGGTGCGGTTGCCCATGACTGTCATTGAATCTTCAGCCATGAATGTAGCCATTGAAGGCTCGTATGACTTCAATTCCAACATCGATTACACCCTGGGTTTCGCTCTTCGCGACCTTCGCGCTGAGGTTTCAGATGCTTTTGGAGAAATGGAAGATGATGGACTGGGAAATCAGTTTTTCCTGCGCATGTTTGGACAAGTTGATGCCCCAGAGTACAAATACGACCGCAATGCTGCCAAAAACCATCGACGGGCAGCAATCCAGGCAGAGAAGGAACGTCTCATGGAAGCCATACGCAGCAGAAAAAACTCCTTGGATGAAAACGTAGCGACACCTGCCAAGAAGGACAGTGAAGCTCCAAAACCTCCAAAGACATCGGTGTTGCCAGATGCAATTGGAGATGGAGAGCCCTCTACGAAACCGCAAAAATCGCTCTCTGATTCAACCGAGGTGAAAAACAACCCTTCCCTGCTGAATCGACGTCGCAAAGGCAAAAACAAGAACCAAAGCGACTTGTTGAACCCAGACGACGAGGATTACCTTTAAACCATGGAACCCCTGGATTTATCCGCAGTCCAATCTCAGCTCGTTCGATGCCAAGAAATCCTTGACGCAGCCCGACAAGAGGGTTGGACAAGCGACCTCGTCACAGCCTTCGACGATGCAACTCGAAATCTTCACGAGGGCGCGGTCGTGAGGAAGACTCTGCATTTGAGTTTGACTGAGAAAGCCGTCGACAGAACAGAAGCTCCCCAAGAAAACGAGATTGTGCAACAAGACAATCCACCAGAAGTTCCGGTGAACCGCTTGTTGACTCCAGAAGGATGTGAGGAAAATCCCATTCCTGAGCAATCTCAGGTGGACTTGTTGTCGTCAATCGGCGAACTCACGCTGGCGGAGAAATTGGCGTTGCAGCCACTATCCAACGTCGCTGAAGGCATGAGCATTATAGATCGCGCCCACTTTACCAGCGTCCTGTTCTCGGGCGAAGAAGAAGTGTTCAGCACCTTGTTAGATAAACTTACCCGAGCTGCTACCCAAGAAGAGGCCTTGGCCATGTTCCAAGAGTCACTTTCTCCAAATGGAAACGAAGAGGAGGTGGAGACGCTGCGCGAATCCTTTGCCAAACGCATCATTCGCACGTTCGTCTCATGACCACAGGGAAGCTCATGGTGGTGCCTACGCCGGTTGGGAATTTAGGTGACATGACTCCCCGCGCGATAGAGGTACTTACAGAGGCATCCGTGGTTCTAGCCGAGGATACGAGAACCACGGGAAAGTTGCTTCGACACTTTGGTGTAGAAACTCCTCTCAGGGCGTTTCACCAGCACAACGAGCATCGCACTTTGGAATCCATCGTCTGCGAATTGCGTGCAGGTCAAACCTTCGCCCTGTGCTCCGATGCCGGCACTCCAGGAATCTCAGACCCAGGATTCCTACTCGTGCGCGCTTGTGTAGATGCTGGAATCGATGTTGAATGTCTACCCGGGGCCACAGCATTTGTCCCCGCGTTGGTCATTTCTGGGTTGCCTTGTGACAAATTCTACTTCGAAGGTTTTCTGCCGCACAAAAAAGGTCGTCTTAAACGTCTTACAGCTTTAATTGACATGACCTGCACCGTTGTGATGTATGAGAGCCCACACCGCATCATCAAGCTCCTCGAGCAGCTCGATGACCTCGGTGCAGGCGGTCGGCAGGTTTGCCTAAGTAGAGAAATTTCGAAGCTCCACGAGGAAACCCTACGCGGCCCTGTACATGAGTTAAAGGCGCATCTTCATGCGCATCCTCCGCGCGGAGAGTATGTCGTCGTGCTCAGTGCTTCGAACCACAAAACGGACCTCAAAAAATCACCCGCTGAACGTCGTTGACACCCATCACGGGCACCACTGACAAGCCTTTGGGCGACCTGGGAGGCTTGCCATGTCCTGAAATCAACATCCGCTCCATGCCGAGCCTTGACGCCTCTGCCATCCTTTGCTCCAAACGGGCAACCGGACGTATTTCCCCATTCAAGCCAACCTCACCCGCAAAAGCCGTGCGTTTGTCCAAAGGCAAATCCAAGCTTGAACTCAATATGGCCGCCACAACAGCCAAATCATTCGCCGGATCATGAATTTTCAGCCCTCCAGCAAGATTCAAGAACACGTCAAACTGAGCCAGCTTAAAGCCACATCGCTTTTCTAGAACAGCCAAAAGCATGTTCAGACGACGCAAATCAAACCCCGTTCCCGAGCGCTGTGGTGTGCCGTATACTGCCGTGCTCACCAAAGCCTGAATCTCAACGAGCAGCGGCCGCGCACCTTGCAAGGCAACGGAAACTGCCGATCCACTGCCTGCGTCATCTCGTTCTCCGAGGAGAACCTCGCTTGGATGGTCTACCGCACAAAGCCCATTTCCTGCCATCTCGTAAATGCCCAACTCAGAAGTTGTTCCGAATCGGTTTTTTGAAGCTCGCAGCATGCGATAAGCATGGTTTCGATCACCCTCAAACTGCAAGACCACATCGACCATGTGCTCAAGCACTTTGGGCCCTGCCAAAGATCCCTCTTTGGTGATGTGCCCCACCATAAACATCGGCGTTCCCGTCACCTTGGCCAGGGCCGTCAAAGCCGCAGAGGATTCTCGAATTTGACCTACAGACCCGGGCACGCCACCTTGGTCAGGCAAATCCAATGTTTGAACAGAGTCCACGATGACCAAGGCAGGCTTTTCCACCCGCAAAGCCTCCAAAATAGATGGCACCTGAGTTTGGGGGAAAATCAATACAGATGCCGAGATGTCGCCCAATCGGTTCGCCCGCATGCGCACTTGCTCTGCGCTCTCCTCGCCGCTCACATACAACACCTTTGCGCCTGTATTTCCAACAGCCAAGGCCACTTGCAGCATCAATGTTGACTTTCCTATACCTGGTTCGCCACCGAGCAAAACCACCCCTCCAGGAACAGACCCACCACCAAGCACGCGATTCAATTCTTTGTCGCCCATGTCCAACCGCGGCAACTCGGATACACTGACGTCCAACAAAGGCCTCACTTGCATCGTCTGCAACTGATCCAATCCTGATCGAGCAGTGCGCTGAGAAACCGGCGCTAATGACTCTTCGGTCAAAGTATTCCAAGTCTTGCAATTGTTGCACTGCCCAACCCATTGTGGGTGAGCATGTCCACATTCAGAGCAGACAAAACGCTTCTTGGTCTTGGCCACGGAGCTGCGTCAACTAGGATTAGCGAGAGCGAAAGATGTTCACCGTGCCCGTGAATTCATCCCCGTTGGGCAACAATACAGTGTAGAAGTACACCCCATCCGCACTGTTTTCTCCGTACCAAGGAACAGCATTGCGATATTCGGGTTCTTCGTAGACCAAATTGCCCCAGCGATCGAAAACCCGAACCAGCACTCCTTCTGGATCATCTTCCCAAGGATCAAGTCCCAGGATATGAAATCCGTTGTTCACATCATTGCCGTCTCGCGGCGTAAACACATTGACAGGCGAAATCTCACATCCATCTACAATCACCTCGTACTCGTGCTGAAGGCCTTGTGGCAAACATGGGTTGGCAATTTGAGCCACAAGTGTCAGATCGTATCCCCAACAACTCGGAGGAAACATGTCACCCATCAAATCAGCTACGTTTTCGAAAGGCAGCTCAACAAGGGTATCCGTGCACTGAACCGTCCATGAATAGTCGCTGTATGGAGGGCCATTGAAATCGGCATTCAAGTCAAATGTTTCAGGTTGCCCAGGGCAAAGCGCCAACGCATCATTGTAGATAGGAAGTGGGTCCCATGTGGGGATGTCACCGATGAAAACCAATCCACATTCCTCCTGAGGTTCACATCCATAGGGGTCCTCAATGGTTACGCATATCTGAGTTCCATTGAGCTCTGATTCTTCAGGGATGACCCATTCAAAATTGTCATCTACCGTGGTTGACGTCCCATCTGGCCACGTGATGGTGTAGTCAGCATAGCTTGCAACGAAAGCTGAGTTGACTCCCAAGTTAGCGTCCTCCCCTGGCTCGATGCCTCCTCCGTCACAATCCGTGATGGAGCCGCCTGAAAACACTTCCACATCAATTGCAGCCACAAAGTCCAAAAAGCCGCAATCAGTGTTGTCAAACGTATTGGGACATTCCTCGTTCGGCACTGTGACGCAGTAAGAACCTGTTGCATCCACTTCCCATTCATTGTCGTTGACGTCATCCACCACATTGCCATTGTAAGTCCACTCGTAAACCAGGTCCGTATTTTGGTCCCCTGCGATGGGGTCAAGCTCAATGGTGGCTCCCTCTCCACAGAGATAATCATTCTCAAGAATGGGCTCTGGAATCGCCGTGTACACCACCTGGTCCTCTGCCTCGCCACAACCATTGGCGACAGTCACCACATAAATCCCCGTCGCATATTGACTGAATTCATACTCGTTTTCCAGCACATTGTCCTCCCCAGGGAAAGGCCAGTTGATTGTGGCAACGTCGGCTGGATCGGTCACAAGCACTGTCAAATCCAGCTCCAATTGATCTACATCGTCACAAGCCCAAACCAAGCTGTCTCCATCAAAAGCAATGGTAGGTGGCTCATTCACCTCAACGTCATAACACGTGGGTGTACCGCACTCTGCATCGGTGAAACACAATTCATACATGCCGTATTCCGTCGCCCACCACGTGGTGTTGAACTGGTCGAGCACACTGAATTCGTTGTTGCCAAGGTTCGAGGTTTCTTCCCAAGATCCCAACGCTGGCTGCACTTCACAAAGAGCCGGCTCATAAAAAAGAACCCCTGTAGTTAAATCATTGATGGATGAGCATGCATCCTCATTGCTGATGCAGTTGTTCACACAATTGAAGACGTCAAAACTGAAGTATTGGTCGTTGTCCGGATTGCTACTCACGTAGGTGATTTCAATGCTGTCGCCATAGACAATGGCCAATTCCGGTTCATCATTCACGTTGTCAAACCCGCCTGACAACAAAGTAACCGTAGAGCTTGTCGTTGTGCCGTCTTCGTGGATGATGTCTATGTTCAAAAATGACCCTCCCCACCCACTGATAGAGCTAAACAATTGAAGTTGCACAAAGCCCTCCGCAGGAGATGCATATCCTCCTTCGAATGCAATCGTATCGAATGCGGCCTCGCCACACAAGGCGTCCACTGTCAATTCAGGAATGGTGGATGCCGAGGGGGACAAAACGAATGTACGTTTCCCTTCACAACCTCCCTCGTCTTCTACAATTACCTGATAAACACCAGCCGTGAGCCATGCGCCATCACCTAAGTCTTCCAAAACCTCTCCGCCACCACCATTCCAGTCGCCGACCCATGTGTATCCCACAAAATTTTCATCTTCGTCTGGAATCACCTGCACAAAAGCAGAATCCCCTGGACATACTGCCTGCAGGGTGCCTTCTACGGCCGGAAGGTAAAACGGTGTTTGGAAGACCTCGAAGACTTCCTTCACAACACAACCCCCATCTGTTTCCCCTGTCACGACGAAGACTCCGCCAAACGGCACAGTCGCCTCATTGTCTTCCCAAAAGTTTTCATTCAAATTCCAACTCCACGATGTCACCGGTTCTTGACCATCAACTGAATTTGCGGTGACATCGAGTTCAGCACCTGCGCAAATCCCGAAGTCACCTGTTGACGAAATCACTTCAATGTCCGGTGGCAAAATGTCAAGCACATTGATGACAATGTTGAGCGTGGTCACCGCGCCATCGCTGTCGGTAGCTTCTATGGTTACTGTGCTAAGACCCGGACTCTCCGCCACGAACGTGCCACCGAACGTCGCAGTCTCTCCATCTGAGCTAGACTGGTTGTCGATGTAACATTCTCCAGCCAACGTTTCTTCAATTGTCAAGGCCACCGTTTGGCTGGGCTCGGGACCCAGAAACTCGACATCTAAGGGAGTGGTTTGGCCTATACACAACGAAATGGTATCGCAACCGAGATTGGCCGTAGGAACTGGATTCAGGTTGTTGTTCAGCAACGCCGTGTTGATGTTGAAAAACTTGTAGTCGAGCCAATTGATGCCGTCGTCATTGCCAGTGCCGATGCCATAGGGCCCGTTGTATGTGTCATCAGGCAAATTGAATCGGCCAAACTGCACGTGTGGGCTCGCATCTAAATTGGGGTTGGTCGACTCACCATCAGCACCAGTCACACCTGGGTCAGGGCCACAACAACCATTGGAGCCCCCAACGTCTCCGTGGGACCAATTCATGTCAAGGTAACATACCTGAGCGTTGTTTCCGTCAGGCAAAATGCCGCTCTCCGGAGACGTAATGATGATTTGAAAACTGTTGGTTAGATCGTCTTGGTTGTTGTAATAACCTACGTCGATGTAGTTGACGTAAACCGCATCTTGTGTCTTCTTCCATTTGATTTCGCCGACAGATCGGATGTCTGTGTCTTGCCAAAAACCAGCAATTTGGTTGTATTCGGCAGCGGGAAATCCCGTAGGCGTCCAATCGATTACATCTGAACCAAACGAGATCTGACCCTTGGAGTTGATGTAGAAAAATTCGTACGAATCTCCGTACAAATCAAATGTCCAAGGCTGAGCCTGGGTACTTAATGCAATGAGCGGTGAAGAACAATCCACGTTGTATCCTGCGCCTCCCTGGTTTTCCCAAGCCATTTCATTGGGTCCCAACCCACCGATACCGGGAGGGGGCACCATTGTAATGTATGTCTCGTCAGGCTCAACCCAGCAACCACAGGCGTCATCTTCCATCACCTTTTGCATTCGGAGCTCTTTGTTGGCGGTTCGCTCCGCATCGAAACTGTCGTGATACTCATGCAAGAATGTGAGGTAACGAACTTCATCAAACGCCTCCCATTCGCGAACCACGGCCCATTCTTCTCGGGTCATGTTCAAGACTGCTTTCTCAAAAGAATCATAACTGTCTAGAATCTGCTTTGCTGTGCGTGACTCCTCGTAAGTCAATTGTGCGCTCGAGGAAATTGACACCATTGCAAATGTGAGCACCGCTAAGGATGACAAAGGCGAGAGATTGAATGGAATTCGATTCATCGATTCGGGCAGTAGGTTGTGAACAGCACACACAAGGCTTCAAAAAAAGCATTGCATTGAACAGGTGTGCTAATATAAGAAAGTCGGAAAGGGCTGATTCCCGAAGTACCTTCGCACGTGCAATCGGTGCCATAAAGTGCGCGAGGTTGGCCAACATCGACGGAACTTTTCATCATGAAGAACATTCGCAACTTTTGCATCATTGCCCACATCGACCACGGTAAGAGCACTTTGGCCGATCGTCTGCTTCAATCGACGGGCACCATTTCTGATCGCGAGTTGCAGGAACAAACGCTTGACGACATGGACCTCGAGCGAGAGCGTGGTATCACCATCAAAAGCCACGCCATTCAAATGAAATACAAGGGGGCAGACGGCCAGGATTACGTTCTTAATCTCATTGATACACCGGGGCACGTTGACTTCAGCTACGAAGTGTCGCGTTCGATTGCCGCCTGCGAAGGTGCCTTATTGATTGTAGACGCCACCCAGGGCATTGAAGCCCAAACCATCAGCAACCTTTATCTCGCACTCGAGCACGACCTTGAAATCATTCCAGTCCTCAACAAAATGGACTTGGACTCCGCTGACCCTGAAGTCGTTGGTGAGCAAATTGTCGACCTCATCGGTTGCACCATGGATGACATTCTACCTGCATCTGGCAAAACAGGGCTAGGTGTCGATGCCATTCTTGAAGCCATCGTGCATCGTGTTCCTGCGCCCCAAGGGGATGACAACAAACCTCTTCAGGCCATGATTTTTGACTCGATGTTCAACAGCTTTCGAGGAATCATTGCATACTTCCGTATCCTCAATGGCACCATTAACAAAGGCGACAAAGTCAAGTTTATGGCGACGGGAAAGGAGTACAACGCCGACGAAATTGGAACACTTGGCCTTGACCTGATGCCACAAAAACAACTCGTTGCTGGTGACGTTGGCTACATCATTTCAGGCATCAAAAACGCCAAAGAAGTCAAGGTTGGAGACACCCTGACTTCCAAAGAAAGACCTTGCCTGGAAGCCGTCAAAGGCTTTGAGGACGTCAAGCCCATGGTCTTCGCTGGGATTTATCCTGTCGATACCGAGGACTATGAAGAACTTCGGGCATCCATGGAGAAGTTGCAACTGAACGATGCCTCCCTTGTGTTTGAACCTGAAAGCTCGGCTGCTCTCGGATTTGGTTTTCGTTGTGGTTTTCTTGGCATGCTGCATATGGAAATCATCCAAGAGCGTCTCGAGCGAGAGTTCAACATGACGGTGATTACCACAGTGCCCAACGTGGGATACAAGGCATACACCAAAAAAGGCGAGAAGCTTGAAATCATGAACCCGAGTGATCTGCCCGAAGCAAACCACTTAGATTTCGTTGAGGAGCCTTTCATCAAGGCTCAAATCATTACAAAAAGTGAATACGTGGGGCCAGTGATGAGCTTGTGCATCGAAAAAAGAGGTGTCCTTGCCAATCAGGTATACCTCACCTCAGATCGCGTGGAACTGACCTTCAGCATGCCCCTTGGGGAAATCGTGTTTGACTTCTACGACAAACTCAAAACCATTTCTCGAGGCTATGCTTCATTTGACTATTTCCCTGACGGATACAAACAAAGCAATTTGGTCAAAATGGACATTCTACTCAATGGCGACCAAGTGGATGCCCTAAGCGCATTGATTCACCGGGACCACGCCCACAACCTCGGCAAGAGAATTTGCATCAAGCTAAAGGAATTGATCCCTCGTCAGCAATTTATGATTGCACTTCAAGCGGCCATAGGGGCCAAAATCATTGCTCGTGAGACCATATCTGCCGTACGTAAAGATGTTACGGCCAAGTGTTATGGTGGCGACATCACTCGGAAGCGAAAGCTCCTTGAAAAGCAGAAAAAAGGGAAGAAACGAATGCGGCAAATCGGCACCGTGGAGGTCCCCCAATCTGCATTTCTCGCTGTTCTTAAGCTCGACTGATTCTCTTTCTCGGCGCCGCCTCTCCCGCCACGTTTTTGTTTGCGAGCTGTCCACACGCAGCATCAATGTCTTTGCCTCGGGACCGACGCACATTGACAATCAGATTTCGATCCTCGAGCAGCGAAACGAAATCCTCTAGTCGCTGGGGCGTGGTTTGCTGAAACTCCCCCCCGTCAATTGGGTTGTATTCAATGATGTTGATTTTGCAAGGAATGTTCTTACAGAACTCAGCCAGCTCACGTGCATCTTGAAGGCCATCGTTAAAATCCTTGAACACAATAAACTCGAACGTCGGACGTGTTCCTGTTTTGTCGACAAAGTATCTGAGTGCCGCCGCCAACACTGCCAAATTGTTGGTCTCGTTGATGGCCATGATGTGGTTCCGCTTGGCATCATTTGCGGCGTGCAAGCTAAGTGCCAAATTGAATTTGACGGCGTCGTCTCCCAACCGTTTGATGGCTGAGCCAATGCCTGCCGTGGATACGGTGATTCGCTTGGGCGACATCGCCAAACCAGGCGTTCCGGTGATTCGGTCTACAGAAGCAATCAAATTCCTGTAATTCAATAATGGCTCACCCATGCCCATGTACACGATGTTTGACAGGCCCTTGTCATGTTGCTTGTGAGCAAGCGCATTCAACATCTGTACTTGGTCGTACATCTCCCCAGCTGTGAGGTTTTTGAGCAACTTAAGCCTTCCTGTCGCGCAAAACTTGCAAGCCAAACCACATCCAACCTGAGAACTGATGCAAGCTGTCACGCGCTTTTTGGTGGGAATCAGTACGCCTTCCACCACGCGTTGATCGTCGCCATCAATTTGAAAAGCGCACTTGACAGTGCCGTCTTTGCTGTATTGGGCTTCGGCCAATTCAATTCGACTCAGCGAAAAAGACTCCGACAGTTTCGAACGCAACCCCTTGCCTAAAGAAGTCATCTCCTCAAAAGACCCTGCTGCGTGAGTCCACAACCATTCGGACACCTGCTTGGTGCGAAATGGCTTCTCCCCCAAGTTCAATAGAGCTTGGGTCAATTCCTCTTGAGACAGTGCTCGAATGTCCGGCGGTCCTTGAGACATGCCGACAAAGATAGCTCTAGCAACAAGCGATTGGCCGTCAAGCTGGCATGAGCAATGACAACTGTTGCTTCAGAGCCTCTCTTTTTCGAACCGCCATGGGCAATACCGCACCCGTATCCAAGACCACTGTGTTGTCACGGTAGTTGCATGAATCCACCCGGTGAAGCTGAACCAAGTGACTGTTGTGAGGCCTGAAAAACATCTCGTTGTTCAGCATCTCTTCCACCCTCTTCAGGTTTTTGCTCATCGTGATTCTACGGCCGTTGGCGAGGTGGAGGGTGGTGTAACTGCCTTCTGCCTCCGCATGAACAATGTCCTTGTGTCGCACAAAATGTCTTTTCCCCGATGTCAGGATTTCAAGCCGCCTTGTTGCCGGAGACAATGCCCCTTTCCCCGGCGTACGGTGATGATAGAAATGCAGCAGTATACGCCGTGTGCATGCTTGCAAATCGTCGCGATTGATGGGTTTCAAGAGGTAGTCAAATGCTTGTTTTCGTATCGCTTCTACTGCATAACGATCGTGTGCGGTTGTAAACACCAAGTAAAAATCTCTCTCAGACAGGGCCTCAAGGAGCTCTAATCCCGAGCGATGCGGCATGTGGATGTCCATGAACACCACGTCTGGCGCCAAATCCTGAATCATCCTTTCGGCCTCTTTCGCTCCTGTCGCTGTTTGCATAATTGAAATCGATGGACAAGTCCGCTCGAGTTGTCGGCAAAGCAAGTCCCGGCAATGAGGTTCATCGTCCACCACCAAAGCGTGGAGTTGTCGTAACATGTTCACGAGATTTTCCTCCAAGAAACTAGGAGGCTTCAATCGCCACAACGCCTTGTTTGCAAGCGTCACGTGTGAGTTCATAAACGGCTCCGCTTATGTGAAACGATGACAAAGGAGTCAAAGCAGGGCGCGAGCCATCTCAATGACATCGTAACACTCCACGGGCAATTGGCGTTTGTTCTTTTGGGATTTATAGTAACCCGTTCGCACCACCACAAGACGAAGAGAGGGAACGCTGATGATCATTTGGCCACGAAGGCCCTCCATCATAGAAAATGCTCGGCCATCGTCAGTGCGACCCAACCAAATTTGGTACCCATAAAAATCAGCATCAACATCACTGTTCAATTGATTTTGTGGGGTGATCATGCGTGTCGCGTAAGCCTTGTCCAACAACTGCTTCCCCTTCCAAGCCCCTGTATCCAAAATCATCTGACCAAAGCGCGCGTAATCCCGCGTCGTAGCATAAAACTGAGCGATTGCGCGTTCCACTGCACCGCTCTCTGGGTTCCCGTCCAGGCCCCAAAAAGCATCGTGCTCCGCGCCCATTTGACCCCAGAGATTGTCCGCGATGTCCGAAGCCAAATTGCCCTCTCGCACCACATCTAGCATCTCCGCAAGGAGCATGGTGTTTCCTCCTTGATAGTCAAACAACGTGCCTGGTTCATTTGAAGGGCGGTAGGTCATCAGCAAAGCCCTGTTGTTTTCTCGGAAATAAGCCTTCGCCTGAAAGCCAAAGGGATTTTTGTAACTCTCCCCAAAGGTGATGCCGCTTCTCATTTGCAAGACTTCTTGAACCTTCAAGTTGGCGCCAGAGCCCTCGGCAAATCGCGGGATATAGGTGGACAACAGGGCTTGTTCATCCACCAAGCCGCGACCCACTGCAAGCCCTGCGGCCATGGCTGTGATTGATTTGGCCATCGAAAACGAATTCGTCAGGGTCGTGGCGTCATGCCCGCGGTAATAAGTCTCTAAAACCAAGCTGTCGTCGTGAATCACCAAGAAGCTTGCCGATTGATGCTCGACATGCCAAGATTCAGCTTCCGCTGACAATTCAACCCTTCCCCAACGAGAACCTTTGGGCCAAGGTTGAGGGTTGGAAGATGCTGGGATTCGTCGAACGTACTCTCGGAATTCAAAGTCGTCGATTTGGGGATTTTCCCAACCTCGAAACCAAGTTTCCCTCATCCCACTCCACAGGTAATCGTGATTGGTCAAATGGGACAACGAGAACGCGGCCAAGCCAATCAAGCCTGCCGCGCAAAAGACTTTTCTCATCTTGTTCAAATCAATTGCAATTTCGTCTCAACAGCTCCAACGTCATTTTACCTCACTCCAATCAAACAATTGGGCCAAATGACGAGTCATGTGTCCCTTCACCTCATTCAAATCCAGTGTCAATCCCGTTTCTCTTGCCAGGGAAGTCACCCCACGATCTGTGATTCCACATGGGACAATGAGATTGAAGAAGTCTAAGTCCGTATTGACATTCAGCGCCAAGCCATGCATTGTCACCCACCTGCTGCACTTGACACCGAAAGCACATATTTTTCGCGCTTCCGCCCCTGATTCTGCATCAACCCAAACACCAGTCAACCCATCAATTCGGCCCGCGATTACCCCATATTCCGCACAAGTCCGGATGACTGCTTCTTCCAAAAAACGCAAGTACTTGTGGATGTCTGTGAAAAATTGGTCAAGATCAAGAATGGGATAACCCACAAGCTGACCTGGACCGTGATACGTGACGTCCCCTCCACGGTTGATGGGGTAATATTGGACCCCGAGTTCCTCCAGCCGCTCTTGAGGAGCCACGACATTGGCTGCTGCACCGCTTTTGCCCAAGGTTAAGACATGGGGGTGCTCAACCCAGAACACTTGAGATTCCGGCATCGCCAACGCCGGCTGGCCTGATGGTCCCTCCGCGGTGGTAGACAGCCCTGCATTTCTGCGAGCAATTTTCAACTGCACCATGTCTTTGAAAACCTCCTCTTGCAGGTCCCAGCACGATTTGTAATTCATGCGACCAAGGTCGCGCACCCGAACCCCCCTGATCATATTTGACGGGAAAGTGTCTGTTTCAAGTAATCAATAAATCTGATGTCCACTGGGTCGATTTCGGCACGCTCTGCCAAAATCAAAGACATCCAATCTCCCAACCACACGGCATCTAGCAGGCGCGCCCAAGACGTTTCGCCGTCGGGCTCCACCTCAATCACGTCAGCACCTTGGTCTTGAAATACCTTGGCGGTGATGTCCATCCTCAACTGGGTTCGCGGATGGTCATCTGGCGTCCTGACCAACACGGCGACGCATGTCTCGTCTCCAGACTCCCATCCCACCAGCTCATTGTGATTCATTTCAGGAAAGACCTCCACGTTGGCGAGCAATTTGCTGTTCTCATTGAGCTGCTGACGCCAGCGAGTAAGCAAGCCCCTCATGGGTGAATCCCCGTACAAGTAAATCTTTTTTCCTTCCAAAGCCAAAGCCAAAGACTCACCTCGTTCCTCTACAGAGGAACCATCAAGCCCACGCGCCGCCTGTTGGATGGTTTCCCAAGACGCATTGGACAAAATACCGTAGGCATGCAATAGAGCACACAGTCCCAAGAAAGAACGACCAAACTGCGACCGAGGTGGGTTGCCACCAGGCATCTTTACCAAGGGCCAATTTTGATTCTCCGCACGCATTCCGAGCTCCCCACCCGAGGTCACCGCGGCCAGCGTACAGCCCCGATTTTCCGCCTCACTCAATGCTGCCAATGTTTCTTCTGTGTTGCCAGAATAACTGACCGCCACGACGAGGCAATCTGAGTCGACCCATCCAGGAAGCGCCTGATCAGATACAGCCATCAATGGCATGGATAAGCTGGGTCGCAGCATGTCTGCCAGCACCGCCCCGCCTATGCCACTGCCCCCCATGCCAAGCACAATTGCACCACGGTAAGACATTTTTCCGGACGGCGCGTGACCCACAGGCACCTGAAGAGCCTCCATCATTTGAACCCCCAAACCTTGAACAAGCTGGCGCATGTTTGGGGTGTTCTTCGTCTTTGCCATCACCGACGCTCTCCTCAATTCATTTGGTAAGCAACCCCCAAACGCACCCAACGACCGGGTTGTTCGATGTTGCCGAGGTCCACGTAGTTCAAATCCAAGGCGTTGTCAACGCGCACATACGCGCGGAAAGCCTC
>DCBH01000113.1:0-2074 GCA_002313415.1 Flavobacteriales bacterium UBA1112
ATTGACGCAGATTGGCCAAAGTTTTGGCAACACCTGGGATGTTCACCGCCGCACGGCTCCCATCAACTGGAGCCACAGTTTGAGCATGGGCAACAGCACCACACTGTTTGGCCGTCCCTTGGGCTACATCGTGGGGCTTCAGTGGGGCCAAAACTTCAGCCACTACGAGAACGGTGAGTACGGCCGTTATGCGGGTGGAAGTATTCAGGGCGACAGCCTTGGACTCGACCAGTACTACGACGACTCGCGCACCGACGCGACCTACAAGTGGAACGCCCTGCTCAACCTGTCTTACAAACTCAACGAGTTCAACAAGGTGAGTCTCATGGCCATGCCCAACATGACGGGCACATCGTCCACACGCTTGCAAGATGGCATCAACCCTCGTGACCACGACGACTTCCAGCGCCAGATCACCCACCGTTACGAAGGGCGTGAGCTCAACATTTTCCAAGCACGTGGCGAGCACTATTTGCCCGCGTCTAAGACCAAAATCCGCTGGAATGCATCTCATGCACAAGGCACGCTGAATACCCCTGATCTGCGGGTCTTCTTCAACAACTACCGCGTGGCCAACGGCGACACCACCTACAGCATCAACCAGAGCTTTTACCCCTCTCCCACGCGCTACTTCCGGGTACTGAACGAAAACCGCACGGACATCAAGATGCACGTGGAGCAGCCTTTGGATGTAGCATGGTCTGAGGATGCCAAATTCTCCGCAGGTGTGAGCCTTGTGCGCACCACCCGTGCACACAAGGAGAACCAGTTTGGATTTGAAAGCACCAACCAAAACTTACTCAACACTGTCGGTGGCGACCTGAATGCCTACTTCTCGCGAGAAAACTTTGTGGTGAACCCTGAGAACGGTTCTGACTACCTGAGCACGGTCTTGCTTACAGACCTGGTCAACACCGACGACGCCCACATGAATGTGCTGGGCGGCTATGGCATGTTTGACATCCGCAAGAGCGAACGTCTCTCGGGCAACGTCGGCGTGCGTGTAGAAGCCGCAGACATGTACATCCGCAGCCGGAAAATTGACATGGTCGACGACCTCACCGAAGATCAAATTGAAAAGCTTCAAGGTGGATTGAACGAACTGGATTTCATGCCAAGTGTGAACCTCACCTATGCACTGGGTGAATTGGACGCCATCAAATTGACCAACTTGCGCGTGGGATATAGCCGCACCATTGCGCGTCCCGTATTCCGTGAAAAGGCGCCCTTCCGATCCTTCAACTTTGAATGGCTCGAGACACTCAAAGGCAACCCTGATCTCGGCGAAACGACCATCGACAACGTGGATTTGCGCTTGGAACGCTTTCCCAATCTTGGTGAGGTTTTGAGCGCAAGTGTCTTCTACAAGCGCTTCACCGACCCCATCGAACAAACGAGTGTGTTGGCTGCGGTGAACACCGAGTACACCTGGTCCAACGTGCCTTACGCCAACGTTTGGGGCTTGGAGTTTGAAGGCCGTAAGCAACTCGGGAACATGACCCCTGCCTTGGACAACTTTAGCCTGAGCGGAAACGTCACTTTGATCAAGTCTGAAGCCCGCATTTGGGACGATGAATTGGCCATGATTCGCGCCACGGACCCCAACCACCCCGACACGCGTCCGTTGTTTGGACAGAGCCCCTACATCGTGAACGCCATGTTGAACTACCAGGGCGACAGCGCCAAGTTCAATGCCGCGGTGGCCTTCAACGTCCAAGGCGACAAGCTCTTCTTGGTGACCGAAGGTGGTGCGCCTGACATCTACCAGCGCCCCACTCCCCAAATCGATGTCAACTTATCACAGCGCCTGGGCGACAACTTCTCCGTTCGATTCCGCGCCCGCAACTTGCTCAATCCCGTCAACCGCATGACCTACACCTTCCAAGGTGTCGATTACAACTGGTTGGCCAACACGCAAGGCCGGACGTACGCTTTGAGCTTGTCGTACACGCTCTGAGGATATCGAACCATCGACGTGGAAAAGTCTGGCCTGCATGGAGGGACATTTTTTTGACCTTCCCTTAACAATCTGATAAATGCCCCGTGACCTCCTCGTGAACTCGTGAGGACAAAT
>DCBH01000113.1:2401-3470 GCA_002313415.1 Flavobacteriales bacterium UBA1112
GCTTCGAAAAACATTCCACAATTAATGTCATGATTCGATTCTTTCTCACTGCAGCATCAGTCGCCACACTTGGGACTCTTTGCGCTCAGTGTGACTGCCCTCCCCTTTCACAACGCACTGATGTGACAATTACAGACAATGGTGAAGGTACAGGCACCACCGCATGGACGTGCGACAACAACTACATCTTGGACGGATATGTCTTCATCAATGGCGGACAAGCCTTGACGATAGAAGCTGGCACCATCGTCAAAGGTGCCGCAGGATCAGGTGTGGACGCCGCAGCCATGATCGTGTCTTCCGGTGGCCAAATTTTCGCCGAAGGCACGGAAGACTGCCCCATCATCTTCACCTTCGAAGGAGATGCCCTCGATGGCTCAACCTCGTACAACACCCGTGGCCAATGGGGCGGCTTGATTCTCTTGGGTGACGCCACCACCAACTTTGGCGGACCCGCCCAGGTGGAAGGCATTCCAGCAGACAACAACCAAGCTACCTACGGAGGAAGCAACGACGAGGACAACTCCGGGGTTTTAACCTACGTGAGCATACGTCACGGTGGAACCCAGCTCGGCGCTGCCAATGAAATCAACGGTTTAACCCTCGCAGGCGTCGGTTCCGGAACCACCATCCATCACGTCGAAGTCGTATCCAACCTGGACGACGGCATCGAATTCTTTGGAGGTGCCGTGACCGTCAACCAGGCCCTCGTGGCCTTCTGTGGCGATGACAGCTTCGACTGGGACCAAGGGTTCCACGGTGGAGGTTCACAGTGGCTTGCCGTGCAAGACCAACCCACTGGCGAGGGCGATCGCGGTGGCGAACTCGATGGAGACGACTCGGACGACAGCAATGTCAGTGCCGACGAAATGCCCTTTGCCACCCCCACCGTCGAAGGCTGGACGATTGTCGGCGTGGGCGGTCAGCAAGGCTTGTTGTTTCGCAACGGCTCTGGGGGCCACATCAGCAATGGCTTGCTTTGCAACACTTCTGAAGGCATTGAGATTGAAGATAAAATCGACGAAGTGGAAGACGCCTACCAGCGGTTCATCGCCGGTGATTTGACCCT
>DCBH01000113.1:3855-9590 GCA_002313415.1 Flavobacteriales bacterium UBA1112
CCGACGGTGCAGAGGTATTGAGTGCTTATGCCGAGACCAATGGGGTCATATCAGGCTCCGTAGAAGGCTTGGACGACGTATTCGCCTTCGACCCCAGCGGCACGTTTGCGATAGATCCCTTGAACGTGGAAGTGGATCAAGGTTCTGGACATGCATGGACTGCGGGTTGGACGTTCTGTGCCCAGCGCGGGCTGTTTACCGCAGTAACCCTCGTCGTAGACTCGGGTCCCACCGCCGCCTTGAACATCTCGCTCTACCCGAACCCAAGCTCAGGCACAGGTGTTTTAGACTTGCCAACCCAAGGCCCGTGCAACGTGCAGGTCTTCTCCAACTTAGGAACTTTGGTGTTTGAGCTTACAGGACAAGTCGGCCGAGTCCACATGCCACACATGGTGGCCGGAAACTACGTTGTCGTGGTGGCGAACAACGAAGGCTCTGCGACTCGTAAGTGGATGGTACATTAATCGATAAGCCTTCAAAAAAAGCCCGGCCTATCGCGGCCGGGCTTTTTCGTACCGTCATGTTGCGCTAATCAGTGCGCGACTTGAATGGTCTTTTGGACTTGGCCATTGGCCGTACGTACGATCCGCAAGGCGGGCATGCCAGGAATGACATTCCCTGCTTCCCGACCGAGAACGCCCCATTCACCTTGTGCACGCCTTGTGGTGGTGAGCAAAGCCGCTTCCTCGAGGTTCGACACTTCGGAAGAGCGCCATGCCAATGAGCCAGGCGACACGCCTACCGGAACCGTGGAGAGCAACTCTCCTTCCGCGGTTCGAATTTGAATTTCCCCGAACGTCACGTAGTCCGTCACACCAGCGCAAGTCCAACCATACGTCGGATGGGTGATCAGGCTGTAGGCAGAAGGTGCATCCGCATTCAGGACCGCTCCTTCTTCCCAAACCATGCTGGGACCATCGAGCAAGCGAAGTCCATTTTCACCGCTGATTTGGACGGCCAACTTGGTGTCGACAAATGCAGATGCGTTGCACCCCACAGAAACACCTTCCAAAACAACTGTCTCCGATGACGAAAGGTCAGCAAGGCTTGCCCGCGTCACCGACGTGCTTGACCAATCTCCATTGTTCACGGTGAACAGGTCGCCGTCAAGAACGTGAAGGGCCACAGGGTTTTCCGCTCCCTCTCCAAGATCCCACTCCTCGTAGGTGCCTTCCTCAAGGTTCCAGCAGCCTACACGCCCTGCTTCTTGGCCCCAAGCCCAGCCATTGTTGACCGCGATGTACACTTTGCCATCAACCACCATGACTTCTTGGCTTGGCAGCGTTGGCCCCTCCGTGGGCAACAACTCCCCCTCCAAGGCCAAGTCGGCGCCATCCAACCAAACCAAAAAACTGGTGAGATCCAAAGGCTGCCAAGCTTCGTCCAATCCGCCGCGCGTGACGACGACAGTGCCGTCTTCAAGCAGTGCGGCCTCCTGAGCGCCGAGCAATTCCACGTCGGCCAACATTTCGCCTGTGGTCAAATCAACCTTGACCACACGGTTCTCCAAGACCACCACGGCCATGTCGCCCTGAATCTCGAGGTCCGTAGCGTAACTCACGTTGTCAAACGACAGCAGCTCCTCGTAATTGAAGGACGTCATGTCGATGCGACCCAAGCTGGGGGGCGTTTCGTTGAGTACCCAAAGTTCATTTTGTGCCAGACATGGTTGAAGCATCAGGAACCATGCACATGTGGCGTGAAGAGCCATGAGGCTCAAGTTGCTTTTTAGATGTTTCATGTGCCAATATTAAAATGAACTGTTCTTTGCCCGTAATCACGAAGTCCTTGAATTGCAAAAAAGAAAGGGCCGCCCGTTGGCAACCCTTTCCATTGTTCCAAACGTCAGACTCGACGTTTGATCGAAAATACATTACTCATAGACCGCTCCCCATGCAATGAGGAAGTCAAGCAAGTCTTGTGTTTGAACTTGACCATCGCCGTTGAAGTCAGGACAAATGTTGTACGAACAACTGCTGTCGTCTAATGTAGCCAGGTCATTGAAGTTGACGGCCTCATCATCCGTACAGCCGAGCCACACACAAGATCCAGTATCGAACACTGCAGAAGCGTCGTAGTTGGATGCTGTTGGATAGGTGCAGCCTGAAGTATTGACATCCATCTCGGCGATGCCCAAGGCCACAACAGAGCAACCGTCCTGCACCCACTCAAGTCCCCATTCAGGTCCGCTTGTGCCGTAAGCCACAAGGAATTCGAGGAGGTCCTCAAGTTGTACGATTCCATCACCGTTAAAGTCAGCACTTCCAGGTGCGTTCGTGCAATCACCACTGTCGGTGTTTGCCAAGTCATTGTAACTGCTGAAATCTGGAGAAATGCATCCCACGAAGTTGCAGGAACCATTGTCGTCGGTGGCGAGCGGCTCGTAGTTGATGGCATTGGCATAGGTACATCCGGCCACTTCGTTGGCGTCGCAGATGCCATCGCCGTCGAGGTCAAAGTCGCACACGCTCGGGCAAACGCCGTTGACATCTGGGAACACACATGACCCATCGTTCAATGTGGCACCTTCGTCATAATTGCATGCCCAAGAGACGATGCAACCTGCGCAGGTGACAAAGTCACAAGAACCATCATCAATCTGGACCGTGTAGTCGAAGTTACACGCCGTTTGGTCTGTACATCCGCCAGTCAAATAGCTGCAGCTGCCGTTGTCGTCTGTGGCGTTGGGATTGTAGTTCAACGCGGACTCATCCGTGCAACCTGCAACTTCGTTGGCGTCGCAAATCAAATCTCCGTCTTGGTCCGAGAGGCAGTTGCCGTCGCAGTCCTGACCCGCAGGTGCGAATAAGCATGACCCGTCGGGGTACAACGCATTGTCATCATAGTTGCATGCCGTTGGCGTCACACAACCAAAGCAACCCACGAAGTCACAGCTTCCGTCATTTACCGTAGCGGCAGGATCATAATTGCAAGCAATCAGGAACGTACAGCCGAACACATCGTATGTACACTGACCGTTGTCGATGCTCGCCTCGGGATCGTAGTTCGACGCTATGCTGTCCGTGCAGCCAACACAGGTGCTGTACTCGCATGAGCCATTGTCTGTATTTGCTTCAGCATCGTAGTTGCAAGCGTTGATGTTTGTGCAACCAAATGTTTGACAAGTCGCATATTCACAGCCACTGTTCACTTGGGCATCAGGGTCAAAGTTGCAAGCCTCCTCGTTCATACAACCGACTGTGGCGCAAAGATTGCCCTCTGAATCGAAGTACGAACAAGGCTCTTCCAAACCAAAGTTGCACGCAAGTTCATCGGTGCACTCCCCGTCGCCAGGAGGCATGCCGAACAGGCAAGAGAAGTCACAAGCACCTGGCAAGTAAAAGTCGGCTGTTGGATCATAGTTGCAAGCGAACGGCAACGTACAACCTCCAACTTCAATGATACAAGTGCCATTGTCGTCCGTAGCAAAAGGTGAGTAGTTGGACGCTTCTGGATTCGTACATCCGGGAATTTCAAGCTCGTCACATACTCCGTCACCGTCAGCATCATTGATGCAATTGCCATCGCAATCCACGAATTGGTTCGCAGGGTAAGTACATGCCGATGGTGCACTCAATGTGGCATCTGGATCATAGGTGCATGACGTGGGATCTGTACAACCCGCACAGCTGCTCAAATCACAAAGTGCGACATCGAGGTAGTCCGCGGTCGGGTCAAAGTTGCAGGCAAATGGCAACAGACAGCCTGCCACCAAACAACTTCCGTCGTCATCCGTAGCAGATGGATTGTAGGCGGGGTTTGAAGGATCCGTACATCCGGCAATTTCAAACTCATCACAAATTCCATCTCCATCCTGGTCGTTGACACAATTGCCATTGCAATCATAACCGTAGTCAGGGAAATCGCAGCTACCATCATTCAACGTGGCATCTGGATCGTAGTTGCATGCGTCCTCCGACGTACAACCCGCACATGACGTGAATTCACAGCTTCCAGCAATTTGGAACTCTGCCGTTGGGTCATAGTTGCAAGCAAACGCAATGGTACACCCACCAGTCAAACAAGAACCGTCTTCAACGTTGGCCTCGGGATTGTATCCGGGGTTGTCGGGATCTGTACATCCTGCAATTTCCAATTCATCACAGATGCCATTTTCATTTTCATCATTGAGGCAATTTCCCTCACAATCGTATCCATAAAGTGGGTAGAAGCAAGAATCATCATCTTCATTGGCGAATTCGTCATAGTTACAAGCTAGGGGGTCTGTACAACCCAAAACCTGAATGACCAACGTCGCCACCTCAGTGTAGGAGGATGTGTTTCCGCAGGCATCAAATGCCGTGTATACCCGTTGAACTGTGAATTCATTAGGTACATCTACCAACACAGTTTCTTCTACACTCCACGAAGCCTCCGTATCACAATTGTCAAGCACAACTACAAAGGGTGCTGTCAAGCTGTCACCTTCAGCAGCGTAAACAATCGATGTGGCATCAGGGGTAAATGTGAATGTCGGTGCAGTGGTGTCCTGAATTGTGATTGTTTGGACCGCAAAGGCACTGTTGCCGCAATCATCGGTCGCAACATAGGTGCGTAAGATGGTCATTTCCTGAGGGCAATCCCCTGGAAGCACCTCCTCTGTCACTTCTACTGTCACAGCACCACAGGCGTCCTCAGTTGAATAGTCCTGTGCTGGGACATCTTCGTCACATTCAATGGTAACATCGTCTGGAATCTGCAATGTTGGAGGGGTCGTATCCTCTTGGATGATCGTTTGAACAGCTGTTGAAGTGTTTCCGCAGGCATCCGCTGCAATAAACGTACGCGTGATGACATAAGAGCCAGCGCATTCACCTTGTTCAAACGTTTCTTCAACGGTGATTGTGACCTCACTGCAGTCGTCAACAGCCGTTGCGGCAGTGCTACTCAAGCTCATATTGCATTCGATCACCTGGTCTTCAGGCACAAATGTGAACTCAGGTGCAGTGGTATCCTGTACTGTGATTGTCTGCGTCGCCGTCGTGCTGTTGTCACAGTCGTCAATCGCAGTGAATGTGCGGACCACTGTGTAGCTGCCAGCGCAATCACCTGCGATGGTCTCGCTGGTTACATCAATCGTCACCTCCCCACAGTTGTCTGTAGCTGTCGCGTCATCCAAGATGAGCTCGTCAGAACACTCTGCTGTGTAGTCAACTGGGACGCTCGTGAACTCAGGCGCAGCAGTGTCCGTCACCGTGATTGTTTGAACACCGACGGTTTCGTTGAAACACGCATCCAAAGCAGTAAATGTTCGTGTCAAGACATAGCTGTTCTCGCATGTGTAATTGTAGCTCTCTTCAACTGTTACAAGAGCAAGACCACACGCATCACTTGCAAGTGCATCAAGGAAGAGCAACTCATCTCCGCAATCTGCTTCATAGCTTGGTGGAATGAACAACTCAGGACCTGTGGTGTCCACAATGTTTATCGTCTGGGTAGCTGATGTGCTGTTGCCAGCGTCATCGGTCGCAGTAAACGTGCGATACAAAATGTAGCCATTCACACAATCACTAGACTCCGTTTCTTCAATTACATCAATACTTACAGTCCCACAATTGTCCGTAGCAATGGCATCGTCCAAGATGAGGTCATCAGAACACTCTGACGTATAGTCAGCAGGGATAGTTAGTACTGGTGCCGTTGTATCCTGAACCGTAATCGTCTGCTGAGCTGACGTGCTGTTGCCAGCGTCATCCGACGCAGTGAACGTGCGTACTACGGTATAATTCCCCGTG
>DCBH01000026.1:0-11091 GCA_002313415.1 Flavobacteriales bacterium UBA1112
ATGTGTTCAACAGCCATGCGAGTGGTTCCTCGCACCTCAAGGATGCGCACGTCGTAAAGCAAATCGGACAGCAGTTTCACGAGAGACGGAGTTGAATGGTGGTGAGTTCGGACCGCAGCGGGGTTCCCGGAGAGATGGATTGGGATTTCACGGTGCCTATGCCATCGTAGTCTACCCGGAGCCCGGCATTTTCAAGCAGGTAGAGGGCATCTCGGAGCCCCATTCCTCGGACGTCGGGGACTCCAAACTCCGGGATGTCAAGTGTTGTGATTTGAGCTTCTTTCTCGCCTGTTTTTACGTGGACCCAGTCTGCCGTAAGGCCAGAATTGTAATCAATGCCGAGTTCGTTGTACAAAGTTTCTAGTGGTTCTCGCGCGCCGTCCTTGGATGCAGGAACAGACTGAGTCTCTGCGAGAGGGCCATGGCTCAACTTGTGAAATGCGGGGTCTGTGGCGTAAATGAGGTCGGCGACTTCTCTAAAAACTGGAGCGGCAATGGTGCTTCCATAGTATCGACCGCTCTTGGTATCCGCGATGACAACCACACAAGAGTATTTGGGGTTGTCGGCTGGAAAGTAGCCAGCGAAGGAGGCGCGATAGCGCCCTTGCTCATAGCCTTGGCTTGTGGCGATGCGAGCTGTCCCCGTTTTCCCAGCTACGGTATAGGGCTTGTCCTTGAAATGATCTCGTGCTGTCCCCTCTCCGTTTGGCTCGCAAACGGCCTTCATCATGGATTGGCAAGCGTCCAGCGTGCTGGCCCGGCAAATGCGTGGATTTAACACAAATGGCTCATAAGTCTTGACGACATCTGAACCCGAGCGCAGCGACTTCACGAGTTGAGGCCGCATCATCCTGCCATTGTTGGCCACCGCATTGTACAGGGCAAGAATTTGCAATGGGGTTTGGGTAACTTCATACCCAATGGCCATCTGGGTTAAGCTAATTCCCGACCATTCTCGGTCCTCAATGGACGATTTGACCTTGGGTTCAGCCTCTCCCACGTATCGGATGCCAGTTTTGCTTGCGACTCCGATGCGCTTGAGTTCATCTAGAAATGCTTGCGGATTTTCGCCAAACGTATTTTTCACTGCAAGGGCCGTTCCCACATTTGAACTGACTGCAAAAACCTTACCCAAGGAGATGTCGCCATGACCGCCTTCATTGTGATTGCTGTCGCGCATCCGATCGTGATGAAAATAGATTTCACCGTCCCCAGTGTCAACGGAGTCTGTAAGGGCACTGCCGGCCTCCATGCAAGCCATGAGGCTGGCGAGTTTGAAGGTGGACCCTGGTTCGACCGCAGTGCCGATTGCGTGATTGAAATCTTCCCAATATTCTGCCTCCCCTTGCTCGACTTCGTGTCTGGTTAGATTGGCGATGGCTCGGATGTAACCACTCGATACCTCGGAAACAATTACAGTTCCCCAAGCAGCTTTGTGGCGTCTCAACTGTTGTTCAAGGGCATTGGTGGCCACGTCCTGCAAATGCAGGTCGAGTGTGGTCACCACGTCAAGGCCTTCTACTGGATCCACGAGGTAGTCGTCAGTCACAGGCATCCACTGATTCCCTGCGACACGACGAGACAATTGTTGTCCCTCTACACCGGCCAATTCGTCGTTCCAAGCACGTTCAATGCCCACTCGTTGGTGCTCTCGGTCGATGCCCACCGTACGTGCAGCAAGTTTTCCAAAGGGGCGTCGGCGATTTTCATGACGTTCAAAAACGAGCCCGTTTTTGTATCGCCCCAATTTCACAAAGGGCATTTTCCGCAATCCTTGGTAAGACGTGAATGGGATGTTGCGACCAATCAGTGCACCGCGATGTCCCCGGTTTTTGGCATTGTCAAACTTGCCCTTGATGGTCGAAGGAGTTTTGCCAATCGCGGATCCAATGGCAAGGCACAAGGTGTCGATGTATTCGTCGTACATGTCCCATCGCATGCCTTCGCATTTGGCATCCCAACGCAGATCATACACTGGGACGCTTGTTGCAAGAAGACTTCCATCATGAGATAGGATTTGTCCTCTTGCGGGTTCAATGTTGCGCACACTCGTTGAGAATTCCTCTCCTCGACTTGACCAAGTGTCGTGCTCGACAGTTTGGATCATGAGAATTCGCCCAAAAACCATCAAGCCAGTGACAGTGAGGCCTACAAAAACAAGCCAAATGCGTCCAGTATTGATGGGTGTTTTCATTCGTTGGAGGGCAACAGGATGGGTGGTGAAGTGGGTTGTTCCAACCCGAGTTCAGCAGTAGAACGAGCCAGTCGACTTTGTTGAAGTTGAGATTCGAAGTCAGATCGCAGTGTTTTCTCTTCCGCAGTTGCTTCCTCCAATTTTTCGAGGGTTTTCTGTTTGTCGCGAAGGATGCGTTCGGTTTGATATCCCAAGCCGAGGTAAAGGATGGTGAGTAGGCTGGTAAAAAGCAGGTAAGGAACTTGCCGCACAAGGGCTTCTCGTGCCAGAATTTCACCGCTTAGGACTTCTCGAATGAGCCCGCCAACTTGATTGTCAGCCAGATTGATGCCTCTTCGATTTCTTTTCTTGCGTTGGGCTGAGCGAAATTCCTCTGAAGTACGCAGTTTGTTGGGATTATTCGTTGCAGCGGCTTTGGCGGCCTTGGCTCGCGCCACATCCTTTTGTGCTTCTTGCTGGGCTTCGCGTGCGGCAAGTTCTGTGGGCGTCAAGGTCCGGTTACCTCCAGCGGTGGCCCCAGAGTTATTGGATGATCTTCGAAGGAAGCGAAGCAATTTCATGACATCCATTCGGTTCGTTCCGCCACACGAAGGCGTGCGCTTCTTGCGCGTGGGTTGGATTCGATTTCCAATGCGTCTGCAACAATAGCCTTGCGCACGAGAGGATGAAATGGAGCCAAGATTTGACCCTTCATGTCGCGCTTGACTTCGTCGTCAAAATTTCCAGATCGCATGAAGTGTTTGACCAGGCGGTCTTCAAGACTGTGGTAACTGATGATGACCAATCTTCCTCTGGGCTTGAGCATGGATATTGCCTGAGTGAGTAAATCTTCTAAAGCACCGAGCTCATCGTTGATGTGAATGCGGATGGCTTGGAAGATTTTGGCGTAAAACTTGTTCTCCTTGCCTCGGGGGGCAGAAGGCGATAGGATTTCCATGAGATCGCGAGTCGTCTTGACGGGGGCTTTTTGTCGGGCCACAGCAATGCGGTGGGCCAGTTTGTCAGGTCGATTTACCTCCCCGTAACGGCGAAATATTTGAGTCATTTCTGAAACTTCAGCTTCAGCAATCCATGCGCTCGCAGGTTGGCCAGTTTCCTGATTCATGCGCATGTCTAGGGGGCCCTCTTGGCGCAAGGAAAAGCCGCGCTCCGCCTTGTCAAATTGATGCGAGCTTACACCTAGGTCTGCAAGTAAGCCGTCGAGAGGCAAGCCTTGGTTTGCACGCAAAAACTGGGGTGCAAATCTGAAGTTGGCCGCAATCATTGTGAAGCGGTCGTCCTTGGGGGTGTTGATTGTGGCATCAGGGTCTTGATCAAAACCAAAGAGCCTTCCGTCTGGACTCAATCTGGTCAAAATCGCAGAGCTGTGTCCACCTCCGCCAAAGGTTGCGTCCATCCAATGTCCACCGCTGGCCACATCGCCGTCGAGGTTGAGCGCCTTGAGAGAGGCGTCTAACATGACGGGGACGTGGTAGAGTGCGGTCATTCTATGTCAGTGCCATCAAGGTCCTGCCGCACGTCTTCCGCGAGGTTTCCGAAGTCGAGGTTGTCCTCGTCTTGAATGACCTGCTTGTTGTACGCGCTTTGGTTCCAGATTTCGACTTTCTCCCCGAGCCCGGAGACAATCACTTCCTTGGCATCTTTCGGATTGATGCCCGCATAATCGAGAAGGGCAGCAGGTAGATTGATGCGACCTGATCCGTCCACGTCTACATGGGTGGCGCCCTTCATGAATTTTCGTTGAAACAGTTGGTGCTTCCGGTTGTATCGGCTCAATCGCCCCATTTCAGCGTTCACCTTATCCCATTCTGGTTTTGGGTACAGCACCAAGCAACCCTCGAAAATATCCCGATTTACCACGAGTCCGTGATGAATCACCCCATCCAAATGCTTGCGCAATTTGGCAGGAAACATCAAACGGCCTTTGGCGTCGATGCGGCATGGATGTTCTCCGAGCAGGTTGAGCATGGGTGGAAATTTTCGCCGCTCCAAAAGTACAAGTGTTTTCCCACTTTCTCCCACTCGTTGACACTTTCTCCCACTTTGTGGATAAAGTTTGGCGTTTCGTCATGGAAAAACGCTGTATTTATTGGGATTTCAGACGAGTGAGGAAATTTGCATCAATTTCACAATGAACACGTTATTCACATTGGATGTGAACAACCTCACGTGGATGTATGCGTTTTCAAGAGGTTGTCCGTGCTCAAAGCAGATGCATTTTTGGCTTCATGGAATCAACCATTCTTGAACGCGGAATTTATCGCTACGTCGAAGAAGGCCAAGGCACTCCGATTGTGTTGTTGCACGGGTTGTTTGGTGCTCTGAGCAACTTCGCGGAGGTACGTGCGCATTTCAGTGCCAGATTTCGTGTGATCACTCCCATGTTGCCTATCTATGAGCTCCCCATGTTGGAGACCAATGCCAAAAACCTGGCAAAGCACATTTCAGGTTTTTTGGATGAGCTTGACTTGAGGAAGGTGCACCTGCTAGGGAACAGCCTTGGGGGACACGTCGGGCTCATTTACACGCGCGACCACCTAGAACGCGTGGCTTCATTGACTTTGACTGCCAGCAGTGGGTTGTACGAAAATGCATTTGGCTCGAGCTTCCCACGGCGCGAGGACAAGAGCTACATCAAGGAAAAAGTGGCTGTGACCTTTTATGATCCAAAGCACGCCACACCTGAACTCGTCGACGAATGTTTTGAAGCTGTGAATGATCGCAACAAGGTCTTGCGTATCCTAAGCATTGCCAAGTCGGCCATTCGCCACAACATGTCCAAGGATTTGCCATCCATGAATGTTCCTGTTTGCTTGATTTGGGGTAAGAACGACATCATCACTCCCCCCGAGGTTGCCAATGAATTTTTGGATGGTTTTCCCGATGCGGACCTGCATTGGATCGAGGAGTGCGGGCATGCCCCCATGATGGAGCACCCTGAGACGTTCAACCAAATCTTGAGCGACTGGTACGCCAGCCGTGGAATTTCTTGAGCCCATGTCCAGCGGGGCCAAAGGGTCGTGGGAATTCAAGGTCGCTTCTTTTGTGAAGAGCAGCGCTCAGCCCTCGGAGTGCCCAGTTCCCGATCGACCGGAATATGCATTCATTGGACGCTCCAATGTGGGGAAGAGCTCTCTGCTGAACATGCTGGCAGGGCGCAACAGCTTGGCCAAAACATCAAGCACTCCTGGAAAGACCCAATTGATCAACCATTTCGACGTAGATGGCACCTGGTATTTGGTGGATTTGCCAGGATTTGGATATGCCAAGGTGAGCAAGAGAGAGAGGGAGAAGTGGATGAAGGTCACCAAACAATACTTGGATTCACGCATCAATCTGATGTGCGTCATGATGCTCATTGACTCTCGCATTCCCGCACAAAAAGTTGACCTTGACTTCATGGCTTGGATGGGCAAGACAGGATTGCCATTCGTTCTTGTATTTACCAAAGTGGACAAGTTGAATAAGGCGGAGCAAGCTGAATTTTTGCCGGCCTACGAGATGGAGATGCTCAAGCAATGGCACAAGATGCCCCCTGTCTTTGTCACGAGCGCAAAGACCGGAGAGGGTCGGGAGGAGATGTTGAGATTTATCTCAGCCACCAATGGTCTGTACCAACCTTGAGTTCAAGAATCAACCACGCCGATGCGTTTGGCCAACTCTTCAGTAAATCCACGAAGGGCATTTGCGTGATCCTTGTCTGAGGTGGAGCGCTCGTAGGTATCAGCTAGGGTCATGATGGTTTGGATGACGAACGACCGCATTTCTTCCACACTCATTTCTTTGGTCCACAAGTCCATGCGCATGGCCGCAAATTCTTTGGCGTTCCACATGGATAGCGTCATGGCAGAAGCGGGCTGATTCATTATCCCGCCGTCTTCAGCGGTCCATTCCATGGAAACAGGCACCTGATTTTCGTCGGTGGTGACGTCAATGACAATTCGTGATTTGTTGGACATGGGACGAAAGTACGCTCAGGGCCGGTAGGCACGCAACACCGGCTGTGGATCGACCCATCCAAGGACATCAGAATCAGTGGACTCTGGGTAGGCTTGGAGGGCGGCTTCCACAGCGCGCCATCCGAGAAAGATTCCAAGTCGATCAGGACTTTCCTGAGGTAAGCGGCCAACCCGGGTAAATGGCCCCTCTTGAAACCATCTCATTACATCACGCGGTGCATTGGAAAACATGCGCTCCTGAGGTTGAATTTCTGCCCAGGTGGCGCGTTCATGTGCCACTGCCCATTCCCACTCTTCCTCCGTCCAATTCATCAATTGAGCTGGTGAGACATCAGGCAAACACCTTGAAGCTGTGTGCATGACTTTACCCCAGAACAACCACATGTCTGCAGTGCGAGGAGAGGTGGGAACGAGTTCTTGCTGGTTGACTGCAATCCAACCGAGCAGCGCGTCACAAGCCATGCGATCCGGGCGCATCCTTGCGAGTCGGTAGTTCGGGAATTTGGCGGGAGGCAATTCGCGATGCAGAGGGTGGTCACTGCCCAAGAACCAATCGAGGCCGACTCCAATCCAGGAGGGACCCGGATAGATTGCAAAGTTGAATCCAGACGGCATCCAAATCACGTCGGGAATTGCGAGATTGGGTTCGATCACATGCAGACGCCTCAGACCATTTTTCAGTTTACGCGACTCTCTGTCGATGACATCCTCACTTCCTGAGGTCGAGTCAATGGCCGCGAGCATGGGCGCCATTTGCGCGAGAAACTGGTCAAGCACGTCCATGGTCATGGTGTCTTCCGCCGCGCCGAGTTGAAGTACGTCTTCGCACCACACCTGCCAGAATTCAGGATGCATGTCGTGCAAATAAGCCCTTGATATTTTTCGGCTTTTGCTTTGGGGCAGACGGTCCAACACATCCATCCAGTTCACTTCGCGGTGGTCATCAGGCAGATTGACTTGGTCAATGGCAATTGGTAGGGGTTTGTCATCGCAACCCACGAATAAACTGAAGGTCAAAACCCACATCGGAGCATAGAACAACTTGCGAATAGGACGAGAGGTGCACATGAACGAAAGATTAGTTTTGAGCAAATCGCACAGACGATGACAAAGATGAACAACGACTGCGGGAATGGCACCGCTTGGATGAAAATCACCTTGCATGTTGGCTTGATGGTGTTGTTGTCAATTCAGGTTCAGGCCCAAACCCGATCAGAGGGATTCCGAATGGGACTGGCGTTGGACCCAAACATATCTTGGATGAGTTCAAGTGATTTGGAACATACCACCAATGGAATACGTGCTCACTTTGGATACCATTTCATGGCTGACATTTTATTTACAGAAACGTATGCCTTTGGCACAGGAGTGAACGTGTTTCGAACGGGAAGCAACGTGGAATATTGGGAGCCCACCACCGACACGACTTTGAGTCACGTTTCTCGAAGTTTCAACAATCAGTACGTTGAAGTCCCACTGACCTTCAAGCTGCGAACCAAAGAGATCGGTTACACCACTTATTTCGGCCAATTTGGGGGAGGAGTGGGCTTGAATACGCGAAGGGAGGCTGAAGAGTCCCGTTATGTGGCCTTTGAGAGGAATGAAGGGACATGGTTGCCAACTGGAGAGGCTGCGGCCCAACCTCAAGACTTGATCTCTGGAAATTTTGCCAGTTTGTTCAGGGCTTCCCTGATTGTTGGGATGGGATTTGAGCGACGAATCGCAGGGACCACGTCGTTGATGGTAGGCTTCACTTACAACAGCAGTTTGTTTTCAACTCACAAAGGCCAGATGGTCGTAGAAGAAAATGTTTTGGGGGAGCCTCGTTTTGGGGGAGATGAGCCCTTGCAAACCCAAATGGAAGGGCACGATAGCTTTTTGGCAATGACGTTGGGTGTGGTCTTCTGAGCCACTCCTGCCTTTGTGCATTGCGCGTTTCGTTGATGCATTGCACCTTGCAATATCATTGGTAACTGATGGCACATTCTCTCTTTGATTCTGAAGCGGTTTCGCAGCACATTGTGGCATGGCTGAATGACTATTTGGTCAACTCGGGAATGAATGGTTGGATTGTAGGTGTCTCGGGGGGGATTGACTCTGCGGTGACATCTACACTTTGTGCTCGGACTGGGGCTCCCACGACATGTGTTGAAATGCCGATTCACCAAGATCCCAATCAAGCAAATCGAGCTGCAGAACACATTGACGCGTTGTGCGCTCAATTTCCACGCGTGCGACGTTCGATGGTGTCGTTGACGGAGGTGTATGAGACGTTCTCTCGTGCTTTGCCTGATGGCCCTGACGAAAGCGATGGGCTCGCTTTGGCCAACGCAAGGGCCAGATTGCGAATGACTACCCTGTATGCATTGGGGCAGCGAACGAATGCTTTGGTTGCAGGAACGGGCAACAAAGTGGAGGATTTCGGGGTGGGTTTCTACACGAAGTACGGCGATGGTGGGGTGGATTTGTCGCCCATTGCTGATCTCACCAAAACGGAAGTCTTTGCACTCGGAGCTCAACTGGGGGTCGGTGACGCCATCCAGAAGGCTCCTCCAACGGACGGTCTGTGGGGCGACAATCGTTCAGATGAAGACCAGCTCGGTGCAACATATCCCGAGTTGGAGTGGGCCATGTCTTGGGTGGCCTTGCACGAACCGTTGTCGTCCGAGAGTCCGCATCAAGGAGAAGAAAATCTATCGCAGCGTCAGCGTGAGATTTTGAACATTTATCGCATGCACCACTTCAAGAACAAGCACAAAATGGACCCCATTCCTGTGTGTGCCATTCCAGATGCGGTAAGATTTACCTCTGCCTGAGAACGCTCAGTCGGCGGCATGCAAGATTAACTTGGTTGTGGCTTCGTGCCGAACCTCGCCTTCGGCAGGTTGGGTGACTAGCAATACCGTGTATGTTCCTGGCTCGAGGAAATCTTCTCCCCGCTTCATGGGAATCTCCAACGGCTGTAGCCCTGCAACCAAGTCAACCGTTCCAGCGTCAACAACAAATCCACTGGATTTCTGAAGTTGATCAAGGATTGCCGAGGCTCCTCCCCCGGCCGTTGCTGAGGAATCCGGTGCTTGTGGAGCTGTCGGGATGAACCTCAGTTCCAACCGGGCATTCTCTTCTGTTCTCGACCAAACCCATGCTCGAACGACGGGGTTTTGAGGCTCAGACCAACCTCTCCCAATCTTATCCCACCATGGTTGACGTTCTTGCTCTAACTCTTCTTTCTCAAAAGCCAGAGGCGTTTCAGACCACTCTTCGGGGGATCCAGATTTTTCAATGATGGGGCTTATATCGAGGACGTAAATTCCTCGTCCGTGTGTACCAACAATCAAGTCGTTTTTTTGCTCTTGGATGGCGAGATCGTGAACAGGGACGCGCGGCAAATGGCGGTGCAGCGAAGCAAACGATGCACCTAGATCCGTCGTCAAATAAGCACCGCCGTCTGTACCCACGATCCACCAACCTTTTCGACTGGCACTCTCTACGATGGCATTCACTGGTTCCTGGGGCAGATGTTGCCCCCAATTTTCCCAAGATTTCCCTTCGTCACGTGTTGCAAATACCAAAGATTCAAAGCAATCGTGGCGGTAACCGTTGAGCGCGACTACAAGAAGCTCAGGGTCGTGTTGCGACCAAGCCACTTCACTCACCCAAAGATGTTTGAGGTCTTCACCTTTGCCAATTTGGGTGTCTATAGGGAGTTTCAATCGCTCCCAAGAGTGACCCCCATCGGGGCTGACGTGAATCAAGCCGTCGTCGCTGCCTACAGCGAGAACGCCAAATTGTTTGGGGTGCTCCGCGAGAGTCGTCAATGTGCCAAACGGAACATTTCCTGGCAATCCTCCGCGGGTCAAATCGGCACTTATCGTTTCAAAGGAGTCGCCTTGGTTGAGAGACCTATGCACTTTGTTTGAGGCCATGTACAAAACATCTTGTTGATGCTTACTGAGTACGATGGGGGTTTGCCAATTCCAGCGCAATGGTGTTTCCCCCAATTTGTGGGAGGGGTGAAGAGTCGTTCGATCACCAGTGGTTCTGTTGGTTCGCATGTACCACCCAAACTGAGATCCAGTGTACACAACGTCGTTGTTGCGGCAATCTACCTCAATCTGCATCCCGTCTCCACCTCCGATGGCGGTGAATCCGTGATGACCTGTTTGATGCCAAGCTGGTGATTCCCGGTGGTCGTTGTCTCCCACCCATGTGCCGTTGTCTTGCAATCCACCATAGATGCGGTAAGGATTGGCTTCATCAACCTCAACGGCATAAAATTGACCGACTGAGGGACTGTTGCATTTGATCCAATTGGCGCCTCCATCCCAGGACACATTGATGCCACCATCGTTGCCGTTGATCAGGTGGTTTGGATTGGCGGGGTCCACCCAAAGTTTGTGGTGGTCGACGTGCACATTTGCTGCACCAACAGAGGTGAAATTGGCCCCGCCGTCCGTGGATTTTAGGAGAGGTACGCCAGCGATGTAGATGACAGAGGCATTGGATGGGTCGACGGAAACCGTTCCGAAATAGTACCCATAGGTGTAACAGACGTCCTCCAAAGGTTTGGCATGAGTTTTCACCCACTTTCCTTCATCGGCTTCAGATGCACTTTGTCCTTGAGCCAGAAGGTTGACAGCGGCGGGCGTTGCTTTTTCGTTGGAAATGCTCCTTTGGGGGACGCGGTAGCGATACAATTCGGGTCCCACAATCTCAGCTTCAAACAAAGCTCGATTGCCATCTGTGAGGTAGTCGTGTAAGGCCCTGGGTTTGAGGCTCCCAGCACTGATACGGGCTTTCACAGAGGCGGCACTGTCGGCTTGATCAAACCCTTCTCGATCCAAAAATTCTTGCAGTTTCGAGTTGTCAAGCAAGCCGAAACTCTCCTCGTTCATCTCTAGAAAATCTAGGGCTTTGAGGGCCCCTTCTTCAGTGTTT
>DCBH01000026.1:11432-23821 GCA_002313415.1 Flavobacteriales bacterium UBA1112
TCCGCAGGTGCGGCTTGATTGTCCAGCAATGCAAACAAAGTTTGCGTTGCACTGTGATAGCTCAAACCAATGCGACCGGCGTCGGCCCCTTCTGGAAAATTGCTGTCAGACGAAATCCGGGACCAATTGTCTCCGCCGTCCGTGCTTTCCCAAATCCCCGAGCCCGTTCCTCCTTCTGTGAAATCGTGAGCCCTCCGAGTACGATCCCATGAAGCTGCAAAAAGATGGTTTGGGTCCGTATCGTCTGCTACCATGTCCACAAAACCCACAACTTTTTTCTTTGTCGATGTTGGTACAGTGAGCACAGATTCCCAGTTCTGCCCTCCGTCTTCAGTGCGGTAAATTGCACCGCCGAAATTGTCGGAGTAAAGCTCTCCAAGGGCCGCAACCCACATGCGGTCAGGGTTCATGTTGTCAATGATGACTCGACCGATGTGATGGCTGCCTTCTAGTCCGGCATGTCTCCATGTGGCCCCGTGATTGTCACTGATGTAGACTCCGTCGCCGGCATAGGAGCTGCGCGATGAATTCACTTCTCCAGATCCGACCAAAACGCGACCAGAAGGGTGGGCATCTACAGCTCCGAGCATGCATGTTTGTTCAAGCAAGGGCTCAAATGTCGTACCGTGATTGATGCTTTTCCAGAGTCCTCCTGTGGCGTAGGCGACATACATTGTATCTGCCACAACCGCCAAATCAACCACGCGTCCACCCATCACAGACGGCCCCACATTGCGCAGCTCAAGCCCGCTTGTCCAAGAGGCTGAAGAGAATGCCTTACGCACAGAGGCGGCTTCTGAATAGGTCCCCACGGGGCTGGTATCCCATGATTGGCTTATGAAGGAAAGCGGGATGCTCAGGAAAAAACAAACCAAAGTCAGGCCTGAAGAAGTTGAGTGAAGATTCATGTCAGTTTGGGGTTGTTACGGTGTCGATTTTGGTCTCTGGCCGTTTTTTTCGCCACGTTGTCGGCGAGTGCTTGAGTGAGATCTACTCCAGTCTGGTTTGCGAGAGCCATGAGGACCCAAAGAACATCGGCCATTTCGTCTCCCAAGTCTCGGCCGGCATCACTAGGTTTTTCGCTCTGTTCGCCAAATCGACGTGCAACCAAGCGGGCGAGTTCTCCCACCTCCTCCGTGAGTATGGCGAGGTTGGTCAGTTCATTGAAATAGCGCACTCCAACTGTGGTGATCCACTCGTGAACTTGGGATTGCGCTTCGCGTATTGTGACGTCGGGCGCTTCGGAATTTGGGAGATTGAGTTTGCTCATGGAATCATTCTTTGTCTTTGGTGTCAATCCAAATCGTGACCGGACCTTCATTTACCAAATCAACGTCCATGGCTGCGCCGAACGATCCTGTGGCGACGGGGTGTCCTGTTTCACGAATGCATGAAGCGATGAAATGGTCATAAAGAGGGGCGGCGTGATCAGGTTTGGCGGCACGGATGAAAGAAGGCCGAGTTCCTTTTTTTGTCTTGGCGTGAAGGGTGAATTGACTAACCACCAAAAGTCGTCCATCGACCTCTGAGAGGTCAGCATTCATTTTTCCGTCTGTGTCATCGAAGACGCGAAGCTTGGAGATCTTGGCGGCAAGCCATTGGGCATCTTCAATGGTGTCCGCGTCTTCAATGCCAATGAGCACGCATAGGCCTCGGGAAATTTGACCGGATACGTTTCCCTCAATTCGCACTTCGGCTCGGCTGACTCTTTGGATGACCGCTCGCATGTCGCAAAATAACCACCGCCCGGAGAGCGATGGGGATTGGTCGTGGAAAAGAAGGAGATAAAGGGCGGGAATCGTCGCCGAAGGCCCTTAGGGTCTATGTAATTTAGGACTCAGTTTCAACGACAAGCGAACCCAATCGTCCCAAAGATTCATGAAGGCTTCTATTGCCCCAGCAACCCTCGAACAAGCTCAAGACATGGGCCTCCTGAAGGAGGAGTTTGAGCAAATCAAAAACATCCTTGGACGCACCCCCAATTTCACGGAGATGTGCATCTACTCTGTGATGTGGAGTGAACACTGTTCATACAAAAACTCCATCAAGTGGCTGAAGACCTTGCCCAAGGAAGGTGACCACATGCTTGTGAAGGCTGGTGAGGAGAATGCGGGCATCGTCGACATTGGTGACGGCCTGGGATGTGCCTTCAAGATTGAAAGTCACAATCACCCCTCTGCCATCGAGCCTTATCAAGGGGCAGCGACTGGGGTAGGGGGCATCAATCGCGACATTTTTACCATGGGAGCTCGTCCCATTGCGCAACTCAACAGTTTGAGGTTTGGTGAATTGAGCAATCCACGAACGAAATGGTTGCTCGAGGGCGTCGTGAAAGGCATTGGTGATTACGGCAACAGTTTTGGTGTGCCTATTGTGGGTGGCGAAGTTTTCTTCGACTCGAGCTATCAAGTGAATCCCCTTGTGAATGCCATGTCGGTGGGAATACTTGAGGCTGATAAGATCATTTCAGCCACGGCGTCTGGACCTGGCAATCCTGTCTACATTGTGGGGTCAGCAACTGGAAAAGACGGCATCCAAGGCGCATCGTTTGCGTCCAAGGACATTACTGAAGAGAGTGCAGACGATTTGCCCTCTGTTCAAGTGGGCGATCCTTTCCAAGAAAAGCTTTTGCTTGAGGCGACACTCGAGTTGTCCAAAACCACTGCAGTGGTTGGAATGCAGGACATGGGCGCGGCAGGCATCACGTGTTCGACTTCGGAAATGAGTGCTGCTGGAGAGGTTGGCATGGACATTCACCTCGACCGGGTGCCTTTGCGCCAACAAGACATGGAACCTTTCGAGATTTTGCTAAGCGAGTCCCAAGAGCGGATGCTGGTTGTGGTCCATCAAGGACAAGAGGAGGAAGTCAAGGACATTTTCAAGAAGTGGGATTTGCACGCCGAGCACATCGGTGAAGTCACAGCGGGAGACAGAATTCGCTATTTCATGAATGGTGAGCTCGTGGGTGATGTTCCAGGTTCCACCCTCGTATTGGGTGGTGGAGCACCCGTTTATGAGCGTGATTATAAAGAACCAGATTGGTATATGAAGGCCCAAGCCTTTGATTCTGATTCCGTGCCAGTGCCCTCTATAGAGGATTGCATTGAGATCGCGCACAAGCTGATTTGTCTACCCAACATCGCCTCTAAAAAGTGGGTTTGGGAACAGTATGACAGCATGGTTGGCACCATCAATCGATCTACAAATCGCCCGTCAGATGCCGGTGTGGTGTCGCTGAGAGGGACGGAAAAGGCCTTGGCATTGACTGTGGATTGCAATGCACGTTATGTGGAGGCAGACCCTGAAATTGGCACTGCGATAGCTGTTGCAGAGGCTGCAAGGAACATCAGTTGCACAGGAGCTGTGCCCTCAGCCATTACGAATTGTCTGAACTTTGGCAATCCCTACAATCCCGAAGTTTATTGGCAATTTGTGGGTGCGATTCAAGGTATGGGTCGGGCATGTCGTCATTTCAATACGCCTGTGACGGGAGGCAATGTGAGTTTTTACAACCAGACCGCCAACCCAGACGGATCCGCTCAGGCGGTATTTCCCACACCGACCATTGGCATGGTCGGTGTCATGGAAAATCGCAAACATCACATGGGTCTTGATTTCAAGGAGAAGGGAGAATTGATTTTTCTTCTCGGTGGATCAAGTGGATGCATCAATGCGTCAGAATACCTCTCCAACATTGTTGGCTTGAAGCGTTCACCTGCGCCACACTTTGATATAGAATCAGAAGGCAGACTTCACGCATGCCTTCGCGAAATTGCACAAAAAGAGCTGGTTGCAGCCTCACACGACGTGGCAGATGGCGGTTTGTTCATTACGCTTTTGGAAATGGCCATGCCTCAAGGTCTTGGATTCGACATCGTCACCGATGACGAGGTTCGATTGGACGGATTTCTTTTTGGCGAGGGACAAGGCCGTGCCGTTGTTAGTTTGAAGGAGGAAGATCAAGACGATTTTTTCGACGTATGTGAAGCACATGGTCTTCGGCCGACCCTGCTAGGTCATGTCACCAAAGGCAAGGTGGTGATCGATGACAAGCACTTTGGTTTTTGTGAAGAGTTACGAGCTTACTATGACAACGCTTTGGAAGAAATCTTGATTGAAGACTGATGCTCAAATCACTCACCAGAAATGTATTTGGCATTGCATTGACTTGGGTGCTGATTTTGGTGGCGACCTTCGCTTTGCTCCACTGGTACAGCCAGCCCTCTGCGGAGAGAGAGGTCCCTGATTTAAGTGGAGTATCCATGTATGAGGCGTCAAAACGTTTGGCCGATTTGGGACTTCAAGAGATCTGGCACGATTCGATCTACGCACCTTCTGGAAAGCCAGGGACGGTTGTTGAACAGCATCCCCCTCCAGGCAGTGCAGTGAAAGCTGGAAGGCACATCCTGTTAACCACCTTTCGCATCACACCTCCGAGTGAAAGGGTGGGCATTGACGAAGGGCAAGACGCGAGAATCGCCACGCGCATTTTAGAAACACGGGGTTTTCAAGTGAATGTGAAAGAAGAACCCAACACGTTATTGGCGGGGAAGGTGCTGCGTGTGGAGCATCAAGGTCAGCGTCTCGATGTGGATGCCAGGCATCCCAAGGGAACAAAACTGACTTTGGTGGTGGGCATTGCAAGTGCCAAAGACGTTCGTGTGCCTTGGCTCGTGGGTCTTTCTCTAAAAGACGCACAGGGCATCCTTGCTCGACGAAAATTGGCTTTGGGCCATGTCGGCTACGCGGCAGATGTCACTTCTTTGCTCGACTCGAGTCTGGCAGTGGTCATGTCCCAAGACGTCAGTCCTGGAACCCAACCCTATGTGGCCGAGGGGACGGCCATTGACCTGTACCTTGGCAAACACTGAATTTGATTGATTCCATGCGTATGATTTTTCATGAATCGTCGTTCTTGATTTCGATGGAGAAGTCATTTGTTTATCCGATTGAAGCCCATTTGCAGGCGGCTTTCATGACTCTGATGTGTGCGTGCTTGTGTTCGAACGCCCTGTTGGCGCAAGAGGTGGAACTTGACCTTAGATACGTATTTGTTCCAGAATTAGAGGTGAGAGCCATGGAGATGTCGCGTGGTGGGGGAGAGGCGTTGTTGCCTCCGTTGGGGCTGCCTTTTGTGGACGACTTTGCATGGCCTAGTCTGTACAATGAAGATGCGCCGGTCAATGCAAAACGATGGGAGCCGAGTCCAGTCAGGCGAACAACCACCCTTGCGTTTCAGTCACCTTCCATTGGATGTGCGACACTTGATGGGATGGATGCTTCCGGGAATCCTTATCAGCTCAATCCGACCAACGCAATTGGCTATGCAGATACACTGACCTCTCGACGCTTGCTGCTTGGGGGCAATGTGCCAAGCGACAGTGTCGCATTGTCATTTTGGTACCAGTCCGGTGGCTTGGCAAATGGTGCAGACGCCGACGAGGACAGTTTGATTGTGGAATTTCGAACGAGCATCACCGACGGAAATCCATGGAGGTGGGTGTGGTCGACTGAGGGAATTGACAACGACACGGAATTTCATTCTGTGGTGATTCCCATTACTGGCACGGAGTATTTCCACAACGAGTTTCAATTTCGAATGCGCAATTACGGCGCATTGGAAGGCAATGTGGACACCTGGCATTTGGATTTTGTGAGGGTTGCAGAAGATGGCATGGTGGCGGCACCATTGTTCGAGGAGGTGGCTTTTGTGACGCCTCCAACAAGTTTCTTACGGTACCCTTGGACCGCCATGCCTTGGTCACACTTTGTCGATTCTACCGAAAGTTACACGGCTTCCTCTGTGCCCACCCTTCATCGGAGTTTTGGAGAAAGCACCAACAGCCAAGAAAGCATTGGTTTGACCGTGCAGCGCGTGGACGTGGAAGGCAACGTCAACAATTACGCACCACCGCCGGGAGAAATTCCCAACAACTCTGTACAGGATTTATTTGTGACGGATTACATCGACGACTTGGCCATTTTCACGTCCCTATTCAATCCCGCGGTGAGCGATTCTTTTGCCACGTTCCATGTGTCATTGTGGGAAGACGAGGTGGGTGGAGCCAATGGCACTGCGCAGACGGGCGTGACGGACAACGACAGCATCATTCACGTACAAACATTCAAAGACTATTACGCCTACGACGACGGGACTGCTGAAAAAGCATATGCCTTGGATGGGCAAGGAGGGGAGTTGGTTGTGGGTTTTGACATTCAAAAAGCGGATACGCTCGATGGCGTTTGGATTCATTTTACGCCATTTTATGATGATGCGTCAGGGGAGACGTACACGCTGAAAATCCGTGAGGAAGATGAGGAAGTACCTGGACAACCAGGAGGTGAAATCGTAAGCCAGTTCACCATACATGAGCCAGATTATTACGCCAATGGGTACGATGGATTCACTTACATCCCATTTGAAACACCAATTCCAGTTTCTGGTCGAATCTATGTGGGTTTTGTGCAGCAGGGCGAGGAAAGGATCAACATTGGTTTGGACAAATCCACAAATACCAATCCGGATCATCTCTGGTACAAGTTCCCGAACACACCGTGGTTGCAATCGGGGATTGAAGGGTCGCTGATGATTCGACCAGTCCTTCGCGCGGGCAAAGAGGTTGCCGTCAATGTGGGGGAACCGTCGCAGATCGCACAAGCCCCAATTCTTTTTCCAAATCCAGGAATGAGCGTGTGTCACTGGACGCTTGAGCGCATCACGTCGGTGCGCATCTATGACATGAATGGACGTTTGGTTGCCGATTTGCCACGTTTGGCCCCAGGCATTCACCGCTGGTCGACCGAGATTTCAGGCATCTATCTTTTGCTCGGGACAGAAACTGATGGTGAGACCTGGACGCAACGTTGGATTGCCCGCCCATGAGTGAGGACATCAACTTGGTGGAATCGCAAAGCGAGGAGCTATTCGAGCATCATCGACTCGTGGCAGATCCTGGACAAGCTCCCCTCCGGGTGGACAAGTTCATCATCAACAAGGTGGCTCACCTGTCTCGCAACAAGCTTCAAACCGCGGCTAAGGCTGGGTATGTTCGCGTCAATGGTCATCCAGTCAAAAGCAATCACAAGGTGAAGCCTGCCGACGTGGTGACGGTGGAATTGCCCCAACCTGTTTTTGAATTTGAACTGTTGCCTGAGCGAATGGACTTGGACATCATTTATGAGGACGATGATCTTTTGGTCTTGAATAAGCCGATGAATTTGGTTGTGCATCCGGGACACGGCAATTACTCTGGGACATTGGTGAATGGCATTCTTCACCATTTTCAAAATATGCCAAGTTTGCCTAATCAGCCTGAGCCTCGACCAGGATTGGTACACCGCTTGGACAAGGACACCACTGGATTGATGGTTCTCGGTAAGTCTGAGCGTGCGCTGACAGACCTCAGTGAACAGTTTTTTGAGCGCAGGGTGAATCGACGATACTGGGCTCTGGTGTGGGGTGATGTGGTGAATGATGGCACAGTTACAGGACACATCGGAAGATCACTCCGAGACCGACGGATTCAACAAGTTTTTAAGGATGAACGCGAGGGCAAACATGCCGTAACACATTATCGGGTGTTGAAGCGGTTGGGGCCAGTTACCTTGGTGGAGTGCAAGTTGGAAACTGGACGTACCCATCAAATTCGCGTTCACATGCAATACATCGGACATCCTTTGTTTGGCGATCCAGTTTACGGGGGCAATGTTGCGGTGAAAGGTGCACAAGGTGGGAAGTACAATGCATTCTTGAGGAACATGTTTGAAGCTTTGCCCCGTCAGGCACTGCACGCAAAGACCCTCGGATTCGTCCACCCAGGAACTGGAGAGCAACAAGATTTTGAGTCTGACTTGCCGGAGGACATGTCGAATGCCATTGCCAAATGGACCAAATACATCGAGGCCTCCGGCCTATGAATCAATTTGAGGTAAGACGCTCGACCTCCTCGATGGCTTTTTCCCAGCGGTTGATGGTGTCTTGCATTTCCCGTTGAACTGCTTCGTAAGCGTAAGCCAAATCTGTGACTTTATTCCTGTCTGACGGATCTGCCTCGGCCATCGCGGCATTCAGATCTTGCTGTTTCGCTTCAAGTTGAGCAATGGTTTTTTCATGTCGTTCTACGGCATTTTTCGCTTTGCGAACCGCTTTTTCTTGGGCTTTTTTTGCCCTGTGGAGATCTCCACCAGAGGCTTGTTTTGATTTCTTTTCACCCGACTTCGCGGACTTGGTGCGCTCAATTTTCACGACTCGGTTGGCTTCGTATGACGTGATGCTTGAGGCGTGCTTCTCATGCAGGAATTGTTTGATGTCCCCGATGTACTGTTTCAATCCCGTGGGTGTGACTTCATATACGAGCTGGGTCATGTCGCTTAAGAAATCACGATCGTGAGAAACCACAATCAAGCTCCCGTCAAATTGTTGAAGAGCCTCTTTGAGTACGGACTTGCTCTTGAGGTCGAGATGATTGGTCGGCTCGTCAAGAATCAATACGTTGTAGGGGTGGAGTAGCAACTTACAAAGGGCCAAACGCGCTTTTTCTCCCCCTGAAAGCACCTTCACTTTTTTCTCAATGTCATCACCAGAAAACAGGAATGAGCCCAGAAGACCTCTGAGTTGCTTTCGAATGTCTCCCACAGCGACTTCTTCCAGCGTTTCCATGACGGTTAGATTTCCGTTGAGTTCGTCCGTTTGGTTTTGGGCATAGTAGCCGATGTCCACGTTGTGTCCCACGTTCAGATGTCCTGCTGTGCAGTGTTCCTGCCCCACCAACATCCGCGTGAGGGTGGTTTTTCCCGCCCCATTTTTCCCCACAAGCGCAACTTTTTCCTGTCGAGCCATGATGAAATCTAGGCCTTTGAAAACAGTTAACTCATCAAAGCACTTTTTCAGTGTTTTGGCTTCAAAAATCACTTTGCCAGAGCGTGGAGCAGGAGGGAATCGGAATCGAATTTGCATGTTCTCAGCAGCATCCACTTCGATGCGATCAAGTTTTTCAAGTTTCTTGATGAGACTTTGGGCGAAGGCAGCTTTGTTTTTCTTTGCTCTGAATTTGTTGATGAGGTCTTGAGTCTCTTGGATGTATTTCTGCTGATTTTTGGCAGCTTGCTCTTGTCGAGACCGCTCCTCCTCGCGCCATCGTTGATATGCGGAATACGGACCCTTGTAATCGTAGAGCTTGACGCCACCGATTTCTACGGTGCGCTTGGTCAGCGTGTCGAGGAAAACCCTGTCGTGTGAAATGAGTAGGATGGCACCTGGATGGTGAATCAGAAATCCTTCTAACCATTCGATGCTTTCAATGTCAAGGTGGTTCGTAGGCTCGTCGAGTAACAAAAGGTTGGGCTGCATGAGAAGCAGTTTGGCCAACTCAACACGCATTTTCCATCCGCCGCTGAACTCCGACATTTGTCGAGTCATGTCGGAGATTTTAAACCCAAGACCTTGAAGGATGCGGTGGGTTTGTTCTTCGGTGCTTGAGGCACCAATTGCATCCAAGCGATCATTGGCATCACTGAGTTCCTGAATCAAGTCGGCGTAGCTGTCACTTTCGTAATCAGTGCGTTCACCCACTTCCTTGGTCAGGGCGAGCAGTCGTGTCTCCAAGGACCTGACTTCCTCAAATGCCTGCATGGCAACTTCCATGACGGTGGATTCCTCATCGTGTTCCATCTCTTGCGGCAGGTATCCGATGCGGTAGTCTTTAGGTGTATTTACATTGCCGTTGGAAGGTTTTTGCAATCCAGCAATGATTTTCAGCAACGTGGATTTGCCTGCTCCGTTTCGGCCAACCAGACCAATTCGGTCTTTTGTGCCAATGGCCAGATTGACACCGTCAAAAAGCGTTCGATCCCCGAAGTGGACTCCCAGTGAAGTCAGATGCAGCATGGTCGTGCAAGGTCGGGGTTGAATGGCAAGGGAACAAAAAAGGGCCACACGCAGTGTGGCCCTTTTTTACTCAATCGAGTATCAAATCAGTAGTGCCAGATGTCGTGCTCCAAATTGAAAAGTTCTCGCTGAATTCGTTCACTTTCAGCCAATCCATCCAAGCCCTTGGCGTAGGAGACAATGGGGCGATTGAAGGAATTGTCTTCTTTGATGATGTAACTCGAGAAGTAACGCTTTTGGAACAAATCTTCATAGGTTCGGCGCTGGGCGTCGTTGAACATGTTGTAGACCTCACTGTTCGCGAAAACATAACGGCATTCCGGATAATACAACCAGAAAAGAGGGCTGAAGCCCACACTGTTGCCGTCGATGTCGAAGTCCTCAAGCATCGGAGCGATTCCTATGATTCTGACGTAGCGCTCGCTGCGCTGGCGGTCCCAAATCCAATCTTCCTTGATGCGGTAGCGCGTGATTTTGTCGGAGGACAATTCATTGCTCTGTTGGATCGTACCAATCACTTCTCCAAAATCATCGTATTGCTTCACAAGTGTGACGGGGTTCAGAATCTTTCGAATGCTGTCTTTGGACAGTGGAAATGTGAATTCATCGTCCTCACCAATGGGACCTGCGCTGTATGCAACAAGGGAGCCTTCCACAAGCAACGCTTCACGCACGACGTCAAAGAGGTTTTGACGATCCTCGATAGGGTCGAGTGGGTAGTAGAAAGGATGATTGAATTTTTGACGCAAATCAATCTCCTGCCAAATGCGGCGCTTGTACATCACATCGGCCTCACGGAGGTGAGGGTAGGGGATGACTCTCTTCGTGAGGTTGGTCTCTTTGACGTATGCACCATCCAATACATTTGGGGATTGTGCCGCACCTTCTTGCACCAATGCAAGAAAGGCAAGTGTCAAGGTCAAACAAGTGCAAAAGAACTGTTTCATTGCAGGTAAGTTAGCCAGTGATCTTTAATTTCATCGGGGGCAAGTCGCGCTCGGTCCCGTCAGGCATGGACACCAGGATGTCTTCCAAATAGATGATGTTTCCGCGACGAACACGCTTCAATGCTTCGCGTTGATCTGGAGTCAAGCGATTGTTACCTGATGGCAAATCAGAGAACGAACCATCTTTCGCGATGCGCAGGGTGAAGCTCCTCACACGGACTTTCACGTCAAAATCAAATCCTTCCATTCGGGCTGCCACCGGTGCAAAGGAGAGGATTTCAGCTTTTGTGATGCCCTTGTCCGTCGGTTTTTTTCCTGTCCAAAATGCAACAGGGTCGGGAATGCGTTTGACCCGGAAGTTTTTCGCGGGAAGTGATTTTGTGCTGCCATCCGGAAGTTCAGCGGAAACTGTGATGTTTGCTTCTCGCACTGAGCTGTTTGAACTTGGCTCGACCACATAAGAACCACCGGGTTGTTTTTTGATGGAGTGTCCGCCATCGATGCGCACATTGATTTTGTCTTGGGCCACACCTGGAACGGACACTTCAACAGGGTTCTCAACCCCACGATAAAACACATTCATTTTGGTTGGTGAAACGACAAGTGCGGGCTCAGCAACTGTGATGGTTGGCGTGTAAAACGAGTAAGGCTCGATGTTGCCATCTGGACCCTGATATCGAATCAATCCCTTGAAGTTCATGTCTCCCAAACTCATGCCGCGAGTAGAGATGCGAAGCTTACCCATACCGTCTGTTCCAATGTTGAGCCCCTCCATGCCCTCGTACTCGAGCATGCTGGAATCTCGACCATCCCACTTGTCTCCATCGACGAAGATGTCGGGCGCGTTTGTGGCATCGTATGCAGCCAACAAAACATCTGCCCGGAATGAGTCTCCACGCAAAATGTAGTTGGACTCAGGGACCACGAGTGGCATGAGGTCTGTAAACTTGTAGGACTTAGCCTCAATTCCACCGAGCAACCATGACAATACGTCTTCCTGGGCATCTTGCACATCCACAATCATCTTGGACATCAGAGGCATGACAGCAGCGAGCGGGACATCAAAGAAATTCGCGGCTTCCCACAGCACTTCTTTTCCATCTTCGATTTCATTGTCAAACGTAAAACGTTCATCAAGCTGGACTTTGATGTACTCAGGAAGCTCACGAGTTTGGCCCTTGCTATCCACGAGTTTTACGCCTTTGAGGTAGTCTCGATAGAGTTCAAGGTTCTTGCGAAGTGCTGTCGCGCTCCAAGGATTGTTTTCGTCGTATTTGGGATTTTGGGGCTCTGAGCCCACCATAAACGCCGTCAGTTCTTGATACTCATCTTTTTTGCCAATGACAGACAGATTGATCGTGGTGTCCATACCATTCTCATCTTTTCCAATGAAGTTGACAAAATCATTTTCGACAGCATCGTTGTACTTTCCCTCAGAGGTGGCCATGCAGCGACCTTTCAATTGGGTGATGTAATTGACCAAGTTGTCGCTGCGTTCACGAACCTCTCGAGCCTCGTCCATGAAGGGTCCAACCTTCTCCTTGTTTTGGTCATAT
>DCBH01000115.1:0-5783 GCA_002313415.1 Flavobacteriales bacterium UBA1112
TGCAATTCGATGACATCAGAGGCCTGTGCGGTTGTACAAACGACGCACGGAAGGGTGTTCGTTTGAGCTTGTAGTTACAATGAAGAGGAAAGGGCTTTTCTAACGAGTCCTGAGATGACCTTGCCGTCTGCTTGTCCTGCCATTGCCGATGTGGCTAGGCCCATCACCTTACCCATGTCCGCCATGGATGATGCCCCCACACTTTCAATGATTTCGGCCACTTTTGCTTCAATTTCAGCCTCGCTTAGTGCCGCTGGAAGAAATTCCTGGATGACCGCAGCTTGCGCAAGCTCTTCTGCTGCCAAGTCTTCCCTTCCTTGCTCGCTGTAAAGAGTGGCAGTTTCATTGCGTTGCTTGAGCAGTCGACTCAGAATGGCCAAGGTTGTGGCGTCATCCACAGTTTCCCCTGCACCCTCTTTCGTTGCTTCAAGCATGATTTTACTCTTGATGTCGCGCAGTGCCGTGAGTCGTTCTCGATCTTTGGCGCGCATGGCATTTTTGATGCCTTCCGAAATGGATTCAGCAAGGTTGGACATCAGTCTACGTTGTCGTGAAGAAAGGAGTTGTCATTCCGCAATTCCACCCTGCGGTTGCCTTCTTCGTCGAATTCTTCTGAAAGGTGCATGCGGCTCACTTGCGAATCTGAGCTTTGGGGGGTGTCATCAATGGACACATTGCGTCGCTTGTATGCTGGCTCATTTTCCAAGTCAGCAATTCTGCCTGGGAGATTCAGTTTGCTTTTGAACTCCGCGAGGCTCCGAGTAATTTGACGCTGACGTTCCGCGAACGCCTCACGTGAAGGTTGAGCGGACGGTGATGCTTGCTCTGCTGTGTTATCCTCTGCAATTTGGAATTGATTTGATTCGGGCTCCTCGGGCGTGTCTTCATTCTTGGCCACGTCAGCGGTCAAATCGTCGGGTTCTGGCACCTCGTCAAGGTTGTAGATGATGAATTCTTCGTTGGTGGAAACTTCCTCTTCGCGAGGTGTTTCTGGCAAGTCTTGATTCAATTCAGGCTCACTGTTTTCCTGCGCTTCCGCGTGCTTTAAACTGTCTTGAGGGAGGTCTGCCAGTTTTTCTGTAGAGGGGATGTCCGTATCGCTGGTTGTGGTTGATTCAGGCGTAGGAAACAATTCTCGCTGAGGCATATTCACGTCCCATTTGTTGCGGTCCACATCTGTCGCAGGCTCCTCATCTTGTTTCAGGAATGGTTCAGTTTGTTCCGCTTCGTTGGCAGGAGAAGTGGTCTGTTCTTCGCCTTTGTCATTTGAATGAAGCCAAATCTTTTTTGGCCCTTCAGCTTGCGTTACAGACTTGGAGGTTGTCGCGTCAAATCCTGTGGCAATGACAGTCACGCAAAGATCTTCTCCCAAATTGGGGTCAGTGCCATATCCCCATATGACTTCAGCAGTCTGACCTGCTGCATCTTGGATGTAATCGGTGATGTCCATGATTTCATCCATGAGAATCTCCTCAGTCCCAAACGTGATGTTCAACAAGACGAAATTGGCTCCAGTGATGTCGCTGTCATTCAGGAGTGGACTTTCGAGTGCGTCAGTTACGGCTTTTTGCGCACGACCTTGTCCCGATGCGCTCCCTGATCCCATGATGGCACGTCCACTGTTGCGCATGACGGTGTTGACGTCATTCATGTCCACATTGATTTCCCCAGTCAAGGTGATGACTTCAGCGATGCCTTTGGCAGCAGTGCATAGGATTTGGTCGGCATTAGCAAAGGCGCTGCGAATGGTCTGATTGCCAAACAACTCACGCAGCTTGTCATTTCGAATGATGAGCAACGTATCGACAGCCGCTCGCATGGCTTCCAAGCCTTCTGATGCTTGTTGATTGCGACGGCGACCTTCAAACATGAAAGGGACAGTGACGATGCCAACGGTAAGAATGTCGCGGTCTTTGCATGCCTGTGCAATGACTGGTGCCGCTCCAGTTCCAGTTCCACCACCCATCCCGGCTGTGACGAAGACCATACTCGTGTCGGCGCCAAGGAGATCTGTGACTTCGTCGAGACTTTCAATGGCAGCATTTTTCCCGACTTCGGGCAAAGATCCTGCGCCCTGTCCGCCTGTGAGTGTGGCTCCAAGCTGAACTTTACGAGGCACTGGACTGATGTCGAGGGCTTGGGCGTCGGTGTTGCACACGATGAAGTCGACACCTGTGATGCCTTGCTCAAACATCGTGTTGACGGCATTCGAGCCGCCACCGCCAACACCGATCACTTTGATTGGCGAGTTGGAAGACTGGGGAATGTTGAATTGCATGGGAGATTGTTTTCAGATGGAAGGGAATCAGGCTAGGTCTTCTGTTTCAAACCAATTTTTGACGCTTTGCATGAACTTTTGGATGCCCATGTTGGGAAGAGACAATCGATCGTTCCCCGTCGTTGGGTTTTCGTTGGTTTTGGTACGGATGCGGTCATATCCCTTGATGACAAGACCCACACCTGTAGAGTAGGATGGAATGGCGGTTTCGTCAGGAGCTTTTGCGATGTGTTCGCCCGGGAACCCAAGGCGGCAGTCGAGTCCAGTCACGAACTGGAAAAGTTGCGTGACATGCTTGAGTTGTGATCCGCCACCGGTGAGGACGATTCCTCCGATAAGTTGATCGCCGAAACCTGAACTTCGGATTTCGTAATGGACGTGCTCGATGATTTCGGTCATTCTGGCCTCGATGATTTGGGCCAGGGTCTTCAACGCAATTTCTTTGGGCTTGCGTCCTGTCAATCCAGGAATGCAGACGATTTCGTTGGATTTGGTTTCTTGTGAAAGGGCAGAACCGAACTTCTTTTTCAATTGCTCTGCCTGACGTTTCATAATCTGGCAGCCTTGTCGAATGTCGTCGCTGATGACATTTCCACCAAAGGGAATCACAGCTGTATGACGAATGATGCCGTCTTGGAAAATGGCAATGTCTGTGGTCCCGCCACCAATATCGACGAGTGCGACACCTGCTTCTTTTTCCTCTTCGGAGAGAACAGAGGCAGCTGAAGCAAGGGGCTCTAAAATGAGCTGATCGACTTCAAGCCCTGCTTTGCGTATGCATTTGTAGATGTTTTGGGCCGCGGCCATTTGACCTGTGATGATGTGAAAATTGGCTTCCAATCGAACCCCTGACATTCCAATGGGATCCTTGATGCCCTGCTCGTTGTCGACCGTGAATTCTTGTGGGATGACATGGAGGATTTCTTCTCCTGGCTGCATGACAAGTTTGTGCATGTCTTCGATGAGAGCCTCGATGTCATTTTGACCAATTTCTGCATCTAAGTTTTCTCGGGTGATGAGGCCTCGATGCTGCAGACTTTTGATGTGCTGTCCCGCAATACCAACATTCACGAGACGGATTTGAGCGCCGACTTTTTGCTCAGCCTCTTGCACGGCTTGCTTGATTGAAGCAACAGTTCTGTCAATGTTGGCGACCACTCCGCGTGACACGCCTACCGATTCGCTGCGCCCGTAGCCGAGCAATTCAATTTTGCCAAACTCGTTCTTTTGACCAATGAAGCAGGCGATTTTCGTTGTTCCGATGTCAAGTCCGACGACGATTTCTTCCGTGTTTTTGGGGAGTTGGTTGTCCATCATGGGTAGCGTTGTGCAATCACTTGATCGCGGTAAGTGAGGTCAATGCATTTAAAATGCCTGAGATTTCCGCGATCCACTTGGGCCCGATAGAAGGCCAAGAGATTGCGCTTTTTGTGTTCGTGTTCGTCGTCGTTGCCCAGAACGATTTTGTGTCCTGCCAACCGAGGATGCAATACCAATTCTCCGTGATCATTGACTGAGAGTTGATCTGTGAGGGCATTCCAAAATGCATCGTTGCGGGTCGCCATCACAAAACGATACCCCATTGTTGCTTGCGATTCTCGCAGGACGTGCATGACAGGAATGTGGGGTGTGAAGTGAGAATCTAGACTTAACTGCTGCCCATCTTCATCGAGATAATAGTCGGGGCCTTCGTGGAGGTGAACCCTCATCACAGGCCTTCGCTGCCATACGTCGATGTGGAGCACGCCATTCATTGTTGGGTAGACCTCTGCGTCAGCACAAGCATCTAGGGCTTGGAGATGATCTACCACAGATTGCAAATCGACATCTACCATCAATTCGCCTTCAAGGCGTGTTGTTCCGAGTTGCCGATGAATGAGTTCAGCATCGAGGAAGCTGACAACACCCTCATCCTTGACATCCACTTGAACGCCTTTCACGCGTCGAGTCTCTGATTCGATGCAAGCGAAACCCAATACCATACCAAGGGCGGTAAGAACGAGGATGGTGCTTAGAATTCGTGCAATCATAACTTCAGGTCCGGCGGTTCTGCATGTGCTCTAAAGCTTGTGGCACAAGACGATCGATATCGCCTGCACCAGCTGTCACCAAGATGTCTGCAGAAGAAGCCTTCAAGTCTCCGAAGATGGAATCTGAAGTTGAAAGATGTTTGCGTGGACTTGAGATGTTATCAAACAGCCATTGTGCATCAACACCCGGAATGGGAGCCTCGCGAGCCGGGTAAATGGGGAGTAAAAAAAGCTGGTCAGCTAGCCCCAATACTCGGGCAAATTCATGGCTAAAATCACGTGTCCTTGAGTACAAATGTGGCTGAAAAATCAGGGTTACATTTCGATCAGGCCACTGATTTCGAACGGCGTTCAATAGGGCTTCCAACTCCGTCGGGTGGTGGGCATAATCATCAATGTAGACTGCCTCTGGGGTATCCAAGTGCACCTGCATTCGTCGGTTGACGCCGCGAAAATTTTCCACTGCATGGGCGATTTGAGATGGGCTTGCACCAGCATGAAGAGCCAGTGCTGCCGCAACCAAGGCATTGGCGGTGTTGTGACGTCCAGGGATGGCTGGTCGAGCTTTGAATTGTACATCCCCCAATTGAAAAAGAATGTCTCTTTGGTTTAGTGACACCACGGCACAATTCCGAACATGTTGAGGTGCGATTTGACCTTCTTCAATCAGCGCAAAACGTTCAATTGAAGGCCCAGACTTCATGTCAGGCCAAGTCAGGTCAAATGGAAGAATGAGGGTGTCTGAGACTTGTTTGCCGAATTGTTCGAACGCGGCTCGAAAGGCTTCGGATGTTCCATATGTGTCGAGGTGATCTGGCTCGAGGTTGGTAATGGCGGCACAAGTAGGATGCAGCTGATGAAAACTTCGATCAAATTCATCGGCCTCAACGACATGCCATTTGGCCTCAGGTCGTGTGAGATAGTTGGTTCCAGTACGGGTATCAATGCCCCCCAAAAATGCGTGGCACCCCTGCGCTCCCACGTCAAGCATTGCTGCAAGCCAGCTGGAGGTCGTGGTTTTTCCGTGTGTGCCTGCCACAGCCAATGTGGGTTGGTCATGAGTGATTGCACCCAAAAGCTCAGCGCGTTTCATGGTTGTGATGCCCAATCTTTGAAAATGGACAAGCAGGGGCAAATCCTCAGGGACAGCTGGAGTCCTCACCACGGTCAAATTGTTGGTTGCATAAAGTGCCCATTCGGGGAGGTCTTCAGGCATCGGAGAGTGAGTGACAAACATGCCCTCTGCCTGAAGGTCATCGATGAGTTTGGACGGTGTGAGGTCGTAGCCCCCCACAACGTGACCTTGCCGAGCCAGGTGGCGAGCGAGGGAACTCATACCTATGCCTCCCAGGCCCAAAAAGAATACGTGCTGGGAGACAATGACGGTCATGGATTAGGAGACCAAAGATTCGAGTTCATCCACCACCGCGGCCGCTGCATGCGGTCTCGCAGCCTGATTCATGGCTTCTCCCATT
>DCBH01000115.1:6168-12284 GCA_002313415.1 Flavobacteriales bacterium UBA1112
AATCACGCGGTCATCTGGGAGCAAAATGGCCCCTCCAAGTTCGGTCAAGCTCCTCGCATTGTGAGTTTGATGATCTTCAGCAACATGGGGCGAAGGAACAAGGATGGCGGGTTTGCCGACGAGGGCAAGTTCTGAAATGGACATCGCTCCCGCACGTGAAGCAATGACCGTGGCGGCTTGATAAGCCCAATCCATGCGATCAATGAACCCTGAACATACCACACCACTGCATGGGTGAGCCTCAAGCCACGCTTGACATTCCGATTCGTAGCGTGCCCCGCATTGCCAGATCAACTGGTATCTCCGCTCAAATCGATCTCGAAGCTTGTTGAGAATGGCTTTGACTGCTTCGTTCATCGATTGGGCTCCCAGGCTTCCACCCATCACAAAAACCACGGGCTGGTCGTTGGATAGACCCCAGTGGTCAAGGGCTTCTGAGAGAGGCCTGTTTTGAACTCCCGCAAGGTCACAAACGTGGGAGCGAAGCGGGTTGCCCGTGTGCACAATTCGTTCTTCAGGAAACCAACGTTCCAAACCTAAAAAACCGGCACAGATTCGATTTACGCGGTTTGCCAAAAGCCGGTTTGTGATTCCGGGATAACTGTTCTGTTCTTGGATGAGCGTTGGAATGCCCATGCGAGCTGCCTGTGCCAGCAAAGGGCCACTTGCAAAGCCACCGACTCCAACCACGGCATCAGGTTGGTAAGTCCGCAAGAGTCGATTTGACTTCCAAAGACTGCTGATCAATTTGATCGGAAATAACAAGTTTTTGGTGCTTGTGAGTGACCTGTCAATGCCGCTGATCCACAACCCGTCAATGCCGTAACCTGCTGCTGGTACCTTCTCCATCTCCATTCGACCAAGTGCTCCAACAAAATGCACTTTTGCGTCAGAATTTCGTCGAGTAATTTCGTCTGCAATGGCCAATGCAGGGTGGATGTGACCCCCTGTACCGCCGCCCGAAATGAGAACGTTGTTTAAGGCAGCCATCAAATCAACTTGTTGCTGCTTGCGGATTTGTTTCCATTGCTTACGACTCGCGTAACAGCCAGCATCATTCCGATAGAAAGGCAGGTGAATAGGAGGGAAGTTCCTCCGTAACTCACCAAGGGAAGAGGCTGCCCAGTGGTTGGGAAGAGTCGTACAGAGACACCCATATTCACGAGTGCTTGTACCGTAATCATCAATCCCAAGCCCAGGATGAGATTTCTTCCAAAGGGGGAATCGCACTTGATTGCAGTTCTGGAAGCCCTAAATAAAAGTGCGAGGTACAGGAGCACCAAGCCCAAGCCTCCCATGATGGCACCCCACTCTTCCACGATGAAAGCAAAAATCATGTCGGAGTATGGATGTGGCAGAAAGTTTCGCGATGTCCCCGATGCCGGACCAGAAGGAAACAGACCCCCTTTGTATATCGCGACTTGTGCCAGTTCAATTTGATAATCCTCTGCACTGGCATTTGCGGTCTCATGGCCGGTCGCAAAGCCAGCGAAGCTCTCGACACGGCTTGCCCATGTCCCAAAGCGCGGGAGTGCATCAGGAGCGGCTTTTCCGACCCCGTACAGCATCAAAATTCCCCCAAGTGAAGCAAATGCAATGGTCACCATGTGTCTCCATGACACTCCTCCAACAAAGAGCATGGTCACACATATAAAACCGAGCATTGCTGCGGTAGAAAAATCGGAGGGCAGGATTAACACGCAAATGGAGACGATGCCACCCAAAATTGGTGCAACGCCGTTCCAAAAATCGTCGAGCACAGAAGCCCTCATTTGCAATTGTTTTGCTACCCAGAGTACGAGCGCAAGTTTTGCGAAGTCTGACGTTTGGACAGTAAGTCCAATGAAAGGAATTTTAATCCATCTGCGAGCCTCATTGATGTCTGCGCCAAAGAGATAGGTGAGAATCAGCGCTGCAATTGCCAAGACGAACAAGGTGTTCGCAAGCCGGCCGAAATACTTGAAATGGACGCGATGAACTCCAAACATGACCATCCAACCTCCCGCAAGGAGCCCCATTTGCTTGAACAGAAATTTGGCACTGTTTCCGTCAGCCTTGTAGGCCAGCGTACTGATGGCGCTGTATACCGTGACCAACGAAGCCAACGTAAGCACCAAGGCAATGCCCCAAAGTACTCGGTCACCTTCGAGCCGCTGACGGATGCCTGCGAGGAGTTCGTTCATCTCTATACAGGCTCAATTAAAGTTGACGAACAGCGGTTTTGAATGCGCGCCCACGCTGCTCATAACTCCCAAACAAATCGAAGCTTGCACATGCGGGGGACAACAACGCTGTTTCTCCAGGTAAGCCGAGTTCGTAGGCCTTGGCTACAGCCTCTTCCGCTGAATTGACGTCGTGACTGCCTTCGACGAGTTCGTCAAATGCCGCATGCAATTTGGTGTTGTTTTTTCCCATGCAAATGAGGTGTTTGACTTTATCTCGAACAAGCGGAATGAGGGTGCTGTAGTCGTTGCCCTTGTCGATGCCGCCAGCAATCCAAATTACAGGTGCGTTGGCACACTCGAGGGCATACCATGCACTGTTGACATTGGTGGCTTTCGAATCGTTGATGAAGGTGATGCCGTTTACTTCTTGCACGAATTCGAGTCGATGTTCGACTCCTTCAAAGCTTTGAAGGCTCTCGCGAATGCCCTCTTTTCTGAGGTCGAGCACTCGGCCGGCCATGCCTGCAGCCATGGAGTTAAAGAGGTTGTGCTTCCCCTGAACGGCCAATTTTTGAATGGTCATGGAAAATGAATTGAAATGTTGGAGGATAAATTTTGAATGATCTTGAGGGTCTAGACCGCCACCGTGTGAGCTTCGAGTCACCTCGTCGAGGCTTCGCTCAGCACTCAAGGGTAGCAGTTTTGCAGACGTACCTAGTTGGTCCAGCATACGCAAGGTCCACTGGCAGTCAGCGTTGTAAATCAGGCAGTCCGTCTCGGTTTGAGAAGCTGTGATGCGCCACTTTGAGGCGGCATATTGCTCCATCTTGTAGTTGTACCGGTCGAGGTGGTCTGGCGTGATGTTGAGGATGACGCCCACTGAGGGACGGAATGAATTTGTGCCGTCCAATTGGAAACTACTTACTTCTACGATTGTGACTTCCGCGGGTTCTTCATCTCGATTGATGCGCTCGGAGAGGCGACGCGCCCAACTTGTACCTATGTTGCCAACGCAGTCTGTCGCCCATCCCTCGTGACGAAGCATGTGGTCAATCATGGACGTTGTGGTCGTCTTTCCATTGGAACCTGTCACTGCCACCACCGGGTTGGTGTGACCAAGTTTTCGAAATATTCGCGAAGCGTATTCGATTTCGCTGATGACCTCTCGACCTTGATTACGACACGTCTGGACCACTTCAGCGTCGTCAGGGATGCCAGGGCTCTTGATTACGATTTTCGCGTCACTCCACGATTTTGGCTGATGTCCACCGACCTCGTTGGAGATTCCGACGGCTTGGAGTTCAGCCACGCCGGGTCCTTTCTCCGCACCAGCGTCACTCACAAACGCACTTGCACCGATGGACTGCGCCAACAAGGCACATCCCACGCCGCTTTCGCCAGCGCCAAGAACAAGGATGGGATCAGTGAGGTTCATGAGGGATGGAATGCAAGAGGAGATTTAGCGGACTTTGAGGGTGACAATGGTGATGACAGCAAGGAGCACTCCCACAATCCAAAAGCGAGCAGTGATTTTGGATTCGGGCATATTTTGTTTTTGATAGTGGTGGTGGAGTGGGGCCATGAGGAACACGCGACGACCTTCGCCATATTTGTTCTTGGTGTAACGGAACCAACCCACTTGGATCACTACACTGAGATTTTCGATGAGGAAAATCCCGCAAAGCAGCGGAATCAGAAGCTCTTTACGTATGGCGATGGCGAATGCGGCGATGATGCCACCCAGGGCAAGAGACCCAGTATCACCCATAAAGACTTGGGCGGGAAAAGCGTTGTACCAGAGGAAGGCGATGCACGCACCTACGAATGCAGCGATGAATACAACGAGTTCCTCAGAGCCTGGGATGTACATGATGCTGAGGTAGTCTGCAATGACAGTGTTGGAACTGACGTAGGCTAAAACGGCCAAGGCCATGCCAATGATGGCACTGCTTCCCGTGGCTAGACCGTCAATGCCGTCGGTTAGGTTGGCGCCGTTGCTGACTGCTGTGACAATGAGAATAACGAGCGGAATGAATACCAGCCATACATAGTTCGCAGCATCATCTACCAACCACGACAGAAGCCATGTGTAATCGAAGTGATTGTCCTTGATGAATGGAATCGTGGTGGCTGTGGATCGCACCGTCGTCCAAGTGTTGTCATCCGCCAATTCTTTGATGGCGATGTCTGGATGCCAAATCATGACAGCACCTAGAATCACTCCCATGCCCACTTGCCCGATGACTTTGAATCGCCCAGCAAGACCCGCCTTGTTCTTTTTAAATACCTTGATGTAGTCGTCTATGAACCCAATTGCTCCTAGCCAAATGGTGGCTAGAATCATAAGTTGGGCGTAAACGTTGGTGAGGTCTGTGAACAGGACGGTAGGAACCAAGATGGCACCGAGGATGATGAGGCCACCCATGGTTGGCGTGCCTTGTTTGTTCATCTGACCCTCCAAACCGAGATCGCGAACGATTTCACCAACTTGATTCAGTTGCAAACGTTCAATGATTCGCTTGCCAAACAAAATGCCCACAACCAATGAAGTCATCAAGCTCATTCCTGCACGAAACGACACGTAACTGAATAGGCCAGCGCCTGGCAGGTCGTAGATGTCGTGGAGATTTGTGAACAGGTGGTAGAGCATGGTACTTGGTCGTCAGGTGCTGGCTGCGAAGGCTTCTTTTAGTTCAAGGCGGTCATCAAATGGCTCGCGCTTGCCCTGGATTTCTTGATAGGTCTCATGGCCCTTGCCAGCCACCAATACGATGTCTCCGGGTTCAGCAAGAGCTGCGGCAGTTCGTATGGCCTCGCGACGGTCCACAATGCTCAGACATTTGCGTTTTTCAATGGGGTCCAATCCTTGTTCCATCTCGTGAAGAATGGTCCTGGGGTCTTCGCTTCGCGGGTTGTCGCTGGTGAGGATGACGCGGTCCGACCGCCCGGCTGCACTTCGTGCCATGACCGGACGTTTTGTGGCGTCGCGATCGCCACCACATCCCACCACCGTAATCACCTTCTCCCCTCCATTTCGAACGTGTGAAATGGTCTTGAGTACATTGTCTAACGCGTCCGGGGTGTGGGCGTAATCGACAATGGCTGTGATGCCATCTCGCGCTGGAATTCTTTCGAATCGACCGGCAGGCGCCTTCAGCAAGGACATCTGCGTAAGCGCATTGATTTTGTCCATCCCAAGCATCTTGCTCACGACGTAAACCGCAAGGAGATTGCTCGCGTTGAATCCGCCTACAAGTGAGGAATACAATTCTTGTCCGTCTAGGTGAAGGACGAGCCCTGTGATTTGGTTTTCAGTGAGGCGCGCGCGTTCGTCTGCCACGTTCTGAACAGCCATGGTCACCACTTTGGCTTTGGTTTCCGCGACCATGTCTTCGGCGTGTGGGTCGTCGTTGTTGACTGCTGCGAACGCAGATGCAGGAAGTTGGTCGAACAGCTTCTTCTTGGCCTTGATGTATCCGTTAAAATCACCGTGATAATCGAGATGATCGTGAGTGATGTTGGTGAAAACGGCCCCTGAGAGTTGCGTTCCTTCAATTCGCTCTTGAGCGATGGCGTGGGAACTCGCCTCCATGAAGACGTGGGTACACCCGGCGTCAGCCATTTCGCGCAACAGGGCTTGCAAACTCAAAGCATCTGGAGTTGTATGTGTGGCTGGAACCGCACGGTCGACAATGCGATTTTCTACGGTTCCCAGCATACCAGCTTTTCGGTCCAGCAATCTGTAGAGCTGATGGAGCAAGGTGACAGTCGTCGTTTTGCCATTGGTCCCTGTGACCGCGACCACTTTCATGTCTCGCGAGGGATAGTCGTAAAACGCAGCGGCAACGTGCCCCAAGGCTTTGGCGCTTGACTTCACCTGGATGACTGTGACGTGGTCTGGTGTTTGATCAGGCATACGCTCACAAATCACACATGCCGCACCCGCGGCAA
>DCBH01000086.1 GCA_002313415.1 Flavobacteriales bacterium UBA1112
GCATGTACCTCACCCACGATGTCTTCAGGATAAACCTTGGGATCTTCGTCATAAATGCGAATTCCATCTTGTGAGTCTGTGTAGAATCCCTGTCCAATTTCGGCAAGATCCCCAAGTGACATCGCCCAAAAGTCCGCGTATCCCTCGTTCATCGCTCCATTGGCGAAGTTGTAGAAATAAGACTGATAAAACCAGTCGTTGATGGCGTGGCCATATTCGTGGTAAACCACATCTGCAATCAGAGAAGTCGCATTGCACCCCCCTCCTGCATCGTAAAAATTGATGCTCGAACCATCGTAGAATGCATTGCACTCACCAGCCACATCGATATTCACAGTCATGCTCCAATCCAAATCTGAAAACTCAGGCAACCAAGCGCGCATGTGATCGTGAATGAGATTGGTGCTCCTGTAAGCACTGGCCTCTTTGGTGTTTCCTGGTGCCGTCAGGGAATTGTAGCCATCCACAATATCCACGTTGGAAGAGGGCGTGTTGCCGTTGGTAAATACGGTGGCGTAGAGGCCTTTCAATTCCAGCTCCAACGAAGGAAAATCACCCTCAGCAGCTGTGTTGAATTGACCGGCTGTATCCGAGAAGTAAGTGACGCTCCCCAATGGCAATTCCAAATGCGGCATGGCAAGAGATTCGGGCTCATCGAAAGGAAACATGGGATGAACAGAAGCCTTGACTTGCCCAAAGACGTTTGGCGGCATCGCCGCCGTCACCTTCGCCACGCGTTTTTTGTCATCTTTTACGTTTCCCATGTTTCGGACCATGCGCTCAGGCATTTCATGAACCACTTGGTTCGTGCGTAACACCACAGATCCATCAGTCAAGTCTACCCAAGTCAAGTAACGCACAGGCAAGACCCCTCTTCGCCCAGAAATTTCTAACTGCATTACAGGATGCGCATTCCACGCGAAATTCTCTTGATCAGATGTTTGAGTCGGCAACCAGGCCAGGCCAAGGTCTTCCGCATTGTAATCTGAGATGTACATGGTGCCGACATTCATTTCGCTTGTCGACATATCCATTGCCATGGTTTCAAGAACTTCGTCAAGGCTCACGTTGATTTCCTGAGGCGTCAAATCAGGCCAAAAATCGCTTGACACCAGAACCAATTTGTCTCCGTTGAATTTGGCCTGAAGTTTTGACCCCAATACAGGCAAGCCCTCTAGAAGCTGGCTGGCAAATACACGCTGGTGCTTCGAACCTTTTGCGACATGGATGTCCCCGAGCTCGTCTTGACTCCAACCGTAATCTCCCAAGGCCCAGGCCCAAGCTTGAAGTGCTCGGTCTTCTATGTCGTTGTCGCCGAATGGAATCCCCTTGCCCCACATCCGAGAAGGCAGAATGCGGTCATCATGAGCCAAAACAGACCACCCAGCACTTGAAGGTCCTGAGGTTTGCCATGAATTCTCTTCTCGAAACAGGCGTTGAACATCGCGATCCACAGGTTTCAAATCTGATGGCAGGCGCACCTCCCAGGGGTCATGAACAAATTCAGGAGTTTGAGCCCAGGCCAAAAGAGGCAAACAAAAGCCGACTAGAAAAACGTTGGTGCGAAGAAATTGAACATTCATGGGTGAAAATGTACGGCTTGGCGCGCAAAGCACGCACCTCCCGATCATTCAGATGCGCGGAATAAGTCGCAGATGATGTCGCTTGGCTGGTCAACGCACTTCCAACACCGCCGGCCACTTCTCTTTCACGCCCTTCGTCCAAATCGAATCGCCATAGCCCAAAGCCACTTGATTTGAATCACACACCGTCGCCCAAAATGCAACCCGCAAACTGTCTTGCATTTCTCTAAATTGCTCCGCTCCTCCCTCAGGCATTCCAGACTTGGGGTAAGCTGCCAAGGCCTCTGCACCAGCCAAATTCATCGCTGCTCTCAATTCTCGATACACTTTTTTCTGCGTCTCCATTGAGACTGTGTTGTTCAGGGAATCAGAAGCCTCGTTGCTTGACTGACAGCCCGCAATCACTGCTGCGAAGACACATGCAGCAAAACATATTTTTTTCGTGGGATTCATGATGGTATGGATATCATAGATGAACATCAACAAACACTTCCAAACAGACCGAGCATGACCAGGATGTCAGAGACCGAAATCAATCCGTCGCCATTCAAATCACCAGCGCAAACCTCATCGTATTCAAATTCACAAGAACCATCATCGTAGACCGCGCCAGGATTGAAATTGGAGGCTTGCTGATATGAACATCCACCACCCATAGCTGGCAGGGGACATGCATAAGGTGGGAACAAGCACGAGCCATCATCAACTTGAGCCGTCACATCGTAGTTGCAGGCGAATTCATACGTGCAACCAAGGTTGCCTTGCCCCTGTGACAAGCAGGACGCGCACTCATCCATTGAAGCAAACAAATGTGATTCATAGTCCACACCTCCTGCCACGGTGCCACATCCACTGACGTAGGTACAAACGCCACCCACATTGCCCACGCCTAGGACAAGGTCACACAGGCCAAAGTCCACCTCTTCGAGATTCATGCATCCACTCATGTCACATTCACCTTCCGACCACGTGGTCACTCCCCCTTGAGTTTGGGCAATGCACGCATTGCTGTAAACCAAACCATCACAGCCGCATACGGGTGCAAATTCGAGGGTGCAAAAGGCCGTGGGGTCAATCAGGGACTCGTCAATGCATGAGGACACTTGCGCGTTCGCACGTGCACAAACGAATAGCGCTGCAAACCTGATCGAAAATGAGAAGAGTCGAACCCAATCCACTCAACAATGTAGTCCAAAAATCCATTTTTTCCAGAGTGCTGGATGCGCCATCCTTGTTGCAAGAGTCAATCTTGGTAAGAGAATCGCTCAATGAGGGAACGAAGGTGTGCAGGGCTAAAAGGCTTCACCACCACGTCTTCCATGCCAGCATCGAGGGCTTTCGTACGTGTTCTAGATTCTGCATCGGCTGTGAGCCCAACAATGGGGATTGCGCTGCAGTCACTTGAGGGTTGTTTCCAAGCCTGCGCGGCCTCAAAGCCATCGCGATCCGGCATGTGAATGTCAAGAAGAATGATAAATGGTGTTGTTTGAGCAAGCAACAAATCAGCTTCATTCACACTGTAAGCTGTGATGACTTCATAACCCCAATTGGACAACATTCGCTTGGCCACCAATACATTCAATTCGTTGTCATCGACGATAAGCACAGGAGCTTCTGGTATCATGGGCCGCATTGAAGTAACTCGCTCGGGCTTTGCACTGGCGTTGACCTTCTCCGACAATTCCAACGGAAGCGTGAAACGAAACGTAGTACCCTTCCCCAACGCACTCTTCACCCCGATCTCCCCACCGTGGAGATTGACCAACTTTTTGGTAATGGCCAGTCCCAATCCCACCCCCCGATTGCCCGTATTGACGAAATCTGCTCTGTTGGCCTGTTCAAAAGGCTCCAATATGCGCTCTAAATCTTGCTCTGCTATGCCTTCTCCAGAGTCGACAACCTCGACGACCAACTGTCCCGATTCCCAGGCCACGTTGCAACGTATTTCGCCTCCGATAGTAAACTTTAAAGCATTGGATATGAGATTATTAAGCATTTGAGTGAGCCATCCCACATCCGCGACCAATCCATTGGGCACGGCAGCGTCAATTGCAAGTTGCAATGTGTTCTTTGTGGCCTCAGCTCTTTTGTCAAAACCATTGACCACACGCTTGAAAAATTCTCGAGGGGCAAATGGGGTGAGATGCGGCTGAGATTTGCCACTGTCCAAGCGCTCGAGATCGAGCACATCGGTCAAAAGACCTTTCAAGTGCTTTCCTGCAAATTCCATGTGGGAGAGATGCGACAGGCGATCATCCTCTGAGTCACTTCCCCGCATCATCAACTCGATCAGGCCCAAGATTGCATTCAAGGGAGTCCGAATTTCATGACTCATCACCGACAAGAAATCTGACTTATGTCTCTCTGCGGCAGCGGCCCGAGATCTTGCCAGTTGCACTTCTGTCACGTCCACTGCATACATGTGTATGTAGTGCTTGTCGCCGACTCGAGCCATGGCCACTTGAAACCATCGATCACCTACTTTGACTTGTTCTTGGATCGGTGCATTTGCCCCCTTGGCCTTTTGCAAAACCGACCAAAATGGACTCATTTCAGAAAGTATTTTTGCCTCATCGAATTGATCGGAAAGGACTTCATCCGCACGAGCATTCGACAGGATGACAGCTCCCTTAAAGTCGATGCGTGCCACAGGGTTGGGATTCAGTTGAAAAAACTTGGCAAACTCTTGAATGCGCTCTTCACCAGCGCTCCTTCCGATTTTTTGACCACAAATGTTGGCCACACTTTGGAGCAGCGCCAACTGAAACGGTTGGAAAAATCCCTCCAACCTGTGCTCACTGTTTATGATGCCGATGACTTTTCCGTCACACATGATGGGAACGGTCATTTCGCTCCCTCGAATGGCATCGCCACCAATGTAGTCTGGGTCTTTTGAGGTGCTTGAGACGATCTCCGCGATGCCAGATTTGCCCACTCTTCCTACAATACCCTGACCGAAAGCGACACTGATGGGCTTATGAATGGCCCGATAATCAATAGTCTGTGGGCCATAGGCAGCCTTTCGGACCCACACTTCCCTGTCTTCATCGCGCAGATAAATCTCGCAATCTTCCAAACCCATTTTTTCGATGCATGACGAAGCGATGTCCCAAAGAATGTCTTCTGTCGAATTCTGACGGAAGACGCTCTGGCTGAAGTACTCAACAATTGCCAATTGACTGCGAAAGCGCAAAGAGGAGTCTCGGCGCAGTTTAAACCACAACCAAAAAAACAAAATTGCGGCGAGCACAGAAGCGACCAAGAAGCCCCACCAAATCATTGGTATGAGTGCGAAATTATCCATGGCAAAGGGTCCCACGAATGTACGCGTCAAGCCTCGCTTGCCGTTGACGCAGGCAAAACCCCAACCTGCAGAAAATCAACTTCGTCGAAGGTTTTTGGCAATCTCTCTAGGTTTTTGAGCTTTTTATCGCCAAAAACAGGTATTTTGACGACTGATTTTTTGTATCTTTTGTAATTGAACGTTTTTCTCCACTAGGAGAGAAAGCCTCAACAAAGACGACACAGCAAATGAACTGCTCCTCCTGTTCCGCTCCATCGGCATTCCGCATGTTGACCGTACTCCTTCTTTCCCTTTGCTACCCGACACTAGCAAATGCACAATGTGACGATGTCAATGGAAACAATATTTGTGACCCGGATGAAACCGGCTGCACGATTGAATTGGCATGCAACTTCGACCCAAACGCAGTGTTCCCAGACCCTGCGGTCTGCGACTTCGTAAGCTGCCTCTCATTTGGATGCACTGCTGAAAATGCTTGCAACTATGACGAGGAAGCCACGTACGACGATGGATCTTGCGCTTATCCTGCATTCCCTTATGACTGCAATGGGACATGCTTGAACGACTCTGACTCAGACGGAACATGTGACGAATTTGAAACGCTGGGATGCACGGATGAGGACGCTTGCAACTACAGCTCAGGCGCAACACAAGACGACAACTCCTGCACCTACGATTGCGGAGGCTGCACCAACCCAAGCGCATGCAACTTTGACGCAGACGCTTTGCAGGACGATGGCACTTGTGAATTCGAAAGCTGCTTGACTTTGGGCTGCACTGACAGCTCCGCATGCAACTACGACGCCGAAGCCGCCTACAACGACGGTACGTGCGACTTCGTGTCTTGTTTGGGGTGTACCGACTCAGACGCGTGCAACTATGACCCATCTTCCACCCAAGACGATGGGTCTTGTTTTTTCGCTCAGTTTGGTTACGACTGCAATGATGTTTGCCTCGTAGATGAGGATGGCGACGGGATATGTGACCCTTTCGAAGTGACAGGTTGCACAGATTCAACTGCTTGCAACTTCAACAATGCCGCAACTGATGAGGACGGTTCCTGCGATTTCTGTACTTGTGCAGAGGTTGGTGGGCTGAACGTCTCAACGAGCGTTCCCGGATACGGCATCGACATTGAAATTGTAGCGGAACACGTGGAAGGGGAATTGGCCGGACTGACGACATACCGGATTTATCTGACGACTTCATCACCAACTGATGGCTTATCAGCAATCGTTGGAGACAATGAATTTCCTCTTTCATTTGCCACAACGACCACGTTTTACCAAGAGGGGATTTTTGGCGGACCAACTCCGAGCAATGCCAGCACACCCGCTTTGGCTTTGCTTCCAAATCTTGCATTCGACAGCTGGGTGACCATTGGTCTAGATGGGCCGGCGTCTGCGGCAGACGGAGAGGTCAATCCTTCCTTGCTCGCAGGAAGTTGGGACGATACGTTTGAAGCTGGCAACAGCTTCGTCGTGGATGACAACCAAGGCTCCGGATGGTACCTCCTTCC
>DCBH01000045.1 GCA_002313415.1 Flavobacteriales bacterium UBA1112
GTACCCAAGAGCAACACCAACCGTGCCAGGGGCCTGACCGGGCTGCATGAATGCCGGCAGTTCAATGGACCTGCCTGACACACTCAACTTCACCACGGAGGCATGGTCTCGCTGGGCGATGTAAGTATTCAGTCCCAACTCTTCCATGTCGACCCGTGCCATGGTCACGTAGTTGTCCCATGTCACCTTGCTTACCGGATCAGGCGTTTCTTGCAACATTGGATTCCCTGCCTGTTCCCCAGCACCTATGCACATCTTCACGTACAGGTCCAATTCAAACTTGGATTTGCTTTCGATTGCAGAAAGTCTGCGCTTCGCACGCTGCAAGGCGTCGAGATTTCGCGCAGGTCCATTGACCTTTGATGCCTTGGCAGCAGGGACCATATAAAATCCGTCGTGCAGGCAGCCGCTCCATTGAATGTCTGAGTACATCTGGTCAGATGTGTAGTCACTCTTAAATGTCTTTCGAATTTCTGAATACCAGTCTGAGTCCAAATCACTCCAAGTCATCAGGCTTTCACCCGCCGGACGCGTATTGAATAGAGGCTGAATGGTGGGCTGAACCAAGTCCACACGTTTTCCGTCCAAGGACAAATCGTCCCAACTCTCGAGCCAATGGGGCGCTGGCGACAAGGCCTCGCACCGGACCCCGGTCTCATCTACAAAACCACCCATGTGAACTGTGGTCTTGACATTTTTCAGCCCTTTTCGAAAGGCCTCTTTGTCAACCGCATTGTAAGCAGGATTCACATCGAGCATCACAAGTGCTCCTACCTTACCCTGATTCATGTCTTTGACCAAAGCGCTGAACGCGCGGTCATCGCCTTGAAAAAGTTGATTGCTGTCATATTTCACCGTTGTGCCCTCTCCACCAAGGAGACGATTGATGTCTGCCACAAGCAATTGCGCATCCACATCGTTGACTCCCGAGACCACCAATGACGTTCTTCCTGCCTTCTTCAAATCAAAGACCGCATTTTCAATGGCCGTGGCTACAGGACCAGCTGGAAATTGGTTTTGAGAGCCTTGGCTGAGGAGATCGTGCATGGCGGCCAAGACCTTCCCTTGTTCAGAGGGCTTCACCATGGTTCTGTAGTCCGAATTGGTGCCTGTCAAGCTCATGACGCTTTCGAAAACGCGCAAGCGAGACATGGTCTTGAGTTCAGGCAGGCGGGTTTGCACCCACTCATCTTCGTAATACGAGGAGTCTCCCCAAGTCCCCAAGAAGTCAGCACCAACACTGACCACCATGGTCGCCGCCTTAAATTCATAACTCGGGAAGACATTTTTTCCAGAGTGCCTTTTGGCAGCATCTCGCAGGGCGCCGTGGCTAATTGCGTCAACTGTGATGTGCTCCGCCCCATTGAATTGACAAAAATGTTCAATGGTCCTCTTCATGGATGGACTTAAAACGGTATTCGTCAGCAATACCTTACGACCGGGACCTTTCAGGCCAGAAACAACGTATTGATCCAGATCCTTCCACGATGCGTCTTTACCCTTCAATCGTGGGCCACTTAACCTGGCGCTGTCGTACAATCCCAAAACAGAGGAGTTCACGCGAGCATTGGCATGGCCCACACCTGTTTTGCGATTGCTGTTGATGAAGATGGGACGGCCTTCACGCGTTTTCACGAAAACGTTGCAGTAGTCGTAGCCGTTGTAAAACGTCGACGCGTAGAAGTTGGCGACACCCGGAGTAACATCCTCAGGTTTGTTCGTGTAGGGAATGCTTTTGATGACGGGCGTTTCACATGCAGCTAGAGTCGCCGCCGCAAGAGAGAAGCCCATGAATTTTAAAAAGTCGCGCCTGTTGGTGTTGGCAGAAGTCAACTTGTCGTTGGAGAGCGCCTCGTCAACGGATTCGTGCTGCGGAAACTCTTGCGCATGAAGACGCTGAAATGCCTCAGTTTGATGCAAATCATCCAGCCCGGACCAGTAACGTTTGTTGTTCGGCGTACTCATTGATTTTTTTCTGTCGTCTCTATACCCATTTTTAATAGTGACACTTGGCGCATTCCCAGCCGCCGAGTTCTTTCACTGTGATTTTATCGTCTTCCAAGATTCGACGCAGCTCCTCATTGCCGCGCACATCATCTTTCATTCGATTGTGCATCTCCTCGTAATATTCACTGCTCGCCAAATCAATCGAGGCCTTGTTGTGGCATTCGATGCACCACCCCATAGACAGAGTGGGCTTGCTGAGCTCAATCAACCCTGGATACTTATCTACCAGAGTATTGATATGATCTACCGAGGCGATTCGTCCAGCACTCCAAGTTTCGACATCCCCATGGCAGTTTTGACACTGCAACCCTCCTACAACGACGTGCTGTTGGTGGCTGAAGTAAACATGATCAGGCAGGTTGTGAACTTTGTTCCACTTGATCGGTGCTCCATTGAAACTGACTTGAGGAGAAGAGTGTCCATTTCGACCTTCACCATCGAGGTATGTTCCTGTCTCAGGATCAAAACCAATCGCCGCATAAATTTTCCCAATTTCGACTTCCCCGTAGCGCGACCCCTCTTTGACCGCCTTGTGGCAATTCATACACACGTTGGTGCTGGGGATTCCAGCATGCTTGGATTCGTAGGCGCTGTGGTGACAATACTTGCAATCCACCTCATTCTCACAGACGTGAACAGAGTGAATGAACTTCACCGGCTGCTCGGGCAAGTAACCCTCATAAATGCCGATACCCATCAACCCTTGATAACCCTTCACCACGCCAAAGGCGACAATGAATACTCCGAGGATACTGACAAACACCATGTTCTTCCAGGCCCATGAAGACAACCGAGAAAGGTAGCTGATGTCCTCAAGCATGGCTTGACCTTCACGCTCACGTAGTGTGTTGGTCAATTGACGGTTGACACCAGAAGCGCTCATGGCAATCAAGAGGAACATCACGAGGAGAATGACAAACCACAGCGTGCTGCTGTCGCTCTCCTCTTCCACGGGCAATTCATCGATGTTGATGCATCCGCTATCTGTACTTGCGGTGACCGTGACGTCCGGTGGGTTCTGGACGTAAGCCATGATGTCGCGAACGTCGTCTGCGGATACAGCTTGGGCGCTCATCCACCCGTAAGTGCCCACGTAGCGTTCTACCAGAGATTTGATGTAGCCATCTCCAGAAGCTGCAGCACCTTGCGGATTTTGAATCCACAGAACGAGCAACTCATCTGTCGCCCCCCAGCGGTCCGCAATGCCCGCCAGCCCGGGAGCTGCGAGCACGCCATCCGTCACGAGGTGGCAAGACGCACAATTGGCATTGAAAAGGTTCTGCCCATTCTCAACATCCCCTCCTTCCCAAATGGATTGCGCAGCAACACTTTGCACCCCAAAAAAAGCGGCGATTGTCAAGAACCGTACTGCCCCACAAGTGAGCTTTTTGCGTAATGTTCGCAGGTGTCGCATGTCGATTGAGTACCCTCTCAATTTCTATGTAAAAATAAGTAAACTCGGAGGCTTGAGCCCTCCTCGTCATAAAAATGTCATGAATAATGGGCATTTAGAATCGTTCTACGTCCATGAAGTGCAAACACATCAACACAAACCCTGTGGAAACAAGGCAATTGCGCAGAAGTTCGAGCTCCGCTGCGGGGCCAAATGCGAAGAAGAATACCTTTGTTGCATGTCACGTGTGTTTTCCGCATTTCTCGTTGTTTGTGTGGCGAGCGTGTCCACCAACACTTGGAGTCAAGTCGATACCACAATCACAAGCAACGCATGGTGGAAAGTTCTGTTCCGACCCTCGGAGGAAGTCTCTCCCCTTCCAACAGCGGATGCGCTGGATTCACTGAAGGATTTGTCCGTCACCCCACTTTTTCCGCATTCCGAAATGTTGTCAAAAGACTCCAGCAAATTGGCCGAATTCACCGCGACACTTGGGCATCTGGCCACATTCAGCTGGGCACTCCCTGCCGAAATTGCACGGCTCGACAGCATTGATAAAGCCGATCCTAAACCGCTGCAAGGCTACCGCATTCAGATCTACTTCGGCGAATTGCAAGAAGCCCGAGCTGTGCGTGCTGCTTTCAGACGTGATTACCCCAATTTCGCCTGTGAACTCATGCCCATCGCGCCCAACTATGCGGTCACTGTCGGCAACTTCCGAGACCAATGGAGCGCCCGAAGAGCTTTGCGCGATGGCAACGTTGGATCATGGAAGCATTCCTTGGTTATTCCTAGTCCAATCGACCTCCCTGTGTTGCGATAATTGCTCTTTAGAACAAAAAAAAGAGGCCAAATAAGCCCCTTTTTTTATTGGTTTTCAGATAAATAACCTCACCCTTCCAGCGTCTGCTTCACTTGGACTTCTTCGTAAGCTTCCACCACGTCTCCAACCTTGATGTCGTTGAATCGATCGATGTTCAATCCGCACTCAAAGCCCTTGGCAACTTCCTTCGCATCGTCTTTAAATCGCTTGAGCGACCCCAACTCTCCTGTGTAAACGACCACTCCTTCCCGAATAACACGGACACGACTGGAACGTAAAATCTTGCCCTCAGTCACGAAACAGCCCGCAATGGTTCCCACTTTCGAAATTTTAAACGTGTCGCGAATCTCTGCAGAACCGACAATTTTCTCTTCGATTTTGGCGCTCAACAAGCCCTCCATCGCATCGCGCATCTCCTCTATCGCGTTGTAGATGATGGAATACAACTTGATTTGAATTTCCTCCTGCTCCGCAAGTTTTCGCGCAGAGGCGGAAGGACGAACCTGGAAACCAATGATGATCGCATTGGACGCCGAAGCCAGCAAGACATCTGAGTCTGAAACTTGACCAACAGCCTTGTGAATGATGTTGACTTGAACCTTTTCCGTGGAGAGCTTTTGCAACGAATCGCTCAAGGCCTCAATCGAACCATCTACATCGCCTTTGATGATGAGGTTCAACTCCTTGAATTCTCCGACCTCAATGCGCCGTCCCAATTCTTCAAGAGTGACTGTCCGCTGTGTACGTACGCCCTGCTCGCGCTGAAGTTGTTGGCGTTTCGTCGCAATGGCGCGGGCGTCTTTTTCATCATCAAAAACGTTGAACTTGTCACCAGCGCTTGGGGCACCGTCAAATCCAAGCACGGATACAGGCGTTGCCGGCCCTGCTTCATCGACCCGCTGACCCCGTTCATTGAACATGGCCCTGACCCGTCCACTGTGTTGTCCCGCGAGCATCGCATCTCCCACCCGAAGGGTTCCAGCTTCCACGAGGACGTTGGTGACGTACCCGCGACCCTTGTCCAAGCTGCTTTCAACAACAGTCCCAAGCGCTCGCTTTTCAGGATTGGCTTTCAATGCCAAAATTTCTGCTTCCAACAAGACCTTCTCGAGAAGTTCATCCACGTTGGTTCCAAGCTTGGCCGAGATCTCTTGGCACTGGTATTTGCCACCCCAATCCTCCACGAGAATGTTCATCTCTGCAAGCTCTTGCTTGATGCGTTCAGGGTTGGCCGTATCACGATCCATTTTGTTCAGTGCAAAAATCATGGGAATCTCTGCGGCTTGAGCATGATTGATGGCCTCTTTGGTCTGCGGCATAACCCGGTCATCCGCAGCAACTACGATGATCGCCAGATCAGTAACCTGCGCTCCGCGCGCACGCATCGCAGTAAAGGCTTCGTGTCCAGGAGTGTCGAGGAAAGTCATTTTCTTGCCTCCTTCCAATTCGACTGCGTATGCACCGATGTGCTGAGTGATGCCACCTGCCTCTCCGGCAATGACATTTGCCTTTCGAACAAAATCAAGCAGCGAGGTTTTGCCGTGATCGACATGCCCCATGACCGTCACGATGGGCGGTCTAGACACCAAGTCCTCCTCAACATCTTCCTCAACCACAATGGCCTCCTCTACTTCGGTACTGACAAATTCAACTTCATACCCAAATTCCTCGGCAATGATGGTGATGGTCTCCGAGTCCAGCCGCTGATTGATGGACACCATGATGCCCAAGGTCATGCACGCAGAAATGATGTCGTTGACGCCGCGGTCCATCATTGTCGCCAGTTCGGCGACGGTGACAAACTCTGTCAACTTCAAAATGCTTTCCTCGAGTTGCGATTGCAAATCAGTCTCGTCTTGACGCTGCTGAATCGCGTCTCGTTTTTGACGACGAAGTTTGGAAGATTTGGACTTCTTGCCGCCCCCCATACGGGCGAGCGTGGCGCGAATTTCCTTTTGAATGTCCTCTTTGCTGACCTCTTTCTTTGGCTCTGGGCGCCTGCTTTTGCTTCGGGAATCTCTCTGTCCTGCGCCTCCAGCTTTTGCCACGTCGACCTTCTTGACTCGTACGCGCTTACGCTTTCCCTCTTCCCCTGGTTTGGTGCTTGTCTTTTTTCGCTCCGCGGGGAGCTCAATCTTGCCCACGACCGTGGGTCCTGAGAGTTTTTCAACCTTGGCGCGAACCACTTCAGGCTCTTGTGAGGCAGGAAGGGTGTCTTCTTCCTGAGTCTTTGTCTCAGCAGGCGAATCCTCGTTTTTGGAATTGTCTTCAGGAGCCGCCTCTGCTTTTTTCTGTGCTGACTTCTTTTTAGGCTTCGCCTTCAGGGCATCGAGGTCGACCGTCCCCAAAACTTTAGGACCGGTTGCCACCGACTTCTCTCCTGTTTGCTTGTCATCCGTCTGCTCTGTGGGGCCATCTTCTTTCGATTTGGGTGCAGAATCGGGAGCTGTTTTATCAGGTTGGGTGCGCTTCACAACGGGTGCCTTCTCACTCTTTCGAAATTGACTCAGATCAATTTCAGGCTCATCCTCCTCCTGCTTTTTTACAACGCGTTTCTTGGCGCTGGCAAGCGTGATGCTTTCACGCTCCTGAATGGTTGCTGATGTCGCTTGAGCCTTTTCCTTGATTTCCTTGTCCCCTTGAAAATTAGACTTGACCAAAGCGTATGTCTCAGGATCCAACTTGGTGTTGGGCTTGGCCTCGACCTCGATGCCCTTGGACGCCAAAAACTCAACCACGGTAGTCATACCAAGGTTGAACTCGCGGGCGGCCTTGCTGAGGCGTACAGGTTTGTTTGATTCGGCCATGTAGGGGATATTCTGTGTGAAATTAGGGACAAAGAACTTGTTAAGAGACTGCCTTTATCTCGCGTTGTCGGCTCGGCATTATGAATAACTTATGAGTCGAGCTCGGCCTTCAAGATGGAAACAACCTCCCGAATGGTTTCAGCCTCCAGGTCCGTTCTCTTCACCAGATCCACTTCTTCCAAATTCAAAACTGAACGAGCCGTATCGCATCCAATTTTGACGAATTCGTCGAGAATCCACTCATCGATTTCATCGGCAAACTCTTTCAATTCTACATCCTCATTTACCTCGTCATCCTCCCGGTAGACGTCAATGTCATAGCCCGTCAAAAGTCCAGCTAACTTGATGTTGTTGCCTCCCTTACCAATGGCTAAACTGACTTGGTCTGGCTTGAGGTACACCTCTGCTTTGCCCGTGTCCGCATTCAATGACATGCTGGTGATTTTGGCAGGGCTCAAGGCACGTTGAATTAGGAGTTCTTCGTTTTCCGTGTAATTGATGACATCAATGTTTTCATTTCGCAACTCGCGAACGATGCTGTGAATGCGAGAACCTTTCATACCTACGCAAGCACCTACAGGATCAACGCGATCATCATACGATTCCACTGCCACCTTCGCGCGCTCTCCGGGCGATCGAACGATTTTTTTAATGGTGATCAGGCCGTCATAAATTTCAGGCACTTCCATCTCAAACAAACGCTCTAAGAATTCGGGTGCTGTGCGGCTTAAAATGATGCGGGGCGTGTTGTTTCGCATTTCAACTGCCGCTACCACAGCTCGGACATTGTCGCCCTTTTTGAAAAAATCACCGGGAATTTGGTGCTCCCGAGGCATCACAACCTCGTTGTCTTCATCGTCGACGAGCAACATCTCACGCTTCCAAATCTGATATACCTCTGCGGTTACCACCTCGCCTACACGCTCTTTGTACTTCTGATACAGTGCGTCCTTTTCCATGTCGAGAATGCGCCCGGCCAAGTTTTGGCGAAGGGAAAGCACATTGCGTCGGCCGAAACTTTCCAGCTTGATTTCCTCGGAAAGTTCTTCCCCCACTTCAAAATCATCCTCCACTTTTAAGGCTTCACTCAGAGCAACCTCCATATTTTCATCCTCCACCTCGCCATTCTTTACAATCTCTCGATTTCGCCAGATCTCCAGGTCTCCCTTTTCAGGGTTGATGATGATGTCGAAATTTTCGTCAGACCCATATTTTTTGATGATCATGTTTCGAAAGACTTCCTCCAGAATGGCCATCAAAGTTTCTTTGTCGACGTTCTTGAATTCCTTGAATTCTGCAAACGATTCCAGTAAGTTCAACTGCATGTTGACTCAGATTAAGGGGCTTCGGCCCGCGATTTGTTAAACGAAATATTCACTTTTGTCCAATGCACATCTGAAAATTTGAAGGCGTGGTCTTCCTCAAACCATGCCTTCGCCTTGCGCCCTTCAAGACGCCGCTTTTCGCGAGTTTGGACCACGAAATGGTCCTCCTCAACCCGTGTCAGCAACCCCTCCACCTTCACGCCCTCGATGGGCATGACTGAAACCTCACGGCCTACGTTTTTCAAGAACTGCCGATGAAGCTTGAGTGGTTGGTCCAGTCCCGGAGACAGAACGTCCAAAGAAAAATCTTGGACTTCCCGGTCCAAAGAAGACTCGATGTGACGACTAAGGCTCATGCAAAAAGCAATGGATGTGCTTTCATCGTGATCAACAGTCACTACAATTTTGCTCCCGTCAGAGACGACAACGTCCACGAGGAACCCTGGAGTTCCTTGGAGGTGGTCCTCGGCGAGGCTTTCGATGTGTTCCTTGCTAATCACAATTGTTGTTTGCCGATTGACTCGGCGACGCGTCAAATCTGTGAGAAAAAAAAAAGGCCTTTTTGGCCTCTTTTCTTTGCGTCGTCATGTCTTTCGGGTGCAAAAATACACAATTAAAGCCTTCCGTCCTACCTTCACTCCATGTCCCACATTCTGCGCATGATCGATGAAGGGGAGCACCAGCACCAAGACTTCAAACTGCGTGTGGATGACCCAAAAAAAATCGCCAAGACCTTATCCGCATTTGCCAACACTGAGGGAGGGCGTCTGCTTATTGGTGTTCGAGACAGCGGAGAAATCGCCGGTTGCAATGTGGAAGAAGAATTTCACATGCTCCAATGTGCTTCTCAAATGCATTGCAAACCTGAAATCCCATTTGAATCGCAAGTTTGGAAACATGGTTATTTGAGTGTGCTAGAAATCAAAGTTCCTCGCAGCCCGCAGCGTCCTCACTACGTCGAACTTCCAGAATTGGTAAAAAAAACGGGGAAATCCAAGGATCGCTGGCAAGCTTTTCTTCGAAACCACGACAAGATTCACAAAGCATCTCCGGTCATGATCAAAGTCTGGCAGTATGAGATGCGCATGGACAGATCTGAGTTCCGATATGACGAATATGTTGGCCGACTGTTTAAACGATGGAGAGATGGACAACAATTGAGATTTCCTCAAGTGGCACGCACAGCACGGATGGAATTTTGTGATGCCGAAGATTTGCTTGCTTTGTTGACTGTTTGGGGTATTGTGGAAGGCTGCTACGGCAAACAGGGCTACAGATACGGCCTAGCCTCCGAGGAAGCCCTTTCTTTGCTCGAAAGTGAAGGCGCAGAAGCTTTTAGGTGGAAGCACGCCGGATGACTTCGCACCCGAGTAAAACATGGTCTCTAGGAGCACACAATATCCCGAACTTCGTAGCGTCATGTCCTCGCCCATGCCACGGTTCACCATGCCACTCCATATCCGTTTTCTTCGCCTGATGACAAAGGGACTTGTCAGTTTATCTGCCCTGATGTTCTGTGCATGTGCCATGGGACAATACGAGGTTTCAAGCTGGCGTGACCACTTTCCATATGGGGTGGCAACTGAAGTCGTTGTCGCCAATGGCGAGGTTGTCGCACGAACACCCAACGCGTTGTTCACCGTCGATACCGCAACGTACGAGGTATCAAGATTTGTCAAGGGTCAGGGCCTTTCCCAAAGCAATCCTTCCGCACTCGGATACGACCGTTCCCGAGACCAATGGATCATCGCATACGACGACGGTGGAATTGATTTGCGTGACAATGCAGGGGTCACAAACATTCCTGATTTACGCATTGCACAAATCGTCGGCAGCAAGCGCATCAATGCAATCAACATTTTCGGCGATTTCGCTTACCTCTCATCAGCAGTGGGGGTGATTGTGCTCGATCTCAACAAACAAGAAATTGCAGATACGTGGAGTTTGACCCCTGCCGAAGTCCCTGTCAATGCCCGATGCCTTTTGGAGTTTGCAGGACAGTGGCTGGTGGGGACAGACTTGGGTGTTTTGGCCGCTCCAAAGTCTGACCCTTTTCTTGCGAACCCCGATCGCTGGGAACTTTGGGGATTGGGGCCAAACTTAGGCCCGGTTCTCGACCTCCATCGCTATGCTGGGTTTTGGTGGATGGTTACAGAGGTCCCCGACAGCAACTTTGCTGTGGTCTGGAGAGGCACAGATGACGGGTTTTGGGAAGTAATGCCTGGGTGGGATGAAAATGGTCTTTTGTACGGAGGAATGGATGATGGCCCCTGGATTCTTGCCCCAGATGGGACAAGGAGAGAGGGCTTAATTGTGGCTTCTTGCTGTCACGTTTGGGGTTGGAATGCGGAGGGTGAAGCTGAATCGATGGATGAGGTTCTCCCCGAATTTGCAAATGTGCAGGACCTTGCCATCGCCGAAGGCGATGTCTTGGGCCGGGTTTGGCTTGCGAGCACCGTGGGCGGCATCGTGACCTGGACACCACAACCCTCTGATTCAAGCATCCCCACCCGAACCAACAAACCGCTAGGGCCGCCAAATTCCGCAGTTCGAAAAATGGATTGTTGGAATGACAATCTTTGGGTGGCTACCGGAGGGGTGAGTGCCTCTTGGACACCGGCGTTTCAATCGGATGGACTCTTTCAATTTCGTGACCGCTCTTGGAATGTCCCTGTGCTCCCAGAAAGCGCCAATGACATTGCCGACATCAAGGACATTATGGATGTCAGCATTGACCCTACAGACCCGTCCCATGTGGTGTTTTCATCCTATGAAGAGGGCCTCTTGGAATTGCGAGAAGGAGAAGTAGTAAGGGTCCTCAACGCGAGCAATTCGAGCATTGAATTGTCGGAAGTGGGTGGTTCGCCCAGATCGGCAGTCAGCGGCCTTGACTTCGACACCGATGGAAACCTTTGGTTTACAACGCCTTGGACGACGAATTGTCTTCACGTCTTGACTCCGAATGGAGAAACCACAAACATGAATCTCGGCGAGGAAGGCCAATCGCTGTTGTTTGGCGACGTAGAAGTTACTCGAGATGGATTCGTCTGGGTGGTTTTGCCTCGAGGAGAGGGGGTATTGGTGTACGATCCTGCAGGCACTCCCACAATCTCCGCAGACGACAATTGGACCATTCTCACCACAGCTCAAGGCAAGGGAGGTTTGCCCTCCAACGATGTGTTTTGCGTTGAGGAGGATTTGGATGAAGAAATATGGATAGGAACGGCGAATGGCCCATGCGTTTTTTACCAAAGCTCAACTGCATTTGAAGAAGACGTTTCTGCAAGCCAAATCCTCATCTCCCAAGACGGCAACCTTCAATACCTGCTTGAAACCGAAGTCATCCAAAGCATCATCATTGATGCTGGAAATCGAAAATGGTTAGGGACATCAGGTTCAGGAGTGTACGTCCTCGCGGCAGATGGCTTGACCACCGACCACCACTTTACCGTGGACAACAGTCCGCTCCCGTCCAACAACATTCAGGACATCGCCATGGATTACGGCTCAGGTGAGGTCTACATCGGCACGGCTTTAGGATTGTTATCCTACAGGGGAGAAGCCACCAATTGGGACCGTGAAATGGAAGGAGTCCGGGTCATGCCCAACCCCATTCGAGCCCATCATTCAGGCCCCATTGTTATTGACGGACTTGCCTACCAGAGCACGGTGCACATCACGGATGTAACTGGGCGTCGCATTGCAGAGTTGCGGAGCAATGGCGGTCGTGCAACATGGGACGGAATGATGGACGACGGCGGCCGTGCACCCTATGGGGTGTACCTCGCCTTTGCCACGGATCAAAATGGCAAAGAAGGAGCAGTCGTCAAATTCGCTGTCATCCGATGAACAAGGTTTCACCGCGAATGCCTGCATCCAAAATGCCCAAAGTTGGGACGACCATTTTTACGGAAATGTCGGAACGGGCAATGCGATGCGGAGCTCTAAATGTCGCCCAGGGTTTCCCTGACCTCGAAACACCTCCTGCGCTGCGAAAAGCAGTCGCGGAGGCGATTGAAGCCGGACACAACCAGTATGCGCCCATGCCAGGAAATGTAGCCTTGAGGCAATGGCTAGCAGGGAGCTACCACGTCGGTGCCGATTACGATGCCATCACCGACATCACCATTGGTGCTGGTGCTTCAAGTGTGATTTTTGCTGCAATGACCGCTTTGCTCCAACCGGGAGACGAGGTAATTGTGCAAGACCCCTGTTATGACCTCTACGCCCCTGTTGCTGAATTGCAGCACGCCACTGTGGTTCGTGTGCCTCTTCTCAATGAGTCTGGCAACATGAATTCGGAGGGACTTGCTGATGCAGTGGGGCCTCGAACGCGGATGGTCATTCTCAACAGCCCGCACAATCCTACTGGCCAACTGACTACCCCTGCCATGCTTGACGCCTTGGCGTCTGCGATGGCAGGTACCGATGCCTGGCTGGTGAGCGATGAGGTTTATGGTCCCATGGTGCATGATGGCCGCACAGCTGCCCTTCCTTCACTTCACCCTCAGCTCCGTTCACGCACTTTGGTCGCCGGGAGTTTTGGGAAACTGTTTCACGCCACCGGATGGAAAATTGGATGGCTTGCCGCACCAGCAGTTGTGACCAAGGAACTTCGCAAGATTCACCAATATGATGTGTTCTCTACAGGTGCCCCAATCCAGGCGGGATTGGCATCTTATCTCCCCACAGCTGACGCGCAAACACATCTCAACAATGTTGGACGCATCTACGAAGAGAAAAGAGATCGCCTGCTTCTAGGATTGCAAGGCACAGGGTTCACTTGGACTCCCGCAGAGGGAGGGTATTTTCAAGTTATCGGTGTGGCACGTTACCTCAAATCAGGAGAAACCGATGGCGATCTCGCTCGGCGTTGGACTCACGACCATGGCATTGCGACCATCCCCATGTGCGCTTTCGGAAACTTGTGGGACCCCGCCGTTCGGGTGTGCTTCGCCAAGGAAGATGAGACCCTCGATCGTGCAATTGCGCTCCTGAATGCAATTCCAACAGAGCACGATGCCAAAGCAAAAACATTTTCTTCGATTGCCAAAGCCACAAAAGATCAACCATCTCCCCTGAATGTTTTGGCTCTCCAGGACAACTTGGTTTGGCAAAACCCCCAGGCCAACCGACTCCACTTCGAAAATGCAATTCATGAATTGTTGTCAGAAAAAACCGCGGATTTGATAGTGTTGCCTGAGATGTTCACCTCCGGTTTTACCATGACGCTTGACCATGTGGATGTTTTGAATGAAGGTGGCATGAGTGATACGTCAACGTGGATGCTCAATCTTGCCAAACAGCATGGCGTCGCCATCACTGGGAGTTTTGGGGTACGCGATACTTGTGGTGCGACGTACAATCGAATGTGGTTTGCAACACCTGAAGGGGATTTACATCATTACGACAAACGCCACCTCTTCACTCTTGCTGGTGAGCCAGACGCTTACACAAGGGGCTCTTCACGCGTGGAGGTCTTGTGGCGAGGTTGGCGAATTCTACTCCAGATTTGTTACGACTTGAGATTCCCAAGTTTTGCGAGAAACCACGGTTCCCAGCCTTATGACCTCGCCATCTATGTAGCCAATTGGCCAAAAACAAGGAGCGAATCGTGGCGCACATTGTTGCAAGCCAGAGCCATTGAGAATCAATGCCACGTCATTGGTGTCAATCGATGTGGCGCGGATGAGAATGGTCACCATTACTCAGGAGACAGCCTTATCGTGGATCATTCAGGCTCGGTGTTGGCAGACGCAGGGGCCACTGGACAACCTGTCGCTCTCCGGGCCTCTCTCAAACATGACGACATGATGGCCTACCGGCGAACATTGCCCTTCTTGGAAGATGCCGACCGATTTGGAATCAGATAACTCAGCTAGAAGACGCTCTTTGGCCGAGTTCTGGAGTCTTACTTAAAGGCATTTTCACCTGTAATGTCCAGTCCCGTGATGAGCAGGTGAATGTCGTGTGTCCCCTCGTACGTGATGACTGACTCGAGGTTGGCCATGTGCCTCATGATGGGATATTCATTCATGATTCCCATACCTCCAAGCACTTGACGCATCTCGCGCGCAATGTGGATGGCCATGTCCACATTGTTTCGCTTGGCCATTGAAATCTGACTGGAAGTAGCTCGACCCTCGTTACGCAAAACTCCTAGGCGGTGCGTAAGCAATTGCGCCTTTGTAATTTCCGTAATGGCTTCGGCAAGTTTTTTCTGCTGCAATTGAAATCCCGCAATGGGGCGACCAAACTGCATGCGTTCTTTGGCGTAGCGCAGGCCCACGTCGTAACAATCCAAGGCAGCGCCAATGGCCCCCCACGCGATGCCGTAGCGAGCGCTATCCAAACAACTCAATGGAGCACCAAGCCCCGTTCGACCGGGAAGGATATTGGCTTTTGGCACACGAACGTTGTCAAAAATGAGCTCCCCCGTGTCAGATGCTCGTAGGCTCCACTTTCCTTTCATCGTGGGTGTACTGAAACCTTCCATGCCGCGCTCAACAATCACCCCATGGATTCGGCCTTCTTCATTTTTTGCCCAAACAACGGCAAGTTGAGCGAAAGGCGAATTTGAAATCCACATTTTGGCACCATTCAAGATGATGTCGTCTCCATCCTCCTTGTAGGAGGTGGTCATTCCACCAGGATTGGAACCGTGGTCTGGCTCGGTCAGGCCAAAACAGCCCATCCATTCTCCTGTAGCTAGTTTGGGCAAGAATTTCTGCTTTTGTTCCTCAGATCCATACTTCCAAATGGGGTACATCACGAGTGAACTTTGCACAGAAGCTGTTGAACGCAAGCCACTGTCGCATCGCTCCAGCTCCTGCATAATCAGTCCATAGGCAATTTGGTCAAGTCCCGAGCCGCCGTACTCCGACGGGATGTATGGCCCAAAAGCCCCAATCTCACCCAGCCCTGGCAGCAAGTGCTTGGGAAATTCGCAGCGTTCAGCAGCGTCTTCGATGATGGGACTGACTTCTTGCTTCACCCATGCACGTGCCGTGTCCCGAATCAGCTTGTGCTCCTCTGTGAGGAGTTCATCCATGAGGTAATAGTCGTGGCCCTGGTAATGATCTGTTCGCATCATCCTTGATTTGCGGAACAAAGATAACCTCTGCGGCTTCCTTCGCCCTCAGGCCTCGTTCTGTTCATACCAAGAATCGGTCAACAAGTTCCCGGTTTGGTACGCAGCGACCGCCATGGCGTCCACGCGTTCATTCAAAGGGTCTCCTGAGTGGCCTTTTACCCAAAAAAATGTGACGTGGTGTTTTCGGTAAATGCGCAGGAAACGTTGCCAAAGGTCTCGATTTTTCTTGTCCTTGTAATTCTTCTTCTCCCAATTGAACACCCAACCCTTCATGACGGCATCCACAACGTATTTGGAATCAGAGTAGACTTCCACTTCAATCCCCTCTCGCGTCAAGGCTTCCAAACCCACAATGACTGCAAGCAACTCCATTCGATTGTTGGTCGTCTGTCGAAACCCTTCGCTCATTTCCTTCACATGGTCTCCATACATGAGCAAGGTTCCATATCCCCCAGGCCCTGGGTTGCCACTCGCACCACCATCGGTGTACATCGTCACTTTGGCCATCAGAAGAGATGCTGAATGTTGGAGGTAAACAACTTGACGGCGATTGCCAAAAGGATGATGCCAAACACCTTTTGAAGCACGGCAATCCCACCTTCGCCTAAGAATCGCTCTAGCCTCGCAAGATTGCGAAGGACCATGAATACCAAAACCATGTTGATCAGAATGGCAAGGGCAATGTTGATCTGAGAGAACTCTGCTCTGAGGGAAATGATTGACGTCATAGATCCGGCACCCGCAATCAAGGGAAAGGCAACCGGGACAATGGTGGCTGTTTTCATCGCCCTCGCATCTTGTTTGAATAGCTCGATGCCGAGCACCATTTCCAAGGCCATGAAAAAAAGTACAAAGGAGCCCGCCACTGCAAAACTGTTCACGTCCACCCCTAAAAATCCAATGATTCTTTCCCCGAGAATCAAAAATGCCAGCATGATTCCAAGCGCAACCAAGGTGGCCCGACCTGCGTGAATGTCCCCTGCCTTTTGTTTAACATCAACCAAGATGGGGATGCTCCCGATGATGTCAATCACGGCAAACAACACCATCGTACTCTTAAAAAGCCCTTCCCAACTTATCATGTCAACCATGGCCTTACGTTTTCAGTGATTTTAAATAGGTATCGTCTCGAACGTCCCATCCATTCTCCAATCGAATGAGGCCCTCCAAGACTTGCGGATAATGACGATGTTCCAATTCGAGAACCTTGGCTGCGATCTCCTCCGCAGTGTCGTCAGGATGAAGATTTACTTCGCCCTGAAATAAGATGTCCCCGTCATCGTAATGATGATTCACCATGTGTATGGTCATTCCAGAAATGCCTTCATTCGATTCTTTTACAGCGCGATGAACGTTCATGCCGTACATGCCCGTCCCGCCGTATTTGGGCAGAAGTGATGGGTGAACATTAATTATCCGACCTTCAAAAACTTCGCATACCTCTGGCGGCACTTTCAACAAAAACCCTGCGAGGGCCACCCACTCCACTTGTCGGAATTTCAATCCTTCGAGCAGTTTGCCTTCATTCATATCGGCCTTGGCCATGCAAGTTTGCTCTATCCCAAATGAGGAGGCAACCTCCCGCACTCCAGCCTTTGGTCTGTTGGTACATACCCAAACGACTTCTGCCACCTCCGACCCAGAGCCTTCTGAGAAGTGCTTGAGTATGGCTCGCGAATTGGACCCGCCACCAGAAGCCAGAACGGCGATGCGAGATTTGCGTCGCTTGCCCTCCATGACTCAGTTGGAACTCAGCGTCATCAGATTTCGCTCGTACGCTTCCACAGCGGATTCCATCTCGGTCAATTTATCCTCCAGTGCTTTCGTTTCCGGCGCATTGACGTGGAAGTACTTCATCACCCGAACAAGGCGGTCTCCTATTTGCAAGGCAAATTGCACCTCGCGCTCGGAAGCCAAATAGTACTCCGAGTCTAGAGAAGTGAAATACGCAATGTGGTCCTCCTGCATGTCCATGAAATGATTGGTGACCTCTTGTGCTACAACCCATGCGTTCGCTCGTCGATCGCTTGACAGCCCTCGTGCATTGGGAGCCACCGTTGTGTCAGCAGCGAGTTGAATGTAGGTCTCTGCAACAGGCATCATGACTCGACTGAACGGCACGTTTTCGTGGGGTGTGGCAAGCAACAATTCGTCGAGTACATCCATGGCTCGCTCAGGGTCTCCATTCTTCAAAAGTGTCTCAGCAAGATTCGACATTTGCAAACGTATGTTGGTGACCATGCGACGGTTGTTCTCATCCATGTAGATGCCATTTTCCACGTCATCCATGTTCCCCCAGGTCCATTTCTCCATGACGTTGGTGTACATGATGTCTGTGCCAATCGAGCCTAAAATGTTGGGGTTCTCATTTTTGGGATATTTCAATGGAACCAATCGGTATGCCAATCCCTCCAGTCGGAAAAAATCTTGCAATCCCAGGTAGCTGTCGGGGCCTGTGGTGACCGCAAAATAGATTGGTCGCTCCCAGTTGTTATTTGCAATCATATTTAACGCCGCGTAGTGGTTTTTTGTGATGTAGGCCGGCGTCGATCCACTGCCGTTCTTCAAAGTCCATTCCACTGCATCTACCAAGTATTTGGTTTCTTCTGGGCTGACCAACCCAGAATTGACTGCCGATGCGGAATCTACTGGGATGCGGAACGTGCTTCCTGGCAGGGAGAAATACCCTTTTTGTCCCGTGAACTGCTGCAGATTCTCGTCATCCAACGTGTAGTCCATCGCCTCCAACAAGTCCACCGCCTGACTCTTCCGGTCGACCAAAACAACATCACGTGTTCCCTGACGGTACTTTTCCTCATCCATCATGATGGGAAGAGGTGCGCTATCGTAAGCCCGGCGACGCATTTGGTCGATGTACCAGTCTGTATTGAGAAGGCTCAAATTGCATACACGAACGTCCGTGCGAATTCCCTCGACTTCTTGAGCGTACCAAAGTGGAAAGGTGTCATTGTCTCCGTTGGTAAAAATGATGGCATTCGGGGCAAGCGAATTCAGATAGTTTTTGGCCATATCTACTCCTGTGCGTCGGCGTGCGCGGCTGTGATCATCCCACCCCTCTGCAGCCATGATCAGGGGAACTGCAGCAGCCAAAGCCACCACAATCCCCGACTTGAGAGAATCGCTCAAGGATGCTTTCCCCACAGCCCACGAAATCACATAGAGCACCGTGGCAATGGCCCCCATGAACAACACACTCAACGACAAAGCATGCGATCCTCCCGACATGATTTCCATGACGAAAAACACAACTCCAGCTACAAATGGCAGAGACAAGCCTTGCATCTGGGCTTTGATGTCTGGGCGTTTGGACGCTTCGAACAGCGCCATGACTCCCAGACCAATCCACATGGCGAAAGCGTAGAATGATCCAACATAAGCGTAGTCACGCTCTCGCGGTTGGAGCGGCGTTTGATTGAGATAAACCACAATGGCGATGCCGGTCATCACAAAAAGCAAACCGACCACAGAAGCGCCTTTTGGATCTCGAAATGCCTGAAAAGCAAGTCCAATCAAACCCAAAATCAGAGGCAAATAAAAAAATCGATTCCAACCTTTGTTGTCCCTCATTTCTTGTGTGAGCTTGTCTCGGCTGCCCAAGCGTTGCGCATCGATGAAATTCACTCCGCTCAGCCAGTTGCCGTCCAAAAAATCACCGTGACCTTGGATGTCGTTCTGCTTTCCTATGAAATTCCAAAAGAAATAACGGAAATACATCCATCCCATCTGATAGTCTGTGAAAAACCGAAGATTTTCACCTTGGGTAGGCAGCATTTCCTCAAGCGTTTTGGCCAAACGGCCCTCCGCTTGCAACGCCCTTCGCACGTCATCTTGGTTTCGCGTTTGGTTGGCACGCTGAGTCAGTCGACGCAGGTTCTCTTCTTCGTTGCGTTTGGTTCGCTCCAGTCGTTGTACGTACCCATTGCCGTAATCCAATCCTTGATCCAGCTGATCGATGATGTACCCCGACAAGCTCGAGCGCATTTGAGCATTTTCAAGCGGTGCAGAATTCATTTGCCCAGTCTCAGGGTTCCGAACCAAAAGCACATTCTTTCCTTGAACACCAAAATCAGTGTCAAATCGCTGGCCATAATCGGCAAACAACCGACGAAGCACACGCTCCAATTCACCCTTGGCCATCCCCGCACCGAGAATGTCACTTTCCACATGCGCTCGAAACTCCGGACGCGACATGGGAATGTCCAACAAAGGACTTGTGTAGAAGGTGGGTGAAGAAAATCCTTTGTAATCGCTCCATTTCTTGTATTCCCCAACGTGCGAAGCCGTCGAGCTGTACATCCTTGGAAACACCATGGTGAAATCCGAGTTGTAATTGGGCTTGGAACCGCGCTTCTCTCCGCTGTCTACATATTCCTCCACAATGAAATACTTCTCTTCCGCAAAAGCTTTGACGTAATTCTCTGCGGCGTACTCTCCCTTAAAACTCTTGACGCGGCGGTTCACAGGGCCTCGCTTTTTCATGACGCTGTAACTCTTCACCCACGATGGTTTCCCATCGAGGTAAGGCTTGTCGAGTTCTGTAGGAGTATCCCAAAATTGACCCATTGCCAAGGGGCGATCCCCATATTGCTCACGGCTCAAATAACTCAACAAGGCGAAGAGGTTTTGCGGGTCGTTTTCATCCATCGGGGGATTCGCCGCCGAGCGAATCATGATGGTGGCGAAGGAGCTGTATCCTAGGAGCACCATGGCCATGCCCAAAGTGAGGGTGTTCACGGCCCACCAACCTTTGCGCTGAGAAATGGCCACAAGGGCCACGATCGCACCCACGAGCAGGGCGAGGTAAACCAAGGCCCCTGCGTTGAAAGGCAAACCCAAGTCATTGACGAAGAACAACTCAAAACTTCCCGCCAACTGCACCGCTCCTTTGATCAACCCCTCTTGAACAAATCCAAGCAGGACCAAGGAAATGCCCCCGGTGATAACAAGGCCCTTCCAAGAAAATTCATAGTTGCGATAATAATAGACCAAGGCAATCGCAGGAATCGCAAGCAAATTCAACAAGTGAACTCCAATGGACAGCCCCATGAGGTAAGCAATGAGAATGATCCATTTGGCAGAGCCCGGCTGATCTGCCACATTTTCCCATTTCAAAATGGCCCAAAAAACCAATGCGGTGAAGAGACTCGAAAGGGCATAGACCTCTCCTTCAACCGCACTGAACCAAAAAGAATCACTGAATGTGTATGCAAAAGCTCCTATGGCTCCTGAACCTAGAACAGCGACAGCAGCCCCCCCCACAGGTGACTCCTGTCCAGCAAGTCGTTTGGCCAGATGCGTAATGCTCCAGAACAAAAACAAAATGGTAAAAGAACTGCTGAGCACCGACAATCCGTTGGCCGCCATCGCAGCAGAATCAGGACTCATTGGAATCATCAAAAAACGCGCCAACAACATGAAGAATGGCGCCCCTGGCGGGTGGCCCACTTCAAGTTTGTAAGCAGAGGCAATGAATTCCCCGCAGTCCCAAAAACTCGCAGTAGGTTCAACAGTCAAGAAATAAACCAGCGTGGCAATGGCCCATACGGCCCAGCCGGTCACGTTGTTCAAGCGATCAAAACGCATGCAGTTTCAGGTCTTCGTGGATGCGCGAACGGCATTGTTCGCGTTCCGCGAAGTTAGGAAAGGCCTTGGGAAGGATGGCCTCAACGGACGACCATCACGGGCCGGACCACCCAACCGTCTCCCGAGATCTCTGCCAACACCACTCCGCGCCACCTTGATTGCAACATCAAGACCTCACCTGGACGTACTTCTTCCCGCCTCATCAAGGTTTGACCCAAGGCATTGCGCAGCACCACGGTAGCTGTCCCGTGAGTCCAACCCAAAAATTGCACACTGTTGTGGACAGGGTTGGGCGCGATTGTAATCTGCGGGTCAAAAACGTTTGGTATCCCATCAGGATTTTGTTGCTCACACCCGTCGAGAACGTCCACGCCAAACGTACCAGTCCACGACGCCTCACCGCTCGTCAAGACGTCCAAAACATTTTGCCATGAAGGCAATTCTTCATCCACAATCACGGCGATGTCAAGCACCGCGACGTCTTGTTCATCCAAGTTGGCGACTGCCGCTTCCAGCTCAAAACAATAGCCCACTGGCCAACACCAAAAAGAAATCGATTCGCTGATTTCGCCCCCCACCAAAACTTGACTCAAATCAAGTTCCACGTCTATATCTGTCATGCTCAGAACAAGCTCAAGTTCCAAAGGCTCCACAACTGCTGTCGACCCCCACTCCGCATTCAAGGCAATCACTACATTTTCGCATTCATCCATTTCTTGGCTGGCGTTCGGAGTATCCCAGCACACTGGCACCCATTCTTCCCCGCACCAAACGTTGGCACAGGCCACAAACAAAAAGTCGTTGGTGCCCCAAAACGAAATATGAGTTGATCCATTCGGGCCGTCACCGATGACCTCGCCATTGCCATTCCATTCAAGCATATCTTGGGAAAAGGGTTCTCCATTGGGGCTCGAAGAATCGTAAACAAGGAAGTTCCATATCCCTGGCACTTCACTTGCCCAAGCTTCAATCACGGGGTCACATTCTTCCATTTGGCCACATTCACCAGGGACATATTCTGTCACCCCTCCATAATATGTCGCGTAACATGGATTGCTGTACGTCACCCCATCACAACCGCACACGGGATCCCATTCCTCCGTACAGAACACGTCGGGATCAATCAATTCCTCATCAATACAGTCTACAATCCCCGGAATCACATTTGCCCCTGCGTTTGGTTTATCGTCAGCTTTTTTTTTATCCCTGCGAAGCGTCTGTCTCTGCCAAACGCTCTGGTCAAAGGCTTTTTCAATCTCGGTCAAAACCGAGATGGCGTCGGTGAACACGATTGTCATTTCACCAAATGAATTCAGGCAAAACATGCCATAGAGAGGGAAAACAGAAAACCGCATAAAAAGAGTGTATCGTGCGTTTCTCAATCTCGGCCTGACTTTGTCACAACAGAATTTCAATCCACAAATCGAGAGTCAGCTTCCATCACATGGCCGCAGGAATCGCATGTTCGTAGTCTTTCGCTTCCATAAAATTGTCGGAACCGAGGCAGAAAGTCTTTCTCGATGTTTTCAAGCTCGAAGTAGGTGTCCTGCAATTTGTGATTGCATTTTTCACAAAACCACATCAAACCGTCTTTCATTGGCGTCCCTTTGCGCTTGCGTTCAATTACAAGTCCAAGAGAGCCCGCTTCTCGTATGGGGCTGTGAGGTACACCAGCGGGATGCAAGTACATGTCCCCTGGACCAAGTTTCATGTCAACTGCTTCGCCATTCTCTTGAATTCGGACGGTGATGTGCCCTTCAAGCTGATAGAAAAGCTCCTCTGTCTCATTGTAGTGGTAATCCTTTCTCGCATTGGGGCCGGCCACAATCATGACGATGTAATCGCCGCTCTCCACATAGAGGTTTTTGTTCCCTACGGGTGGCTTGAGAAGTTCTCGGTTTTCTTCGATCCACGCCGTCAGGTTGAAGGGTTTGCGTATCGCCATGAAACACTAATATACGCTGAACAAAGTCCAAACGAGAAGGCTAGTGCTTCTGTCGCTTCCTATCTCTTCCTGGCACACTTACGAGCCATACGGCCGCGGCAATCAACCCCGCACAACCTGCCTGCAACCAACCCATGTCTGCCGTATAATCTGCCCCACCCAGTTGTGCAGCGAGCCACACCATGACCCCCACAAGAAGCGGCTGGAGATAAATGTAAATGCTAACAACCGTGGGCTGCACCCTACCCAAAGCGTAAATGTTGAGCAGATACACAAAAAATGTGGTGAACAAGACAACAAACCCTACTCCCAACCAGTCCTGAGTTCCAAAGGAAGACCATTCAATTTCCGCAACCTGGGAAGCTCCAAAGGGCAAGGCCATCAATCCGCCAAACAAGAAAACCCACGAAATGACGGTCAATGGGCGATATTTTGCCATGAGCGGTTTGACCGCCACCAAATACACGCCGTAGCTAGCTGCGTTGAGTAACACCATCAAATCCCCTTGCCAACTGGCGTGAGAAGCGAGGCTCCCTCCTCCACTCTTTAACAACAAGGTAATGGCGCCTGCTGCGCCGAGGGCAATGCCCGCGACCTTGCGATATGTGATTGCTGTGCTTAGCAACGCGGCGCTAATCAACAACACCAGAACGGGGTTGATCGTCATGATGATGCTGGCGTGCACTGGGCTGGTGATGGCCAATCCATTGAAAAAGAGCAATTGATTGACCGTGACCCCTGCCAACCCGCACAACCAAATCCGTCCGAGGTCAACACGAGCCACCCTTTCCCAGCGGAACGCGTAAAGAAGCCAAAAGAGCGGCGTCGCCCCTGCAACGCGTAAGGCGATGAATCCCGACGGCCCAATCTTTTCTGGCATGAGGCCTTTGGCCACGAGATAATTGTACGCGTAAATCAGCCCCACCCCCCACAAGGCGAGGTGAGCCCTCCATTGGGAAGGGCCAGTCGCATTTGTCACCGCCTTCAAGAAAGCAAATCTCGCGCCGCGGAAACTTGAGCCTTGGCCGAACCTGCAGTGACCCCTGATTCAGTAAGAAAAACAGGGCGTTTTAAAAACGTGTATTCCTCCAAAATCAACGCCCTATAATCACCTTCTGTAAGATTCTTATTCGCCAATCCCATGCTTCGAAATTTCATCGCGCGACGACTGAAAAGAGCCTCGTACGAACCCGCATGAGCCCTCATTTCATCGAGGTCTTCGGCAGATATACCTTCTTCTTTGATGTCAATGACTTGACATCCGAACTGTTCGGGCTGAAGGTCATCGAAAATCCTTTGGCAGGTTTTGCAATTTGGAAGTGTAAAAGCTTTTTTCATGATTGCTTGTCTTTCATAGATGAATCGTCCAAGGCTTCCATCTGTTCAATCAATTGGGCCAAACCGCCGCTCCAATCCTCGTCGTTGTCAATCACAACATCACACATGGCGCGGCACGGGTCAATGTAGGTGGCGTCCGCAGGAAGAACATGGTGCGTCCACTGGTACTCTACTTCCTTCGGCGTGTAGCCTCTCACAGTCATGTCACGATGCTTGCGCCGGGCGAGCCGAACGGCGGGAGATGCGGAAATGAAGGCCTTCATGTCGGCCAACGCGGCAACCTCTTCGTAGCACAACACAAACAACCCCTCCACCACGAGCCACTCCCGCGGTTCAATCACAGCCAGCTCCGACTTCATCAAACTCTTGTTGTACGTGTAGGTCTCGAAAGAAACCCTCTTTCCCCTCTCCAACGTTAACATGTCTGCATGCAGTTTGAAGTGGTCAATGGCCGCAGGAACATCAAAATTTGTTTCTCCATTCTCGTCGATGGGCAGAACCTCCTTAGGTCGATAATAGTCGTCGAGCGAAAGCACGGACAATCGCTGCTTGAAATGGTCTTTCAGTCCATTTAATACAGTGCTCTTCCCAGATCCACTGCCGCCTGTAATGGCAAGAATTTTCATGGCGCAGCCATCTTTTCTGGCGTGGTACATTCGAGCAAAAGGTCAGCCATGGATCTGTCGTTCGCGAGACGGGGGACCTTGTTTTGCCCTCCCAACTTGCCGCGTTGCTTCATCGCTTCAATAAAGCATCCTGGCGGCACAAGGGTAAATACCGCCGGTCGCAACACCGCCCCTTGAATCAAGTCCTTATAATAAGGATTGCGCGATTGAAGAGCCTCGTCCACGGCGTTGGCAAAAGCTGTCAAATCCTCAGGTACGTGCTCAAATGCCACCACCCACTCGTGGTAAGGCAACCCCTCTTTAGGCGTCACTTGCGGAGCAACGTGAAACTCGGTGATTACCCCACCATGGGCCGCAACGGCTTCTTGAGCAGCTCCCTCCACTTCTTCTGCAATCACATGCTCACCAAAAGCAGATGTAAAATGCTTGATTCGTCCTGTCACTAAAATCCTAGGGGGATCGAGAGATACAAATTTGACTGTATCCCCAATGTCGTAACCCCACAGTCCGGCGTTGCTGCTCAACACCAACGCATACTGCACTCCAAGCTCCACTTCCCCAACAGTATAGCGCGGTGGATGGTCTTCAAAGTACTGATCTGCACGAATGAACTCAAAGAAAATGCCATCATTCACATTCAGCAACATGCCTTCTACATGAGGTGCATCTTGGTATGCCAGGAAGCCCTCGGAAGCCGGATACAATTCCACTCGAGGAATGTCAAAGCCCAACAATTGTTTGAACCGCTCTTCGTAAGGCCCAAATGCGACACCTCCATGTACAAACAGTGAAAGGTTTGGAAACACCTCACTGACCGTCTCTTTGCCTGTGTAATCCAGAAGCCGTTCAAAGTACATCTGCACCCATGACGGGATGCCACTGACCAACCTCAAATCGGCGGCATGTGTTTCTTGCACCACGGCATCTACTTTGGTTTCCCAATCTTCAATGCAATTGGTCTCCCATGAAGGAAGACGATTGGATTGCAAGTAACTCGGCACGTGGTGTGCTACAATGCCACTTAAGCGCCCAAATTTGACACCGCCAGATGTTTTGTACAACGCAGGGCTACCCTGCAAAAAAATCATCTTCCCATCTAGAAAAGAAGCCTCATCCGTTCCAGCAATGTGACCGAAGAGCGCGTTTCTCGCACTCCCGATGTGGTTGGGCATGCTGTCTTTGGTCAGTGGAATAAACTTGGCTCCTGAGGTGGTCCCGCTTGTCTTGCAGAAGTACAACGGCACCCCAGGCCAAACCACATCTCGCTCCCCCTTCACGGCACGCTCCATGTAAGTCCGCAATCCTTCATAATCGCGAACCGGCACGCGCGCTTGGAATTCCGCCACAGACAATCCGTCCTGCAAATCGTGATCTCTGCCAAATGCCGTTGCCTTGCCCTTTGAAACTAAGGACTGCAGAACCTCACGTTGCACAGATTGGGGATGAGCTACATCCCTGCGCAAACGTCGCATGGCCCATCGCGCCAGAGGCTGACTCAACATGGACTTCCATCCCATGCGACGAAAATAAACTTGAAAGCAACAAGGCACCGCCCGTCATGGGCCGTGCCTTGTCTAAGTTCTATTCAGGGCGTCGCCTTACTTGACCGTCAACTTTTTGGTTGTACGCAAGCCGTCGGCCTTCAAAGTGTAAGTGTACATGCCACTAGCCCATCCACTGAGATTAAGATCCCAGGTATGAGATCCCGCTCCCAATGTTCCCATATCATTGGAAGTGACCAAGCGACCCATCGCATCACGTACTTCCAATTCTACATCGTGGCTTTGACCCAATTCGAAGCGGATTGTGGTGGTTCCCAGAGCCGGGTTTGGCATGTTCTGTTCCAGACGGATGCCATGGTTGGCAGCAAGCAGTTCTATGGCCTCGCGCTCGCTGGTGATCAAACGAACCGCTGGAGTGGCGGTCTGACTTGTGAACCACACAAAGTCGCCAGCTCCCGTTTGGTTGAAGTTCCCTGTGCTGTTGTCTGAGTCGCTGTTTGCCTGAGCCAAGACAGTAAGCTCAGTTGCAGATCCAAACTCGTCCATCACTGCGGCGAAATAATAATTTCCGCCAATGCCAATTTCCCACGTTTCAAGATCAATGGGGTCATCAAATTCTAAATACGTTTCAATCTCTGACGTTCCGGCTGGGTTGCTCCAAGCAACGTCATACACCCAATAAGCCGCATCAAAGGGGCTGTCTGTAATGCCTGCCGAACCGTCAAGGGTGTAAAGACGAGTCTCGAATTCAAGGTCATCTTCATCACCAGCAATGGTCAAGCCACTGTTGGGACCAAAGCGGACGGCAACACCATAGGCCACCGAACCCGGATTCGGACAAGTGAAAAATGAGCCATAACCTGTCGGATCAAAAAAGTCTGTGATGTCGTCGCTCTCACGCGGGCGAAGTTCCGCGTCCAAGACGCTGACATCGTCGTGGCCGTACATGTCATCCGTATACAGGACGTCCTTCGCCAACACGTTGTTCGCAGGCGACGCATCCTCTTGTTCTGAAGTCATTGTGATGCGAAGCCCGTAATCCCCAACGGCAGAAGGTTCCCAATTTGTATTCACGTAAAGCGTGTCTTGGGTATTCGCCGGGCAAGTGGACGCATTCGCGAAAGTGTAGACCGTGTCGATCAGTGCTGTGGTGCTGTTCACAACTGCCCCACCGGCGTCAAGCACCTCAACAAGCACTTCCACATTGGTTTGGTTTTCAGTTCCGACGTTGCGATACATCACTCCTGCCACCATCCCCCCATTTGCACTAGCAATGGCTTGCTCCAAAGGCGTCAAACGGTACTCCCACACGCTGAAAACATCCCCGTTGGTCACTTGGGTGATTTCGATGTCGTTGACCACGTCATTTGATGTTACCAAGACATCATCAATTCCCCAATAATAGTGACTGTAGGCAGTGCCCGTTTCAGGAGCCTGGCGGTAGGCAAACCGCAAGTTCACAGAGTCCATGTTGGCAGCCACACAACTGACGTCCATGCTCACAGGCAATGGATTGGCAGAGGCGCTGTTGGCCGACTCAATGAACGAGCCGTGAGCGTCAAAGGTGGTCCAAGAGGTCACCCCGTCTTCCGTGGTACCAACTTCGAGGTAAACTGGTGCGTAAGGAAAGCAGCAGTAACGGAAATAAGACTCCCAGCTCACAATCACAGAGGCATTGTCCGTGAAATCGAGATTTGGACTCACCAAGGCCCCCTCAGTATCTTGATAACCCGAAGCAATCGGCGTGTTGTAGAAGTCGCAGTCGAAAATCATCCAACCGTCACTCGCTGTCGTTGAAGCCAATGCGCCAATGTTGGTGCTAAACTCCCCTCCTGGATGTGCGGTACCTGTGGCATTGCCGTCGGCGTAGACGCCTTGCCCGCCTGGCATTACCCAAGCCCAAAGGCTGTCGTTGGCATTGTCTTCCACAGTCCAAGCGCCATTGCCATTGGAACCATCGAAACCATTGGAAAAAGTTTCTTGGAAAAGGATCGCTCCTCCTCCTCGTGCGCTTTCGAGCGCAGTCAACCCCGCTTTACGAGAGGCATTTGCTTCCTCTACGGAGGCGGGGACAGGCATCGAGGCCTGGTCAAAAATGGCTGGACGCTGAGCGATTGCAGCCGCAGTGCAGAGAACGAACCCTGCGAAGAGAGACATTGATTTCATGTTCAAGTGATTCAATTTTTGAGGGGAATTTACAGCGCAAGGCAAAAAGGACCACCATGACGGGCCATCATTTCACGTCGCTGCAAAAAAGAAAAAGGGGAGGCTCGAGCCTCCCCTTTCCCAAACCGTCTTTCAAACGGCGGAACATTCAAGTTTACTTGACCATCAACTTCTGGGTGGTTCTTGCACCATTCACTGTGAGAACGGCCGTGTAAGAACCTGCACCAAAGGCTGAGGTCTCAATCAAGAAGCTGTTGTATCCCGCGGGCTGCGTTCCTAGGTCACGCTGCTCCACCAACTTGCCTGTCACATCACGCAATTCGAAGGTGACCTCAGACGTCTGGTCGAGACGGAATTGGAAGCGAGTGTTGTCGTTAGCGGGGTTGGGAAACGCTGGAAACAATTCGAAGCCATTCATCGACGCCACCTCTTCAACGTTGACTGTGGTGGTGGCCGACGGATCCAAATTCAAACGAACCATGGGGACTTCATTGCTGTAGTACCACCCATAGGCTGAACCACTGCCGAAGGGCCCGTACACAAACGCCGTTTGATCGAAAGTGTATTGTGCCTCACCAATTTGAACGTTGGCTCCTCCGTAGTGCTCAAATGCAGCGCCGATCCAATCGCCGGCAGCGGCTTGGTACGGCTCTTCCAAAGCAAGGGTATACCACACAATGTCCCCGTCACCACTGTTGGTGTAGCCTGTGGCCATATCCACCTCAGCAGAGCTAATCAATTCGCCGCCGTATTGCTCGGTCAGAGCAAGACCATCAAACATGTCAACGAGAAAACCTCGAATGGGGGTGCCATCTTCAGAACCGTCAAGAATGGCCACATCAATGGCATAAATGGTTACGTCACTGATGATGTCGTAGAGCGGCATGGCGATGAAATCCGCTGTGCCATCGCCAGGAAATGCTGCTGTCACAGCTCCATTGTCACGGCCGTACTGCAAATCTGTCACTTCAAAACTTTGCGTGGCGCTGTTGTTGCTGGGATTCTCATCTTCTGCGTCCGCTGAAAGAATGTAGTTCAGCGTCTGCTCTCCCAAGCCAGTAGGCTGGTAGGACACCACAAGTGTGTCGTTTGAGGAGTAACCCAGGGTATCGATGGTATTGGACATGTAGGCGTTGCCATTCACATCCATGTCAATCATCACGTTGGACTGGTCAGCGTAACCCACGTTGTACACTTTGGCACCTGCCTGCAAATCGTCGGGGATTTGGCTTTGCGCCCAAGCTCCGTACTCATAAAGACCGGTTTGAAAGTAGTTGGAGTAACTCAAGTAGTTGTCAATCCGCGTATCATTTTCGGGTGTTTCATAAACCTCGACATCGTCGATTTCCCAGGAGTAACCCCAGGTGCCGACCCACCGGAAACGAACCCAAATGCTGCCCTGACCACCTGCTGCTTCAGTCACATCAAATTCAAGGATGGAAGGGTTGTCCGATTGATAACCGGTCTCTGAATCGGGAAACACTTCGTAACGGCACTGAACCATTTCACCATCGTAATCGACCATGCCCTCGTTCATCCACTCGGTGGTGTAGGCGTTGGTTAACGTCGGCCATGTCGTGCCATCGCGGCTGATTTCGACGAAGCACTTCTCACTGCCATCGGAAGCCCCGTTGTCCCAACAGCGGTAGCGCGTTTGAAATGAGATGCTCACGTAGGGGTACGCAGAGCAATCGATGGGGTCGACTGTTTGAACCCAAGAATTTTCGACCCAGCTCGCGTCGTAGTTGGCATCGGCTCCGAAAAAGTCCGAGTCAATCATCAGAAATCCATTGTCTGACGTTGTGCTGTTTAGTCCAGGTTGTGGAGTCCCCACGGGGTTTGAGCCCGCCCAGCCGTTATAAGGACCTGTTGGGCCCACTGTGGTGCACTCAAAGTTGATGTCGATGTCTGTCCAAGGCTGGCCAGCTTCCATCGACCCGTTGCCGAAAGACCACGTCGCACAATCGCTGATGTCATTCGTCCAGAAGGTTACCCGTTCTGCATTAGTTTGAACTTGAGTCACCTTTTGACGAGGTGACATGTCTTCTTTGGCTGCAGCAGAAGGCTGGTTGAATTGAGCCTGTGCGCTGAAGCTGAGTAGGCCTCCAAGGGCCAAAATGTAAAGGTGCTTCATGTATGTAAGGTTTTGGAATGTCAAATACAGGGCGAAAATAGGTTTTTCGATAAAAAGTCTTTGGAAAATGCTGAAAGGATTGCGAACACCACGTCGTGAAAGTGATTTAAGCCAAAATTTGGTCGAATGCCGACATCGGTGGGCATGAGCAAACCAAGTTTCGATCTCCGAAAGCGTTGTCCACACGAGCCACAGAGCTCCAAAATTTATTGACCCGCAAATCTTGGATCGGATAGACTGCCTTTTCTCGCGAATAGGCGTGGGTCCATTCCGAGGCCACTGCCTCTTCCACCGTGTGCGGAGCCATTTTCAAGACGTTGTCTTCGCGGTCTGCCTCTCCGCGCTCGATGGCAGCGATTTCTTCGCGGATACTCAACATGGCATCTGCGAAACGGTCGAGTTCCTCCAAACTTTCGCTCTCCGTAGGCTCCACCATCAATGTACCTGGAACCGGCCAAGAAACAGTTGGAGCATGGAAGCCGTAGTCAATCAACCGCTTGGCAATGTCCATAACCTCAATTCCCACCTCCTTGAATGCGCGGCAATCGAGAATCATCTCATGTGCGACTGTTCCATTTTTAGCTTGGTACAAAATGTCATATGCTCCTTCCAGTCTCGCCTTCAAATAATTGGCATTCAAAATGGCAACTTTGGTGCTTTCGGTCAATCCAGACTGTCCAAGCATTTTGATGTAAGCATAAGGAATCTGAGCGATGAGGGCGCTTCCATATGGTGCCGCACTAATGGCGTCGATGGACATTTCATCGCCTACGGGGATCACGTCGTGACCGGGGAGAAAAGGAACAAGATGTTCAGCCACGCCAATGGGACCTATCCCTGGTCCACCACCACCATGTGGGATGGCAAATGTTTTGTGCAAATTGAGGTGACATACGTCTGCTCCAATCATACCAGGGCTCGTGAGTCCCACTTGCGCGTTCATGTTGGCCCCATCCATGTAAACCTGACCGCCGTGCAAGTGAATCAATTCCGTGACTTCGAGTACAGAGGCCTCAAACACTCCATGGGTAGATGGGTAGGTGATCATCAACGCGCCAAGGGCAGCGCTGTGCTCTTCAGCTTTAGAACGAAGGTCTTTGATGTCGATGTTGCCATGCCTGTCGCATCCCACAACAACCACCTTCATCCCCGCCATCACTGCACTCGCAGGGTTGGTCCCGTGAGCACTGTTGGGGATGAGACAGACATTGCGGTGAGATTCACCCCGTGATGCATGGTAAGCCCGGATAACCATGAGCCCGGCAAACTCACCTTGGGCACCACTGTTGGGTTGGAGAGAAATCCCAGCGAAGCCCGTGATTTCCGCCAGGTCTTTTTCCAAATCTTTGAGCATTGATCTCGTTCCACGCGCTTGGTCGGCAGGACAAAATGGGTGAAGCTCCGCAAATGCTGCCCATGTAATGGGAATCAGCTCCGTGGCGGCATTCAGCTTCATGGTACACGAGCCCAAGGGAATCATGGCGTGGGTCAGGCTGAGATCTTTGTTTTCAAGTTTCTTGATGTAGCGCATCATTTCCGTTTCGGACCGATACCGGTTGAAAACGGGATGGTGGAGATAATTTACCTCGCGGGCGACGGGTCCAAAGAAGGGAGTGTCGAACTCTATTCCTTGCACAGGGCTCACCCCAAGAGCCGAGCACAATGTGGCAAAGTCATCTGAATTGGTTCGTTCATTTAAGGAAATGCCAACGTGTTCTCCGTCTTCGTAATAGCGCAGATTGACCCGCTTCGATTCAGCTCGAGCGCGTAAGGCTTTCATGGCGTCTTCCCCTCCAGAAACCCGAACCTTTAAGGTGTCGAAGTAGCATAGATTGACGACACTTAAGCTTTCGGAAGCCCCAAGGGACAACGCCAGCCCCTTGGTATACGTATGTATACGCTCAGCTATGGCGCGCAGCCCTTGTGGACCATGAAACACGGCATACATCGATGCCATTACTGCAAGCAAACTTTGGGCAGTGCAAATGTTGGATGTTGCTTTGTCGCGGCGAATGTGTTGCTCGCGTGTCTGAAGTGCCATTCGCAGGGCGGGCTGCCCGAGTCGATCCATCGAGACGCCTATGATTCGGCCAGGGAAATGACGTTTAAAAGTCTCACGTGCAGCAAAAAAAGCTGCATGTGGCCCTCCATATCCCATCGGAACGCCAAAGCGTTGCGAGCTGCCAACCACAACGTCTGCGCCCATCGCTCCCGGACTCTTCAGAACGAGTAGCGCCATCAAATCCGTACAAAATACCGAGCGTACCTCGCGCTCAGTCATGTCCTCTACAAATCCGGTCATGTCTTCCACCTCACCATTGGCATCTGGGTACTGAACAAGGCATCCAAAAACGTTGTCCGCCTCCACAGCGCCCCGCATCTCTTCGCGGCTCATCACCAGCATGTCAATGTCAAGGTGTGCCGCTCGGGTGCGCAACACGCTCAAGGTTTGAGGATAAACCGCTTGATCCACCAAAAAACAGTTTTTCCCCGCCTTGACTTGAGGTCGTGGACGCGCTGCGAACAACATGGCCATGGCTTCCGCGGCAGCTGTTCCCTCGTCAAGGAGAGATGCGTTGGCCACTTCCATGCCAGTGAGGTCCATGACCATGGTTTGGAAGTTCAGCAAAGCCTCTAACCGGCCTTGAGCGATTTCAGCTTGATAAGGCGTGTAGGCCGTGTACCATCCTGGATTCTCAAGCACATTACGGCGAATGACACTTGGCACCTCCGTGGGGTAATAGCCCATCCCTATGTAGTTGCGGAAGACTGTGTTTTGAGCTGCCAAACCGTCGATGTGCTCTAAATATTCACTCTCCGTCAAAGCCTGAGATACATTGAGGCGCTCGCGCAGTCGAATCGCTCCAGGCACAGTGCGTTCAATCAGGTGATCCAAAGAGGGGGCATCAAGGGTCCGGAGCATGGCCTTTTGGTCTTCAACACGAGGACCCAAATGGCGAGAGACAAAACTTCCAATCTTCATGAGAATCAAGTCTATGTGACGTGCAACAATGGCAGAGAAAGAGCAAAAGTACATCTCGTGTTCTGCTCCCTTGCCCTAAGGTATCAACATCCCGTCCACCAACTCAGCATCTGAGGTCATGGGTGGTCGAACTTTGACCCATGATTCGGCAGTTTCTGTCTTTCACCCAAATTTGGATTGCCCTCGGCGCATTTGTCACAACCTGTTTCAGTTGGTTGTGGGCCGCAGACCTTTTCCGTCTCGATCACGGCGATATGTTGGTGGCCATTTGGGTGTCGTGTTCAACTGGGCTGGGTTATACGTTGCAGCGCGCCATCAAGCACACAAGACATCCCCATGCCATGCCAACAATTCGCCGCACCTTTTGGGATCGTTGGAAATGGACCATGGTTGTGGGATGGGTGGGTCTTTGGATTGGATTCAACATCGCATTTGTGGCAGACCTCGGATGGGACGAACCACGACGTTTGTCGGTCGCAATTGGGTTGGGTCTTGCCTCTCTGACATACGCGTTCGTGCCGCTTATGAACGGTGGGCTGAGAAAAGTATCTTGGCTCAAGATTCCGCTCATCGCGGTGGTTTGGGCCACTGCAACCACACACCATCCTGAACACGGAATCGACCCAATCCTTTGGGCTCAACGTGCGCTCTTCATTGCAGGGCTGACTCTGCCTTTTGACATCCGAGACATTGAAATTGACCGGCCGCACATGACGACAATTCCCATGGTAACCTCCGCCAAACGCGCACTCAATTTGTCTCGGAACCTCATCGCCGCGGCAGGTGCAATCAGTTTTCTGGTATGGGTATGCCGTTGCATGCAAGATGGTCTGAAGCCACATGAGGCCATTCCGCTCGCGCTCTCAGCTCAGTGCCTCTGGGCGCACTGGATCTTGCGACCTGGCCGAGCATTGGCTGCCCTGCAAGGTGAAGAGTCGGTGAGAGAGAATTTTACTGGTTGGCATCTCGATGGAGTGCTGGCCGCACCGTTTTTGGTGATTGCCTCCGCCTTTCTCATGCTTCTCCTGTAGTCGCCATGTTTATTCTAAAATTTGCTTATGCACAAAGGGACATCAATGTAAAATTGTCGTAAGTTGGATGCACTTGCATCCGTGAAGTGGCCTCGCCATCCGGTTTCATGTTCAAACGTCATCGCATGCTTCGCCTTCCGCCTCTTCTACCTGTTGTCATCCTAGGTCTCGGGTTCACGTCCTCCACAACACAAGCGCAGTGGCTTGAGTGGGACATTCAAACTGAGGAACGCCTCATGCTGTCAAGCGTGGCCAATGCAGACGATGAAGAAAAAGACCTCTGGCCCGCCGACCTCAACAAGGACGGCTGGACTGATGTCATCGTCGTTCGAAAAGAACCTTTTTCTGCCGCCACTGAGCCGCCGAAATCCGACGTATTGCTCGTCAACCAGGAAGGTGTATTGGTCGACATGACCGCAGAGTTAGCTCCTGAATTCATCTCCAACCCAAGCTTTGCTCGAGACGTCTATGTCGTCGATGTCGACGGCGATTTGTGGGACGATGTCGTGATCGTCAACACATTCAATCAGCAGCCCATGCTGTACATGAACCTCGGAGAAGATGAAGCAGGCAATTGGCTGGGATTGGCCGACGATTCCGACGCTCGCCTACCCACCCTGGTCAGCGACCAACCACTCATTTGTGCGGTTTGGGCTGGCGACCTCACGGGCAATGGGGCAGAAGACCTCTACTTTGTCAATTACAGGGTAAATGGTGGGGGTGGAACTGCAAAGGATTTTCTCCTCATCAACGACGGGACCGGCCACTTTACAGACGAAGGCGACGAACGCGCTGGAAATTTGTTGAACAGCGCTTTTGGGACTGCCGGTCAAATCCATGACATGGATGGCGACGGTGATTTAGACATTGTCAAAAACACGACCCTTTACAACGTCTTTCCCTGGAACTCCAGAGGGGTGATTGTGCTATTCAATGATGGGTCTGGCAATTTTTCTTCATGGCAAAACCTCGTCCCGAATGCCTCTCCATACATGTTTGAAGTTGTGGATTTCAACGGCGATGGCATGCTAGACCTTTATGTGGTAGATGACGGTGCAGATAAAATTCTTACCGCCACTTCTCATGAAGCAGATGTCAGCCTTGGATTCAATACTGTCAACCTCAATTTCAGTTCTTCAAACGGTTTTGGAGGTAACGTTCATGCTGCAGATCTCGATTTGGATGGAGACATGGATGTTGTGGTTTCGGATGTTGATGTGGACATCCCACCGTGCAACAGCAATCGACGCATGGCCATTTATGAAAATGACAATGGCAACTTCATCGACCCCTACGGCAATGCAAGCTTTGATTGGGTGACCAACAGCTATGATGTGGCGCTGCTCGACGTCAACAACGACGGCCTCGTCGACATCTTAAGCGGGCGGTGTGCTGGATACGACGTCATCATGTCCAACAACTGTGCATTGGCTGCCAGTTCCGCAGACTACGACTTGGATGGCATCCCCGATGCTTGCGATGTGTGCCCTAACAACCCCAATCCCCAATGTGAAGAAGAAAACTCTTTCCCCGAAGTCAACACCGATCACAGCATGGCGCGACAATGGAACGAACTGCTCCTTGCAAGCATCCGTGGAGATTTCGCTCGGCCCACCGTTCACGCGCGAAACCTGTGGCACTCGTCCTTGTTGATGTGGGATGCCTGGGCTGTGATGGATGCCTCAGCCTGTCCTGCCTTTTTGGGGCAGGAATACGATGGTTTTGTCGCAGAATTCGGCGGGTTTACACCAGCCACAACGACAGAAGAAGCCCGGAATGAAGCCATTGCTTTTGGCATGTATAGACTCCTAAGTCACCGATTTGCGAACGCTCCTCAAGCCAGCAGCCTATTTCAAGGATACGACCAGCACATGACCACCCTAGGCTATGATCTGGATTTCACGAGCACAGATTATGGCACTGGGGATGGTCGAGCCTTGGGGAATTACATCGCCGAACAAATCATCGCCTTTGGCCTGCAGGACCAGTCCAACGAGCAGAACGACTATGCGAATGTCATTTACGAGCCACTGAACCCCGCACTGATTGTCGACTTGCCTGGAAATGCATCAGTCATCGATTTGAATCGATGGCAGCCTTTGACACTCGATTTGTTCATCGACCAGAGTGGCAATCCCATCCCAGGAGAAACGCCGCCCTTCCTGTCCCCAGAGTGGGGTCAGGTCACGGCATGGGCTTTGGCCGAACAAGACCTCTCCACGCACACCCGTGACGGCTTTGAGTTTCGTGTTTACCACGATCCGGGCTTGCCCGCCTTGCACGCAATGGATGGATCTGGCACCTCCGACATCTACGCTGATGGTCACGCGATGGTTGCCCTTTGGTCCAGTCTTCTCGACCCCAATGACGGTGTCATGTGGGACATCAGTCCCGCTTCCATTGGAAATCGTGAATCCTATCCAACCAGCCTCGAAGCCTACGCCTCTTTGTACGACCAAGAAAACGGAGGATCGCCAAGCCCAGGGCACAGCGTCAACCCATTCACGGGTCAACCTTACGAATCCAATGTGGTTCCTCGTGGAGACTATGCAAGGGTGCTTGCTGAATTCTGGGCAGATGGACCTGATTCGGAAACGCCGCCAGGCCACTGGTTTACCATTTTAAACTATGTAAGTGACCATCCCGAGCTGGTTAAACAATTCCATGGGGAGGGTGAAATTTTGGCGGATTTAGAATGGGACGTGAAAGCTTATTTGGCCTTGGGAGGAGCCATGCACGACTGTGCCATCGCCGCCTGGGGCGCCAAAGGCTGGTACGACACCTCCCGACCGGTTACTGCCATCAGAGGCATGGCTGACCTCGGACAACGAACTGAACCATCCGCTTCCAATTATCATCCAGGTGGGTTACCCTTGATTCCTGGAAGAATTGAAACGATTCAACCCGGCGATGCCCTCGCAGGAGATTTTGGTGTGAACGTTGGAGAAATCAAGATTTGGGGCTGGAAAGGCAGTTCAGCAATCAACAACGTGGACACTGATTTCGCTGGAGTAGGATGGGTCCTTGCCAAATCTTGGGAGCCTTACCAGCGACCTTCGTTCGTGAGCCCCCCTTTTGCTGGATACGTCAGTGGTCACAGCACCTTCTCTCGTGCCGCAGCGGAAGTCTTAACCGCCTTTACAGGAGATGCCTATTTTCCTGGAGGAATGGGGCAATTTGTCGCTCCTGCCGATGAATTCTTGGTGTTTGAGGATGGTCCGAGCGTTGACATCGAACTGCAATGGGCGACCTACAGAGATGCCTCCGACGAATGCAGCTTGTCGCGCATTTACGGGGGAATTCATCCCTATTTCGACGATGTCCCTGGGCGACTGATGGGCATAGAAATCGGTCTAGATGCATTTGACCGTGCGGCATCCTTCTTTGGGGATGGCCTCACGGAAATCACTTGTGATGTGGGCCCTGACACGGACACCTGTCCTGCCGACCTCAACAACGACGGCTTCATCGTCATTGGCGACGTCTTGATTTTCTTGGGAGACTTTGGATGCACTGTGGATTGTGCCGCCGACATCAATGGAGACGGCTTCGTCAACGTCCAAGATCTGCTTGACGGGATCCTTTCCAACTTTGGGACGGCTTGTCCTTGAAATTTATTCGAAAGCCACGTCCAAAGATTCGATGAAGGCCTCGGAGGCGCGGTCCAAGTCTGAATCGGTGTGAGCTGCTGACACAAAGCCCACCTCGTACCCCGAAGGCCCGAGGTATATTCCACGCTCCAGTAAGGCGGCATGCATCGTGCTGAAATATGCCATACTGTCGGAATCAATTTGGTCGCTCCGTCGAATGTGAACCGCATCAGAGAAGGCCAACCAGAAAATGCTTCCGCGTCGGAAGATGTTGAAATTGTAGCCCTGACCTCGAGCATGGGCCACGACTGGATCAATCAAGCGAGCAGCCTTGCGGTCGAGATCCTCATAAAATCCAGATTTCAAACATTCCGTGAGCTGTGCAACCCCAGCAGCCATCGCCACAGGGTTGCCGCTCAGTGTCCCCGCTTGATACACCGGGCCAGACGGGGCGATGTGTTTCATGACCTCCTTGCTCGATGCGTACGCTCCCACGGGCAATCCTCCGCCAATGATCTTGCCAAAGGCCAGGACGTCGGGTTGAATGTCATACAGTCCTGCCGCACCTTCAAAGCCTACTCGGAACCCGCTGATGACTTCGTCGAAAAGCAACAAAATGCCCTCGCGGGTGCAAATGCGGCGCACTTCGCGCAGGAATTCGGGGTCTTGGATAAGCAAACCGTTGTTGGCAGGAATGGGCTCAATGGCCACAACCGCAATTTCATCTTTGTATTGTGCAATGCACGCCTCGAGCGCCTCCAGATCGTTCAGGGGCAGCACCAATGTCTCCCTTGCATATGCCTCAGGAACACCCGCCGACGAAGATGTCCCCAGCGTCGCCAGGCCACTCCCCGCTTTCACAAGCAAAGCATCAACATGGCCGTGGTAACAGCCGTCAAACTTGATGATTTTGTCTCGTCCTGTAACTCCTCGAGCGAGACGAATGGCCGACATGGCAGCCTCTGTGCCTGAAGACACAAACCGAATGCGATCGGCATAACGGTGGTTGGACAAAATCAATTCGCCCAATTCATTTTCCAATCGTGTCGGAGTGCCAAAAGACGTGCCGTTGGCCAATGTGGACGTGACACGTTCCACCACGGCTGGATGGGCATGCCCCAGGATAAGTGGGCCCCACGAACAACAAAAGTCAATGAACTCGTTGCCATCTGCGTCCCAAATGTGGGCACCTTGACCCTTGTCCATGAACAAGGGGGTCCCTCCCACTGATTTGAAAGCGCGCACTGGCGAATTCACACCCCCTGGAAAAAGGTTTTGAGCTTTGTCAAATAAAGCGGCGGAAGAAGATCGTTGAAGAGTTGTTGCCATTTCAGTGCGAAATTAGCCCAGCATGAGAAAGCTTCCCACCCTTGATGCGGCCCGCGAATTGGATTTCGCGGACCCACTTAGCGAATTTCGAGAGCGATTCCACCTTCCACAACACGAAGGCCGTGATGCCATCTACTTCACAGGCAACAGCCTCGGGCTTCAGCCCAAGGCGGCCAAAGAAGCGCTTGACATTGAAATGAATGACTGGGCGAAGTTGGGGGTTGATGGCCATTTCCAAGGCCAAAATCCATGGGTCAGCTACCATGATCGATTTGTCAAAGGTCTTTGCCACCTCACAGGGGCAAAGCCCACCGAAGTCGTCGCGATGAACGGCTTGACCGTCAATCTCCATCTGCTGCTCATTAGCTTCTATCAACCTCGAGGTCAACGACGTAAACTGTTGTGCGAGGCCAAGGCTTTTCCAAGCGACCGCTACGCGTTGTGCAGTCAAATTCGTCTTCATGGAGGCAACCCAGATGAGGATTTGATTGAAATTGCTCCCCGAGAAGGAGAGCACCTTCTGCGCACTGATGATGTCCTTCGCGCCATCGAGGAAGCGGGAGATGAGTTGGCCACTGTCATGATTGGGGGGGTGAATTATTACACTGGTCAATTGCACGACATGCAAGCCATCACAGCTGCGGCTCACAAAGTGGGTTCAACCTGTGGATTTGATCTTGCTCATGCCATTGGAAACGTCCATCTTGACCTTCACAACTGGGAGGTGGATTTTGCTTGCTGGTGCAGTTACAAGTATCTCAATTCAGGACCGGGTGCCGTCTCTGGTGTGTTCATCAACGAACGACATGTCATGGATGAATCGGGGCGCGGAAATTCCATCCGTCGACTCGAGGGATGGTGGGGCCACGACGAAGAAAGTCGTTTCAAAATGAGCCCTGAATTCCACCCCATGCCGAGCGCCGAAGCATGGCAGATGAGCAATGCCCCGATCATGAATATGGCCGTGCATAAGGTTGCTCTCGACCTGTTTTTGGAGGCTGGCATGACCTCCCTCTTGGAGCGTTCTCGGCGTTTGACGGCCTACCTTGAGACCGTTGTGCATCTCGTTGCTGAACGCACAGCAACAAACCTTGAAATTCTCACTCCTGTCGATCCCACTTCTCGTGGGTGTCAGCTCAGCGTGGTGGCACACGGTTATGGAAGAACGCTTTTTGACCACCTCACGGCCCAAGGAGTGGTTGTCGATTGGCGTGAGCCTGCAGTCATCCGGATGGCGCCGGTCCCGCTTTACAACACATTCGAAGACGTGGTGAGGTTTGGTCAGGTTCTAGAGGCTGGGCTAGGCGAAGTCGCCGCGAAAGCCTGAACGATATGTAGTGATTTCTGTCGTCCTTTGCACCATGGCACATTCTCGATTCGCTGTGTTTGGTGCTGGGCGTTACGGCACCCAAATCGCCTTATCCCTCGCCCGTCGCGGCGCTGAAGTGTTCACGTTCGATGCAGACGCGGACCGCGCGGAACTGCTCAAAGAAGAGGTAAGCTTGGCGGTAACGTTGGACTCCACAGACAAAAAAGCGCTTCTCGCACAGCATGTCCAGGACCTCGACGCTGCCGTTGTCGCGATTGGAGAGAATTTTGAAGCTACGGTGCTGACGACCCTGAATCTGCTCGACTTGAAATTGCCGAGAGTCATTGTCCGTGCCAACGACGCCAATCAGGAACGCATCTTGAGCAGTTTGGGTGTTACCGAGATTTTAAGTCCAGAAAGCGAAGTCGCAGAAGTGGTGAGTGAGCGCCTCATTAATCCAAACATTCGAGGATTCTTGTCTCTCCCTGACGACTATGAAATCGCTGAGCTCAAAGCGCCAGCTGCTTGTCACGGAAGACAGCTCGAAGATTTGGAATTGGCAAAACGCTATGAGCTTCGACTTATCACCATTCGACGCGAATTCGAGGAGATGGGCGAAAACGGAGAACCATGCGTTCGGGAACACATTCTGGGGGTTCCCAAAGCTGAGACCACCATTGAAGCTACAGATACCTTGGTGGTGTTTGGTTCTCTTGAGAGCGTCAAGCGTTTTCTTGACATCAACAGTTAGGGTTTCCTCGCTTCCATTGGCTCGAGAACGCCGCCACATGCCGAGGCGTCCAAATTCCAGGTGGTTTCCAAGACCCAATTGGACCTCAATTCCACTGGTGCCAGCTTGAAGATTGGCTCAGGAGACAACCATGCGCCAACATCCACGTTGCGCCAGACCTGATTGGCATCAAGATCGCCCCACCAAGTCGCTCCTACCCTACCTGGCGCCATGCCCGTCCAAGTCAAAACCGTATCCCCATAGACAGGCACCACATCCAATCGCATGCCTTGACCATCTGTCAATTCGACCAATCCGGCGCATTGTGCTCCTTGAACATTCAAAATCCACGTTGACAAAGCGTCTTTGGGCTGGACGCTCCACATCAAGTCAAGCGTATCTGCAGGAAGGACTTCCGACTCGGCCCCTGCACGATTCAATGCTCCGGGATAAATCGTCAAAGACACATGGACACCTGGTTTGACTAAACCCCTGTCTGCAAAGACCATTTCCAGGCTTGGCCAGGGTCCCTCCACCGCGGCCGACACGAGGGAGCTGTCCACTTTCAACAAAAAGAGGGAGGTATCTACTGATGAAAGTGGCGCAGACCAGCTCAGTTTCGGCGCTTCCCCCGGCAGGCGCTTACCCAAAGGCTTTGCCGTCAAGACCATCTCCTCCTTGACCGTCCATCGCGGTGCAGGCACATCCAATGTGTCTGTGGTCCACTCTCCTGCGGGCCATGTCGGAGCGTGATGCCACACCAAGTGCATCGCGACACTGTCCATCTTTTTTTCCCAACCCCACGCTTGGATGAGATTTTTGTCTGCATTCAATAGAGTCAAATCACATGCCTCGAGCCAAGAGAGCGAATCCCCAACCTGTAAGGTTTCGCTTAAAGTCCAAGAGGCGTGTCCTGTAGAATCTCTACGAGCCTCCGAAAGATAGGGAGCTCGGGGACCTTCTGTCTCGCCCGACCTTAAAACCAGCACACTGGTGTCGCCCGCCATTGCGTTTTTTGGGCCCAATGCCACACGCTCTCCCTCATCCCACGCATAGTTTCTGTTGGCATCCTCCACTGCCATAACGCGATACCCTCCTCGTGGCAGGTAACCCACTTCAAAAGCTCCCTGATCGTCAGTAGCTCCTACGAATTGCGGCGCAACCCCTGCAAGGACACTGTCGAGGGACAGTGCCTCCGGATAGAGCATCACTCGCAAGTCCGCGGAAGGATTCCCGTCGATGGCATCATTCACAACACCCTGAATAACTAAGGTGTCTAAACGATCGCCCGTAGAGAACGCGTGCACCAAATGCTTTGCGGGATTGCCTTCATTGACATCCACGATGCCCTCCCCAAATTGAAACACGTACGTTGAACTATCTCTCAGCTGCCCCGCCCAAGAAACCTCCACCTTCCGACCACGAACAATCAGATCTATGGATGCATCCAAAGGGGGGCTCACCAACATTTGAGAGCGCCATTGTCCTGCCTTGACATATTCGTCAAATTCAAGAATCAGTCGGTCGGGCCTAACCCCAGTCGCACCAACCTCTGGAATTGCCTCAAGCAGCGAAGGAGGTGTCTCGTCTTTGGGGCCTCCTGTGGGAGAGCCAACCTGAGCGCATCCGGCAACGAGGAATACATACAGAATCGCAAGCCATTGTGATTCAAAAATCCTCATATGCTCCACGTCCAATCATTCCACTTCACCGAAACCAAGCCCGTCAAATCCAAGAGAGCACCAACCTCAGCATCCGTAAAATCGTTGACCTTCGCACTGTCGATGTCCCACACAGCAACGACTTTGCCATCTTCATTGAGCACTGGCAACACGACCTCGCTCCGACTTGCAGAACTGCACGCCACGTGACCAGGAAACTCTTGAACATCTGGGACCACTTGAATCTTTTTCTGTTCCCATGCCGACGCACATACCCCTTTGCCTCGGAACAACCTCGTGCATGCGACTGGTCCCTGAAATGGTCCGAGAACCAAATTGTCCTTCACCTCGTCGACAAGGTAAAATCCAACCCAATGCCAACCTGTTGCAGAAAACACGGCAGCAGCCGCATTGGCCAAATTGGTCCATCCGCAGCATTCCCCTTCAAGCAAAGCCTTGAGTGGCGGAACAAGTTGCTGCAAGCGCGCAACTCGCGGCAAGGTCATGTCGATGGGGAGTTCATGTGCCACATCCCAAAAGTACACTTCACTTGGATGAGGACCGCACCGAGCGACACCCACAAAACGCTTCAACCCATGGCCAACCAAACTCCTCCCAATACATCTACTCCCGCATCGTGAAGCACCCTTCGACACGCTCGGAAGGTCGCCCCGGTGGTTAACACGTCATCCACCAAAACCACTCGATGAGGCAAGGGCCTGCGATCTCCAAGCCCAAACGTCTCGCGCAGGGCCTCTTGCCGAGCCAAGCGGTTGGACCTTGTGAGAGAGGCCCGATGTTTGAGACGTCGAAGAACCGTAGTTTGCATCTCAAGATCCCACCCTTTGGCCAGCCCCTCCGCCAACGCTTGGGGAGGATTAAAACCCCGACGAACATGTCGTCGCCAATGCAAAGGCACAGGAAGAAGTATGGCGTTCTGCGGAGGAGCTGGCCACCCTTGGGCCATCCACCGACCTAGGTCACGTCCACAGCTCGGAAATCCTCCATACTTCATTCGGTGCACCACTTTCTGGGTTTTTGACCCCAATCGAAACCCCACCCCGAAAACAATACTCCCCACCCGTTCTTGGGCCAATTGACAAACCGCATCACTGCCGTGCATTGCTTGCCATGCCCAGCGGCAAGGCGGGCAAACCCCAGCAACCTCATTCGGTACGAGAGCCTCTCCGCACTCCCAACATCGGCCAAGTCCCCAGCCCCAACTTTTCATCTCTCACAAAATTCATCCCTGAACGAGTTGGATGAGCGTGTGATTTGCATGCGTATCCTCATGCTTTCCCGAAGTCGCGCGTTGTAGTTTCGGGAGGTGAAGTTTGGCAAACTCGATACCGCACCGGAGGGGTTGGATTGGACCCATCCCACGCCGCCTTCTGGCTTCCGACTTGCCGACGCCGCTCCCGCTGGCCGAGAGAAAGGAACGACGTTGGTGCGGGCCGGGGGCACGATGTGGACCATCCGAAATTGGCGCGGATCGGTCTATCCGGAAAAAGATGCCCAGCGCACGTGGACGGGGCACTACGGCCGGCAGTTTGGGACCTTGGAATTCAACGCCACCCACTACCGAATCCACCCTGCTGACCGCATGGCCGAGTGGGCCGCAGCGATGCCTGAGGGATTCACATTTTGCCCCAAGTTTCCCCAAATCATCACGCACTTCCGCCGCTTCAACGACTGCGACGGGCCCACCGACGACTTCATCGATGGCCTCTTGGCCCTCGGAAACAAACTCGGCCCTGCATTCATTCAACTTCCTCCCCACTTTGCGCCCAAGCATGCCGCCGCCATGGCGACCTACCTGGAGAAATGGCCGCAGGAACTTCGGGTGGCGGTGGAGTTTCGGCACCCCGAATGGTTTGAAGGCAGCGCGCAGGCCGAGGAGATGTGGGCGCGACTGCGGGACCTTGGCATGGGCTCCGTCATCAGCGATACGGCGGGGCGCAGGGACGCCTTGCACATGCGGGTCACGGCCCCGTTTGTCCTTGTCCGCTTCGGAGGGTACGAGGGGCACACGTCCGACGAGACGCGACTCTCCCAGTGGGCCCAGCGCATCTCCGAATGGAAGGACCAGGGCCTCACCGAATTCCACCTGCTGGTGCATCAGCCGGACAGCATCCACACCCCAAACACCTGCCGGCAATTCTCACGGCTCGTGAAGCAGCACGCCAGCATTGAAGTTCAAGCGCCCACCGACTTGCGCGCCGCCACCCAAGGCGAGCTGTTTTCATGAGCAACAAGACGCGACCTTTCTGAACATTACTTTCGGTGCATGGCATCCAAAATTCTCAACCGCGCGCCCGGTATGGCAGGCCAGCTGCTGCTCAACCTCCGCGACGCCTCCCGTCACGAAGACCGCGCAGCTTTTCGCTGGAACATGCAACGGATGGGACGTGAACTGGGCAGCGCACTGGCGCAATCGTGGCCCATGGCGAAGGCCACGTGCACGACGCCTCTTGGCACAGCCACCGAAGACATTCCTGCCCATCAACCGGTGATGGCCTGCATCCTCCGAGCGGCCATGCCCTTGCACCAAGGGGTTCTGGATGTATGGGACCGCGCGGACTCGGCGTTTGTGTCGGCCTACCGAAAGCACCACGACGCCGGATTTGACATTGAAATCGAGTACCTCGGGGCCCCCAACATGGAAGGCCGAGCGCTTGTCCTCATTGACCCCATGCTGGCCACGGGCGCGTCCTTGCAAGCCGCCTACGACGCCTTGTGCGAAACGGGTGTTCCCACTTCGGTCCACGTGCTCGCCGCAATCGCGAGCGAAGAAGGCTTGGCCAACGCACAGAAGTTGTTGCCCGAAGGCACGTCATTCATT